>NZ_JBIURV010000001.1:127490-516758 GCF_044741025.1 Streptomyces sp. NPDC088246
GTACCGGTACACCGGGCATGACTCCAACCCGTGGGTCGGTATCCCCGGTAAGGCGGTGGACATCGGTGTGGCCGCCGACGGCACCGTCTGGCATGTCAACTCCGCCGGCGGGATCTACCGCTACACCGGGGATCAGGGCTCTACCGACTGGGTCGCCGTCTCCGGCGGCCTCACCCGTATCTCGGTCGGGTCCAGGACTCATGTGTGGGGTGTGAACTCTCTGGGCCAGATGTACCGGTACACCGGGCATGACTCCAACCCGTGGGTCGGTATCCCCGGTAAGGCGGTGGACATCGGTGTGGCCGCCGACGGCACCGTCTGGCATGTCAACTCCGATGGCGCGATCTACCGCTACACGGGAGACCAACCGAGCTGACCCCAGGCAGCAACTGCGAGGGGCCCCTGTTCGGAATGGCAGAGGCCTCTCGTGGCTGAGCAATCAGCGCGGCCGGGGCGCTGCCACGTTGCCCGCCCTCCGCAACGGACGAAAATTGAAGGTGCTCCGCGAGGCAACAGAGGGCATGACCGAGGAGGGTGAGCAGCCACAGTGTTCCCACTCCGGCAACAGCTCGGAGTGCGCCCCCGCGCACAGCCGACCGCTCGGAACTCTCACTCCGCGGCGTGGCATTGACGGCCCCCAGGCGTATTGATCAGGAGCGTCGAGGGGGGCCTCACGCACTCCCGGAGAGCAGGGAAACCCGCACCTCGAAACGAGCCAGTACCAACATCCAAGTGATCTCAATCGTGTTGATCATCACGCCGTGCTAACTGAACGTATGAGCTAGCGTTCCGAAAGTGATCAAGACCTCAATCCCCTCTGACCAGGCCTCTTCGACCGTCGCAGCGCTGACGCGGGCGCTCTTCGGCGAACGGCTGGATCAGCTCCACGAGCCCTGGCGCAAGCTGTTCAGTACTGAGCCATTCAGCTTCAGAGAAGGGCTGTCGCCCGATGAACGTGCCGCACTGTCCTACGAGCGTTTACATCTGATCAACGAGGCACTCGACAGCCCCGAGGACTTCGTGGTCGATGTGGAACGACTCACGGCACTCCATGAATGGGTCGGCCCGGTGGACGCGGGATTGGGAACGGTGGCGAGCATCCACTACAACCTCTTCCTCGGCAGCCTCCTCGAACACACGTCGGGCCCGAACCGCGATCTGCGGGAGTTCGCCGAGCTGCGGCGTACAGGAACGTTTCTGTGCACGGAGGCCGGGCACGGCAACAGCGCCTCCCAGCTGGAGACCACCGCCACGTACGACCGAACCGCGGGCGAGTTCGTGCTGAACACTCCCAATGTGGCCGCCCGCAAGTTCATGCCGAACACCAGCTCCACCGGCGGCCCCAAAACCGCTGTCGTCGCTGCCCGCCTCATCACGGACGGCAAGGACCAGGGCGTCTTCCTGTTTCTTACTCCTCTCAGCGACGAGACCGGGCGACCGATGCCAGGAGTCGAGATACGCAGGCTGCCCCAGACAGCCACCGCCCCTGTCGACCACTGCATCACATCCTTTGACAACGTCCGGCTGCCACAAGAAGCGCTTCTGCAGTCCGACCACGGACGCCTCACACCGGAAGGCGTCTTCACGAGTTCGATCGGCAGCCCCCGAAAGCGCTTCCTGCACTCCATCGGCCGCGTCACCGCCGGCAAGCTCTGCATGAGCGCCTACAGCCTCGGTGTCACGCGCCACGCGCTCGCTGTAGCCGTACGGCACGCCCACGCGAGGCAGACTTCCGGCGTGACGGCCGGCGGCAGCGTTCCGCTGTTCGCTCACCGCAGCCACCACGCTCCGCTCGTCGACGCCATCGCCACCACCTACGCCGCGACTCTCCTGCACCGCGCCGCGGTACGGCAGTGGGCGCAGGCAACGGAGCCGGAGCGGGAGAACGGCGAGCGGTTCGCAGCCATAGCCAAGGGCTGGATCACCTGGCGGGCCCGCGCCGTCATGACCGAGTGCCGTGAACGCTGCGGTGCGCAGGGACTCTTCCTGGCCAACGGAATCGCGGGCCAGTTGGCAGCCAACGAGGGAACCATCACCGCGGAGGGTGACAACCTCGTCATCTGGGTCAAGGCCGCCGGCGAAATGCTTCTTGGACACTTCACTCCGAAGGAGCCCCATGACGCGCCGCCCGAGGCTCGCGACCTCGACGATCCGGCCTTCCTCCAAGACCTGTTGGCGGACATCGAACGCATCTGGCACCAGCGCGCACGTACGCGCCTGCGCAGCGCACCGGCCGGCAATCCCCTCAACCGGTGGAACACCACTGTCACACCGGCTCTGGAACTGGTCGACGCCTACGCACACAGCCAGGCCGCCCAAGCTCTTCTGGACGCCGCCGACCAGGCTCCTCACCCCGAAGCACAGCGCCAGCTGCGTTTGCTGCACCGCCTGTTCACCCTGCGCCGTGTGGCGGCTCACAGTGGAGACCTGCTTGCGGAGGGCTACCTGACCAGCGCTCAGGTGAGGCAGCTCCCCGACGCGGCCGAGAGTGTCGTCGCGGACCTCGCACCCGAGGCCTTGACCCTCACGAACGGATTCGCCGTCGTGGAGGACGTTCTCCTCGACCATCCCATCAATCATCCTGCTGCCTTCGATGGCATCGAAGACGGCCTGCTGCGGCGGTGAGAGCATCAAAGTGAGATCTGCGAGCCGTGAACGCCCGGCGGCGTCGTGTCGGCAAAAGGGCGTGTCACCCGGGGGACACGGTTCTGGAGTGGCGCGGTGATGACGCGGATGATCGTGCTCAACGGTGGCTCCAGCTCGGGGAAGTCCGGGATCGCCCGGTGCCTGCAGGCGGTCCTGCCGGACCCCTGGCTGGCCTTCGGGGTCGACACACTGATCCAGGCGATGCCCGCGTCCATGCAGGCGTCGGACGCGGGCATCGAGTTCGCTCCGGACGGTGAGGTGATCGTCGGCTCCGGGTTCCGTACGTTGGAGACGGCGTGGATCGAGGGTGTCGCCACGATGGCCCGGGCCGGAGCCAGGGTCATCGTCGACGAGGTCTTCCTCGGCGGGGCGGCGTCGCAGCAGCGATGGCAGAAGGCGCTCGGTGGAGTGCAGGTGTTGTGGGTGGGCGTCCGGTGCGAGAGCGCGGTTGCCGCAGCCCGTGAGATCGCGCGCGGCGACCGGGTCACGGGAATGGCGGCGTCGCAGGCGGACGTGGTCCACCGGGGCGTGCTCTACGACCTGGAGGTGGACACGACGCGGAGCGAGTCCATGGAGTGCGCGCGGATCATCGCCGACCGCATCGAGTGATCCATTGGGTTGCTGTGGCCGCTTACGGCCACAGCACTACACGTCGCCGAGCTCCAGCTCACCGACGACCTGGTCCCCGCTCATCTCCCCGGTCAGCCGGAAACCGAGCTTCAGATAGAACTTCTCGGGCCCGTGCGCCCCGGGAACCCAGGTCACGGTCGTTCGCGTCTGCCCGCGCCGCCGTATCTCCTCGCACACCGCCCCCACGGCGAAGCGGCCGTAACCGCGACCCTGTTCATCGGCGGAGATGTTCAGCCGCCAGAGCCCGGAGCGGAGCCTGTCATCCGGCTTGTCCGGATCGAACCGGACATCGAAGAAGGCCATGACGAAGCCCACGAGCCGCTCACCGTCGAAGATCAGCCGGGGCCAGGCGACCTCGGGTGCGGCATACGCCTGAGCCAGCGACCAGGCGACCGGCTTCACGAGTCCTGGTCGGGGCGTACTTTCAGCAGGCAGGCGGCCTCGACGTTGTCGGACGTGACCTTTTCGAGGCGAAGTGATGAAGACATGCCTGCAACCTACAGAGCGTGCTGAAAAACCATCGGGATCAACCACCGAAGCGCGATGCAGGAGCGCCTTCGCCCCCGCTACGGCCATCGGGCCGTGACGGGGGCGTCTGAACGAATTCCCTTGCAGGAAGCGTCAGTTGGCGGGCGCCTGGTACAGGCCTCGGCCGGCGCGGTGCGCCCGGGAGGTGCCGACGAGCCGGTCCAGGGTGCTGCGTACGGTGTTGATGCTGTTGGGGGTGAGCTCACGCCCCAGGGCCTTCGTGACCTCGCGGGCACGGACAGGGGTGTCGCCGAACGTGGACAGCACCTTCATGGCCATCTCGGTGAGGCTGCCGCTGTCGTCGACGGCAGGCGTGGCAGGCGCGGCAGGCGCTGCCTTCTTCGGCGCCCGGGCCTTTGCGGGCTTGGCGTCCTTTGCGGGCGCGGTGGCCTTTGCGGGCTTGGCGGCCTTGGCGGGCGCGGTGGCCTTTGCGGGCGCCGTGGCCTTCGCGGGCTTGGCGGACTTGGTGGCGACGGCCTTCTTGGCCTGCCCGCGCTCGCTCTTCGGCTTGGCGGGAGCCTGCTTGCGGCCCTTGGGCGCGGAAGTCTTCCGGGCGGTGCGGCGCGCGGGAGTGGCCGCTGCCGGCTCCTGCGGGACCTCCGCCGGGACGGCGGCGTCAATGGAATTCTGAGCCTGCTGCGGAATCTTGGGAGCGGCAACGCTCTCGGTCTTCGCCTCCGCCTTGACGTCCTCGGCTTCCGCCTTGACGTCCTCTGCCTTGACCTCCTGCGCCTCCGTGTTCGAGGAGGAAACAGGGGAGGTGGACAGCGAGCGCAGGGCCGTCAGTGCGGTCCGCACCGATTCCAGGCGCTCGGTGACGGTCGCGAGCTCCTTTTCCAGGGTTTGCTGGTGCTGTTCCAGGCGAGGAAGTTCCGCCTGCAGCAAGGCAGTTGTAGCATCGATGGTGCCGAGTGTGTTGGTCTCGGAGGTCATGTTGTCGCCCTTCTCTCCCGGCCGACCGATGGTGACCGATGTGTTGCAGCGTACGGTGCGTTGTGTTGTGGCCGGAAATCGACCTTCGGTGCGAACTGTCAAGAGGCACCTTCAGCGCTGACTGCCAGTCTCCTGAAACTCCCTGTCGCGCGTACCGGAGACGGCTCGATCGGCACTCATTCGGCCGCACATGCTTCACTGGACCCGGCCCGCTCCAGCCGCCGCCTCCAGCTCCCTTCCGCCCCGGTCACCTGCCGTCAGCCGTCGCCGGCCACATCGCCGCCGCGCGAGGCGGCCTCAACCATGCGCGCCGTGGTGCTGGCACCGTCCAGCGCCTCGCGGACGATGTCCGCGTGCCCACTGTGGTGCGCGATCTCCCGGAAAACATGCAACAGTACGTGGCGGACGGTCCACGTGATCGGTTCCGGCGGCGACCAGGGATACTGCGGGAGAGTCACGAGGCGGTCGAGGTCGGGCTCCTGCCGGACCGTGCGATCGAACTCCGCTGCCGCCGCGTGGAACGCATCGAGCAGCCCGGCCAGGGTCTCGCCCTTGGTCATCCGGGTGCCGTCGGGGTCGAGATCGGCCCGGTCGACCTCGCCCGGCGCCGTACCGTCGACCACCGCGAGCCAAGTCCGTTGTACCTCGCCGAGATGCTTGAGCGGGCCGCCGAGCGTCAGCTCGCTGACGGTGGTGGCGACGCCGGCCTGCTCATCGCCGACGCCCGCGACGGTATGGAGAAAGTTGGTGCGCTGATCAGCAACGAGCGCGAGCAGATCCTCGCGCCCCCCGCCCGGTAAAGTCGTTCGCGCTCGTCGTCCCCATGGGCCACGGCCCTCCTGGTCGGCTCGTGGGAGCCACACTAGGGCCTCTCTTGAGTCGTGATCACGCGGCGGGGCGGAGGCTGCGGCGCCGGATCACCGCCCTGCGCAGGTGGAGCGCGGCGGTAATTTCCGACCGGCCGAAGGAATGTCCACATGTCCGAGACCCGTACGCTTTCCCTGCCGCTTTCGGCAGCAGCGGCCGGCGCCGTCGTGGAACTGACCGAGGCCGAGCAGAACGCACTCGTCGCCGTCGTCGAGCAGCTGAGCCCGAAGTGGTTCGCGGACGGCAGGATCGGTGATCTCCGCTGGCTGGACGCCGCACGCGATGCCTCCGTGCAGCACTCAGGGGTGCACGGGAGCTGAACTGCCGTACACCCCTGAGGTGTTGACGTGGTGCGTCGGCCTACTGGCGGGCGTTGATGACGTCCGCCGGGCGTCCGCCGAGTGCGACGCGGCCGGGGACCAGCGTCGCCACCGCGGTGAGCACCGCGGCGAAGCCGAGGACCCCGAGGAACATCGGCAGGTCGACGGACGGCTGGGCGGCGCCCGTCATCCCGACGCTGAATGCGGTGAGCACCGCGAGCGAGATGGCCGTGCCGAGCACCGCGGCGACCAGGACGATCAGGGCGGACTCGATCCTGAGCATCGACATCACCTGGCGGCGGGTCGTGCCGACGAGCCGCAGCAGGGCGAACTCGCGGGTGCGGTCCGAAACCGACATGGCCAGGGTGTTGACCACGGCGATCGCGGTGAACGCGATGATCAGGCCCATCGCGAGGTAGTTGACCTCGGCGTTGGACTGCTGCACGTCGGCCTGGAGGTCGTCGACCTGGGTGCGGTCGAGGACGCCGATGCCCGGGAAGCGCTTGAGGGCGCCGGTCAGCTGCTCGCGGCCCGCCTTGCCGTCACCGGCCGTCTTGACGAGGACGGAGGAGGCGAGCGGGTTGTCGACGTGCCGGGCGACCACGTCGTGCGACATGGTCAGGTCGCCGAATCCCAGCCCCCGTTCGTAGACGGCGACGACCTTCAGCTCGGCCACAGTGGCGTCGCCGAGCGTCACCTTGAGCGTGTCGCCGGGCTTCTTGCCGAGGTGGTCGGCGGAGACGTCGCTCATCGCGATGCTCTTGTCCCCGAAGCCCTTGAGGCTGCCCCGGGAGACGTCCGGGTCCCAGTTCGTGGTGAGGCCCTGTGCGGAGATGCCCTGCGCCGGGTACTTGTCGAGGCCGACGCGGACCTGGGTCCGGACGATCTCGGTGACCTGGGTGACGCCCGGTACGGCGCGCAGCGCGTCCGTCGCCTCGGCGGGGACGCCGGGGCCGTTCGAAGCGACCACCCAGTCCGCCTTGTTGCCCGCCTTGGCCTGGGCCGAGGCGGCGTCGCCCATGGTGGTCTGCACGAACAGGACGGTGCAGGCCATGCCGATGAGCAGGACCAGTGGGGTGACGGCAGCGGCCATCCGCTTGGCGTTGGCCCGGGCGTTGGCGGTCGCAAGGTGACCGCCGACGCGCGAGAACTTCAGCGGGATCCCGAGGATCGCGACGGCGATGCGGGCGATGACCGGGCCGAGCAGCGAGACCGCGACGGCGAGGACCACGACGGACAGGAACGTGACGGGCTGCGAGGCCGGTTCGGTGCGCAGGAAGCCCAGCAGGACGACCACACCGATACCGAGGGCCAGGACGAGCATCCCCACGCCGAGCCGTCCCCACGCGAAGTGGCGCTGTTCCATGGACGCCTCGGACAGGGCCTCGGCCGGGCGGATGCGGGCGGTGCGGCGTGCGGAGATGCGGGCCGCGACCCACGCCCCGAGCAGGGCCGCGCCGATGGCGGCGGCGAACGGCACGAAGCTGAAGGTGAGTTCGAGGGTGTCGGGGATGGCCTTGAAGTCGATGAACTTGCTGTGCAGCCAGTACGCGATGGGCAGACCCACGACCGAGCCGAGTCCGCCCGCAAGGCCGCCGATGATCAGGGCCTCGCGGCCGATCAGCTGGCGGACCTGCTTGGGAGTCGCGGCGACGGCACGCAGCAGGGCGAGCTCGCGGTAACGCTGTTGGATGGAGAGCGCGAACGTGCCGACGACGACGAGGATCGCGACGAGCAGCGACGTACCGCCCATGGCGCCGCCCATGGAGACGAGCTTGACCCGGGCCTTGCCCGCGTCGAGGAACTCGATGGGGCCGCGCTCGCCACCGGTGGCGACGGCGTACTTGCGGCCGTCGCCGGCGAGGGCCTTCTTGGCCTCGTCCGCGAGTTCGCTCGCCAAGACGCCGGGCTTGGGCAGCAGGCCGACGGTCGCGACCTGGCCGGCCCGTCCGGAGAGGTTGCGGGCGGTCTCGTCGGAGAAGAACAGCGAGGTCTGCTGGTGCAGGTCGCCGCCCTTGGCCGCC
Source organism: Streptomyces sp. NPDC088246 (assembly GCF_044741025.1). Classification (NCBI taxonomy): domain Bacteria; kingdom Bacillati; phylum Actinomycetota; class Actinomycetes; order Kitasatosporales; family Streptomycetaceae; genus Streptomyces; species Streptomyces sp. NPDC088246. The sequence goes on from NZ_JBIURV010000001.1 coordinate 135,439, forward strand.
GCGATGCCGCTGACCTTGTACGTCGTCGGGGCGCCGGTCGACTGGATGACGAGGCTGCTGCCGGTCTTGAGGCCGGTGCGGGCCGCGAGTTCCCGGTCGAGGACGACCTCGTCGGCGCCCGCGGGTGCCGTGCCGTCGGTCAGCTCGAACGGGGTCAGTGCGGCGGAGGACCAGGCGTGGCCGTAGGACGGCTTGCCGTCGATGCCCGGCACGATCTGGCCCTGGGGGCCGACCGCGTACGCCGGGAAGTTCGTCTCGGGCACCGCCTTGCGTACACCGGGCAGGCCGACGAGGGTCTCGGTGGTCCCCGCGGGCAGCCAGACCCGCTCGGCCAGCGGCTTCGCCTTGTGCTTCTCCTTGATCTTGCCTTTCTTCTCCTTGATGGTGGTCTGGTGGACGTTCTGGTCGGCGCCGACGATGACCGGGGCGGCGGCGTAGCGCTCGGTGGCGATGGTGCCGCGCAGACCGGTCTCCAGGAGGATGCCGCAAGCGGTGACCAGGGCGGCGGCGCAGAACAGGGCGAGGAAGGCGCCGATGAAGCCGCCCTTCCTGGCCTTGAGCGTCTGCAGCGCGTAGCGCAGCATCAGGCCCACGCTCCCAGGTGTGTCATGCGCTCGGCGACAAGGTCGGCGGTCGGGGCATCCATCTGTCCGGCGATCTTGCCGTCGGCCAGGAAGAGGACGGTGTCCGCGTACGAGGCGGCCACCGGGTCGTGGGTGACCATGACGACGGTCTGGCCGGTCTCGGTCACGCAGGAGCGCAGCAGGGAGAGGATCTCCTTGGCGGTCACGGTGTCGAGGGCGCCGGTCGGCTCGTCGCCGAAGATGACGTCGGGCCGGGTGATGAGGGCGCGGGCGATGGCGACGCGCTGCTGCTGGCCGCCGGAGAGTTCGGCGGGCCGGTGGGCGGCCCGGCCGCCCAGGCCGACGCGGCCGAGGATCTCGTCGAGCCAGTTCTTGTCGAGGCTCTCGCCCGCGAGGCGCAGTGGCAGCTCGACGTTCTGACGGACCGACAGGGACGGGATGAGGTTGAACGCCTGGAAGACGAAGCCGATGCGCCGGCGGCGCAGCTTCGTCAGCTGGGTCTCGTTCATGTCGTTGAGCTGGGTGTCCCCGATGTAGGACTGGCCCGTGGTCGGCTTGTCGAGGCCGGCCGCGCAGTGCAGGAACGTCGACTTGCCGGAGCCCGACGGGCCCATCACCGCGGTGAAGGAGCCGCGCTCGATCCCTACGGAGACCCCGTCCAGGGCGCGGACGCTGCGGCCGTTCCTGCCGTACACCTTGGTCACGTCGGCCAGACGAAGGGCGTGCCCCCGGTTGACCGTGTTGTGGCCGTTGTCGAGGGAAGGGCGGCTCGTCTCGGTCACCATGTTGCGACCTGTCCTCTCCATAGTGCGGTTCCGGGTCTCAGGGGGGTGATCTTCGAGCGTATATGGCATCGAGTCGAGCGTGGTCCGTAGTTCTGCATTCGCTCTACTCCGGTGCCGTTCGGGGCAGTTGACCCGGTGCTCGCCGGTGGGCCGAGGCACGTCTGCGGCGCTGCATCTGGGCCGCGACGGCGGCGACCGGACAGGCCGCGTACGAGGCAGTCCCGATGACCGGCGCCGGTCGGCTCAGCTCCGGACGTCCCCGAGTGTCCGCACCTCCTGGCCGGCGGGCGGCGCCTGTTGCGCACCGGCGCGGTCCAGTCCCAGCCTCAGAGCCATGGCAATCAAGGCAGCAATCGCGAACCCGCTTCCTGCCCAGGCGAGTTGACGGGCACCGTACTCGGCCAGGACCCAGCCCCCGACCGCGGTTCCGACGGTGATGCCGAGGTTCGAGAACGAGATGAAGAGGCTGTTGCCGAACTCGGGCGCGTCGACGGCGTCCCTCCCCAGCCAGCTCTGGCTCACGATGAGCCCGCCCGAGTGCACGGCCCCCCAGACCAGTACGGCCACAACCATCGGCGCGAACAGCGGGCCGACGGCGTACAGGAGCACGTAGACGAGCAGACACAGGACGGGGTAGGCGACCACCGTACGAATCAGGTTGCGCCGCAACAGGCCGCCGAAGACGAAATTCCCGAGGATCATGATGACGCCGAATGCCATCAGCATGGCGCTGACCCAGGTGCCGTCCATGTGCGTGACCTGGCCGAGGTACTCGGCGAAGTAGCCGTAGACCGAGAACATCGCCGCGAAGACGAGGACGACCGATGCGATGGTCAGCCACATCCGGGACCGCTTGAGAACGCTCAACTGGGCACCGTAGGACACCCGTTGCCCGACAGGCATCGACGGTACGAACCGCAGGATGCCGAGGAAGGCGATCAGGTTGACGAGCGCACCGAACCAGAACGCCGACGCCAGGGACACATGCTCGGCGAGGTACGAGGTCAGCGGCACGCCGAAGGCGAAGCCGACGGTGACTCCGCCGAACACGGTCGTCGTGGCCCGGGTCGCGTCCCCGGCGGGCACCAGCCGCGCGGCGGTAGCGAGCGCGACAGCGAAGAATACGGGGTGGAAGAGGGCGGGAACGACGCGGAAGGCCAGCATCACCTCGTACTGCGTGGTGAGCGCGTAGACGGCATTGGAGGCGGCGAACACCGCGATTGCGGCGGCGAGCACCTTCTTGCGGTCGATGCCGGAGGCGAGCAGTGTGGTGAACGGCCCGGACACGGCGATGACCAGGGCAAAGACGCCGACGAGCCACCCCGCGGCGGACGGCGTGACACCGAGCTCGGCCGAGACCTGGGGGAGTACGCCGACCATGCCCATCTCGGTGGTGATGATCCCGAACACGCCCAGGGCGAGCACGAGGACGGTGAGGGAGGTCTTTCTCATCGCGACCTTTCATCAAATCTAGAAAAGTAGATACATTGAGCTGTGAGAGAAGGTGTGCGCACGGAAATCGAGTGGGCTACCGGTGAGCTACAGCTCGTCGCGGACGTGCGCGGCGAACTCGGCGATCACCGTTTCGTTGCGTCGGTAGTACGTCCACTTGCCGATGCGTTCCGAGGTGAGCAGCCCCGCGTCCTTCAGGGTCTGCAAGTAGCCTGACACCACCGACTGCGCCAGCCCGGCACGCTTCTGGATGTCACCGACGCACACGCCGATGTGGAAGCCGAGCCCCTGCTGTCGGTAGGAGTTCTCGTCGAAGTACTTCGCCGGCTCCTTGAGCCACTGCATGAACTGCAGGCGCGCGGGATTGGCGAGCGCCTTGTGTACGGCCAGCGGATCCACCGGTCTGCCTCTCCATGCTCTCTACAGGAACGCATCTAGCTTTCGCGATATGTAGTGACAAGTCAAATCGATCCGCGTCGCCCGCCCCTCCGGCAGCTCCGAGGAGTCGGAACGATCTTTCCTTGCATCCGGTCGGTCTCGCTGAGCTCATGGGCCTTGGCTGCGGCCTCCAGCGGCAGCACCTGACCGACTGCCTCAGGGAGGCGTCTGTCGCCGGCGTGCCCGCTGGGAGATGCGGTTCTGCCCCGAGCGCGTAGTGATGCTGCCCCAGGTCTGCCCCGGGGGGCGCTTCTCAGAGGCAGGCCGCTGTTGTGAGCATGGAGACCGGCCAGGAGGAGGGACGTATGCGCGCACAGTCCTCGCTGGAGGCGGAGTCCGCTCACGCTCAGGCAGCGCGGTCACGGCGGAGCGGCGAGCGAGGCGGAGTGGCGGCGGTGAGTGACGGAGCGCCGCCGCCGGGGTCGCTGCTCGCCCTGCAGCGCAGCGTCGGGAACGCCGCGGTCGCAGCCATGATCAAGCGGAGCCGCCACGAACACGGCCCCGGGTGCGGCCCGGCCGAATCCGGCGGGGCCGTCGGTGTCGTGCAGCGCGCCAAGAAGAAGGACTGGAAGCTCGGGTCGACGAGCAACGAGCTGGCCGCCGTGAAGACGGCGCACTCCAGCGGTCCACTGGTCGATACGCTGCACCACATCATTCCCAAGTCGCTCTTCCAGCCGTTCCTCGCCGTGCTGACCCCCGCTCAGGAGCAGCAGATCAGCACCACGCTGGCGCCACTCGCCCCCAAAGCGTTCGGCGCGCCCGACGTCGACAAGGCGCTGAAGAACATGCCGGCCAACTTCCGCGTCGGCCCCCGGCCCGAGGACAGGACCGACGACCCGGGAGACGGCCTCGACCTGAACAAGGACGCCAAGGGTGACACCACGCCCCGCTCCGCCGAGCTCGAGAACGCCTTCAATTACATGACGGCCGCCATCAACGCGGGGGCGGTCACCCAGGCGGACTTCGAAAGCAAGTTCCTCGCCCCGGTCGAGGCGGCGTGCAGGCTGCATGGGACCAACATCAACATCGACCCCGCACGGGGGACATGGTTGCAGGACAGCAGCGGCAAGTACCACATGCCCTAGCCTCGCCGTCTCGGTTGGGATGAGGCCGGGCGCGGGGGGCGAGGGCAGTGCCAGGCTCTGACATCTGGAGTCGCTCCGCCGGTCAGAGGCAGGCAAGGCGGCTGACGGAGCGGCCCGGACGCCTCATGCGTGGAGAACCTGTTCCGCCGTCTCCCGGACCGCGTCGGCCAGGGTGTCAGGAGCGGTGAGGTGGGCGACGTGTCCCTGGCCGGCGAGCGTGACGATCCGCGCGTTCGGCAGGGTTGTCGCCAGGTCGGCCAGGCGCTCGCGCAAGTGGGCGGGACTGAGGTCTCCCTTGACCAGGGTCGTCGGCATTCCGAGCGTCGCGAAGCGATTAGTGCCGACGCCGAGCGCGTCGATCGCCTCGTCATCGGCGATCAGCGCCTCCGCGTGGGCGGAGAGCGCCGCTCGCACCCGCTGGTCGGCGAACATCGCATCGACCGCGCCCGCGGGCATGCGGACGATGTCGCGCATGTGGATCCGTATCGCCTCGACCGGGTCGCCCGCGTCGAGCGCCGTACGGGCGTGAACCCCCGGCCAGTGGGGGTCTGCGCTGTGATGCGCGGCCACCGCAGGATCTCCGGTTGTCCTCACAAGCCATCGGTGATCAACGCGGTGGCCGTCCTCATGCCCGCGCCACGCCCGACGTCGAATCCGAGTGACGTCGGACTAGCCGCATCAGCCAACGTTCGCCCTGGTGTTCCCCGTCCCTTGCGCCGTTCTGTGAGCCGTGGCCGTTTCCGGGAGTTGGGGGAGAGCTCGGACGGCTTTGGTCAAGAGCCCGATCCCTCATGTATCCCGTTCAGGAAAGACGCTGGATCGTTGGGCGCATCCCGCCTTACGGTGGCGCCATGAGCGATCACTCGGAAGCGCCTGTCGCGCCCGTCGAGGCCTATGAACCCCCCTACTACGTGGCTGTCTTCACTACGGTGCGAACCCAGGATCAGAGCGGCTACAGCGAGACCAACGCACGCATGGAAGACCTGGTGAAAGGCGTCCCTGGGTTCCTGGGGATGGACCACGCGCAGACTCCCGGCGGGCTGGGCATCACCGTCGGGTACTTCCGCGACGCCGACGCCCTTACGGAGTGGCGGTGCAACGCCGAGCACCGCGCGGCGCAAAAGCGTGGGCAAGCCGAGTGGTACCAGAGCTATACGCTGCATGTGGCGAAAGTGGAGCGGAGCCACGGGTTCATGCGAGCGCAGGTCCTGCAGAGCCCGACAGCAGGCTGACCAACCGAAGTCACCTCCTGGTCCGGTGAAGCGCCGTCCCGCCAGGCTGTCCGGGTGGCAGAACGAGTACGCGTCCGCGAGATCGATGACGACGAGGGCAAGCGCCTGCTGCGGATCATCCGCAGGGGCACCGGCTCGGTGGTGACCTGGCGGCGGGCCCAGAATTGCCTGATGCGGCACTAGGTGAGAGTGGCCACCACGTACGCGGCGGCCTCGGCGAGGAGGGCCTGATCGTACTCGGCGTCCTTGGTGGCCTTGCTGGACATGATCGCGATGACGAGTGGCGCGGCATTCGGGGGCCACACCACAGCTATGTCGTTGAGGGTGCCGTAGTCACCGGTCCCGGTCTTGTCCGCCACGTTCCATCCCCGCGGTACGCCGGCCCGGATACGTTGCGCGCCGGCAGCGGTGGCGTTGCGTTCCAGCAGGTGGCGGAGGAAGGTGCGCTTGTCCGTCGGCAGGGCGTCCCCCAGCAGGATCTTCCGGTAGTTGGTACCGAACGCCCGGGGCGAGGTGGTGTCGCGGGGGTCTCCCGGGGTGGCTTGCGCGATCGTCGGCTCGATCCGGTCCATCCTGGTGACCGTGTCGCCGAGGCTGCGCACGTACGCCGTGAACCGGGCCGGCCCGCCGAGATCGCGGAGCAGGAGATTTCCGGCCGTTCCGTCGCTGTAGCGGACCGCGGCATCACACAGCTGTCGGATCGTCATTCCGGTGGCCACATGCCGCCTGGTGATGGCCGAGCTCTTCATCAGGTCGCCTTCGGTGTACCTGATGACCGTATCCAGGTGCGACAGCGGATTGCGGTGCAGGACCGCCGCTGCCGCCAGCCCCTTGAACGTCGAGCAGAACGCGAACCGTTCGTCCGCCCGGTGGGTGATGGTGGCCCCGGTGCCGGTGGCGAGGGCGTACACCCCCAAGCGTGCTTCGAACTTCCTCTCCAATGCTGCCAGTTGACTGTGGCGAGCGCTCGCCGTGGCGGAGGGGGATGAGGGCGCGCCCGCTGACGGTCGCGTCGCTGTCCTCTTGCCCTCCGCGCATCCGGCCAACGGCAGGAGTGCCGCCACCCCTAGAAGCGCGCGGCGTGTGATGGCCGGCTGTCGTGGCGTCATGGTCTTCCCTCCACCGGGGCGAGTTACGACTACGGCAAGCGGGCTCGAGTTCGCTTGCCGCAGATGGGGTGACCGCCTGGCAGTATTTCCCCTCCGGAAGCTCATTACCGGCAAACAGGTATCTACCTCGAGAGATGACCCAGGTCGGGCAGAAGGCAATCTGGCATCCGGCAGTACATGCTGTCCAAGACAGAAATGCGCAGACCCATGCTGATCCGGCATAGCTATAGGCTCCGGCCGTGGACATGGTCAGGGCCTGCGAGGCGTTCGTGGCGGTGAGTGGGCATGGCAGCTTCACCGTCGGTGCCGCTGCGGCAGGCATGCCGCAGTCGGTCGTCAGCCGGCGGATCGCCGCCCTGGAGGAGCACTTCGGCGCCAAGCTGTTCGACCGGTCGTCACGAAACGTCACTCTGACCCCGTTCGGCCGGGACATGCTGTCCTCGGCCCGGCGGCTGGTCGAACTCGTCGAGGCGATGGAGCACGACGCCGAGTGTGCCAAGCGACGCCGGTTCCGGCTGGCCGTACCGGCGGTCTCCGCCCCACGCCGGCTCGCCGGGCTCGTTGCCGAGGCGCGTCGGCACGACCTGAATCTCGCCCTGCACACAGCCGGGCCGGGTGAACGCGCGGCGCTCGCCCGGACGTTGGAGGTCCGGGCGGCGATCGTGTCCGTACCCGCGGACGGAGCGCCATGGCGGATACCGTTGGGGCTGGCCGGCAGCGCCGAGCCGGCGGGGCAGACGATATACGTGGAAAACCTGCGCGCGGGCCGGGCCGGACGTAACGCACGCCGACGACGCGTCTGGATCCAGCCGGAGGACGACGTGCCGCACGTACGCGACCGGGTGATCCGCTTACGGGACGGGGTCGGCCTCCAACCCGCCCAGGTCGTGGTCTCGGCCTCACTCGTCGACGCCGCGGCCGAGGTGCTCGGCTCGGCCGACCTGTTGCTCTGCTCCGCCGTCCAGGCCGACGAACTGGGGCTGTACTGGCGGCCGATCGGCGAGTTGGAGCTGGTACGGGGTTACGACGTCGAGGCCGGACTGCGCGAGGACGCCCAGCGCATCCGGACCCTCCCGCTCGCCACGATCGGGCGCTGCCTCGGCATGTCGGACCACGGTAGCCGGAGCGGCGACGTGCCGGGCGATGGTGAGGCGTAGTGGTGGGGACGACCAAGGTCCTGCGCGATGCGAGGGAGGCCCTGCACGACGGCGGCCTGCGCGGCTCGTTCCTCGTGCGTGACCTCGACACCGGCGATGAACTCGCGATCGACGCCGAGGTGGAGTATCCGATCGCTTCCCTGGTCAAGGTGCCGCTCGCGATCGCCACACTGGAACGTGTCGGACGCGGCGAACTCGACCTGGCCGCAACGATCGTGGTGCAGCCCGGCCGCGTCACCGTGCCGGGACCGACCGGCCTGACCAAGTTCCGGCACCCGGCCACGGTCGCGCTCGAGGACCTGCTGTATCTCAGCACGGCGATCAGCGACGGCACCGCGGCCGACGCGCTGTTCGCCCTCACCCCGCCCGCCGCGGTCACCGCGGAGCTGCGGCGGCTCGGCTACGACGGCATCGTGGTACGCCACCTCATGGGGGACCTCACCCAGACGCCGGCCGAACGGTTCGCGCCGACCGAGGTGCACCTTGCCCACGCCCTCGCCATCGGCGCGGCGACAGCGGGACAGGGGCATCCCGTGGCCCAGCTCGACATCAGCCGCGCGAACGTCGGGTCGGCCCGGACCTTCGTCGACCTGCTGGAGGGATTGTGGCGGCCGACGACGATCCAGCCCGCCACCGCGGCGCGGGTCCGCGAGCTGATGACGAACAACGTGATCCGGCAGCGACTGGCTCCCGACTTCAGCTCCGACGCGTCCCGGTGGTCGTCGAAGACCGGTACGTTGCTCAACCTCCGACACGAGGCCGGGGTCGTCGAGCACGCCGACGGGCAGACGTTCGCCGTCGCCGCCCTCACCGAATCCCGCGTACCGGCCGTGCTGCAGCCCGAGACGGAAGCACTGATGGCACAGGTCGCCCGGACGCTCCGCGACCAGTTGCGGATGGCCTGAACGGATGGACGCTCCCACCACTCCTGACTGGCTCAACGGGTCTTCGCCCGATGAGCCGTCAGGTGCGCCCTCACCGCCCGGTTGGCCTCTCAGCCGTCGGGGAACTCGACCGGGACGTTCAGGTGGACCGGCTCGGTCGACTGGCTCGCCTGATGGTGAGAAGTCCTGTTCGCGTGGGGCTGCCCGCGCCACGGGCATGGGGACACGCTCGGAGCCTACGTTCTCAATCGTTATGTGGGACCAATGGGGCAAGCGGTGCGTCGTGTGACACAAGTGGTCAGAAGTGCATTGACGGGTGTACGCGGTCGCAGGAGGCTGAGCGGACCCCCCCACGCAAGCCCCCCACGGTAGCCCCCTGTCTCCTTCACCGTTGGATTGCCCATGCGCCCACTCGTTTCCGCAGGCACGCTCACGGCCGCCGTCACCGCGGCCCTGCTGCTCGCACCCACGGCATACGCCACCGCCCCCGGCGACAACGGCACCGTGAAGATCCACGACGCCGCGACCGGTGAGGAGCTCCGTAAGAACGAGCCTCACGTGTGCACCTTCTACCTCGACGCCTTCGGTTTCGATGCCGGCCAGAAGGTCGACTGGCGCATCGAAGCCTGGGCCCCGACCGCCCACGTCAAGGGCGAGACCGTGAAAACCGGTTCGCTGACGCTCGACGGCAAGGGACACCTCCGTTCGGAGGACCAGTCCCTGCCCGACGGCCACTACAAGCTGTTCTGGAACTTCGACGGCGAGCACGGCCGGGCCAAGCACAAGGTCTTCTGGGTCGACTGCGACGGCAAGGGGCAGCCGGGTGGCGGCAAGCCCGGTAAGCCCGACGAGCCCGGTAAGCCTGGCAAGCCCGACGAGCCCGGCAAGCCCGACGGCGGCAAGCCGTCGACGCCTGCCACCCCGTCAGTGCCCGGCGCTCCGTCCGGCCCGGCGCAGCCGTCCGCGGCGCCCACGTCGTCCGCCCCCGAGGGCACCAAGCCGACGTCCTCGACCTCCTCCCCTTCGTCCCCCTCGTCGTCACCCTCCGCACAGAGCGGCGGGGACCTCGCCGAGACCGGTAACGGCGCGCCCGTCGGCCTGCTGTCCGCAGCGGCCGCCGCGCTCGTCGCGGCCGGCGGCTACCTGGTGTTCCGCCGTCGCAAGGCGCAGCAGCAGCACTGACGCATGACTGTGCCCCCGTGCTTCGTAGTACGAGCACGGGGGCACAGCCATCGCGGTCCCAGCCGGCCGCGCGCGCAGACCAACTCCCGGGAGCCCCGTGGCACTCGGTGATACTCCGTGCCCCCGCCGCAGCGCCCTCTTCGGGGGAGTGGTGTGAAGTCCCATTCGCATGGCGGGAGATGAAAACAATGCGGTACGGTGACGAAACCATCACGCTCTGTGCGTCCCCGTGCGCATGGAGCGGCCCCCGGCGGTGCGCCAACACCAACCGAGGGCCTTCATCACCAGTGGATCGAGACCACCGGAAATGCTGCGTCATGCTATCGCGCCGTCCGCGCGCTACACGAAGGCATCGCACGATGTCGTCCGCCATCCCCGTCTGAACAGTGACGCGAAGGTCCTGCTCGTGTACGTCCAGGGTCTTCCCGAGGACGCCACGGACAAGCCCCTCAGCGAACTCGCCCAGAAGCTGGGCATCAAGGGCCGCGCGTACCAGAAGGCGAAGCAACTGCTGGTCGAGCACGGGTACGTACACGAGTGGCGGAGCCAGGGCGGCGGGGGCCGCTGGATCACTGAGCAGCTGGTCGCGAACAACCCTCTGACGAGTGAGCAGGCGGGACAGCTGCGGGGGGCCGTGCCCGCCGCCCCGCCGCTGCCGAGTACGCGGTTCCCGACCGTCGGCGAACCGACTGCCCGGCCGGCCGGTGGCTATGAACCGGTAGAAGACCACAGTGATAAGACCACTCCCCACCCACCCTCCGAAGCCGAGCCAACGGCGGACCCGGACCCCGAGCCGACGGCGGGGGCGGCCGACGCTCTCCAACTGGCCCGGGCAGAACGGGTCCTGCTCTCCCTGCGCCACTCGCGCCGCGAACTCCACCTGGGCGTACGCGAAGCCCGCGTACTGGCCGTGGAAGCGGTCAAGTGGCTGGAGCGCGGCCTGAGCGAGTCCGACTTGCGCCAGGCCTTACTCGCCGAACGTCCTCAAGATGGCGTGCGCTCGGCAGTCGGCTTCCTGCGCTACCGCCTCATCCAGAAACTTCCCGAGCCCCAGGCTCCGCTCCCGCCGTACGAGCCCGCGCCCGTCCGCGAGCTGCTGGAGTGCGAGGGCCCGGGCGAGAAACACGTCTTCCGCCCCCTGGCCGACGAGACTGAATGCGCACCGTGCCGCCGGTCCACAGCACACGCGACGTTCCACGGCGCCCCCGAGCCGGAGCCCGACCGCGTCCCGTGGCGGGAACGGATCGCGAGAATCAACGGGACGTCGGCAGCTCTGCCCGCGCGGCAGTAGGACTGTCCGACCTGACTGCCATAGTGCGGCCCATGGATGAGAACTCCTTCTGGGCCCTGCTGGAGGGCTCTCAGCAGCAGACCGGCGACCCGGACCAGCGGCTGGAGGCACTGCGTGAGCAACTCAAGCAGCGGTCACTGGCAGAGATCGTGCAGTTCCAGTCGTGCCTGCACCAGGTGCGACGGCGGATCGACACGTGGGAGATGTGGGTCGCCGCCGAGCAGATCCACGGAGGATCGTGCTCCGACGACAGTTTCTGGTACTTCCAGTTCTGGGTGCTCGGCCTCGGCCGGGAGACGTACGAGAGGGCGGTGGCCGATCCGGATTCGTTGGCGGAGACCCCGAAGCTGCGCGCGCTGGCCGGACGCCCCCTGCAGGACTGGTCGGACGACGAGTGGCCCGAGTGGGAGTCGCTGGACTACGTCGCGGCCGAGGCCTTCGACATGCTGACGGGCGAGGAGGAAGGACTTGAGAAGGCACTGGAGGCCGAGGGCCTGGACCTCCCCTGCAACCCCGAACCGAGCGGCGAGGCGTGGGACATACGCAACGCGGACGAAGCGTCGCGTCGGCTGCCGCGTCTCAGCCGGATGTTCCCGCTCGCCGGCTGAGTCCACGGGGGAAATCTTGAGAGAGACGGCCGTCGGCTCGCCGTTGACCAGAACGGGGCATCCCTGGTGGTTCCGCTATCCGGCCACGGCTGTACGCCTCGCCGCCCAGAAACGGTAGACAACCCAGCCGGCACTGAACACAGCGGCCGTCCAGACGATGACCTCGGCGAGAACAATTGTCGGGGTCAAGGTGAGGTGCGGTCGGGGCGGTAGCACGACCATCTGCACGGCAGCACCCACCGGAACCGTCAACGCCGCAAGCAAGCCGATCAATCCAGGCCGCCGGATGGCTGCACCCACCGCGCCCAGGACCAGCCCGAGCGGCAGTCCCGCCACCCACCACCTGACCATCTCCGTGCCTGCCCCCGAGGCGAAGGCGTCCGTCACGTAGTACGCCCCGGTGGCAGCGATCAGCGCCAGGGCCCCGACCAGCGCGCCTCGGACCGGTGTCCCGGCCAGCCAGCCCACCGCCAGCGCGGCCCAGGACCAGCCTGCGTCCATCAGCAGGCTGAGCACCTTGGCAGCACTGGCCCAAACGGTGCCCGCAAGAGGGGCGCCGAGCTCCCCGTACGGGGAGGAAAGCGCGTTGATGAGCGAGGTGGCCGCCCCGAATCCCACCCCGGCCGCAAGAGCACCCATCGTGATCTTCATACCGGGAGAGTATCCAACCGACATTCACGGAAGACTACGGAGAACCTGTGATCCGGAGGCACTCCCGGCGAGAGGCAGGTTGAAATGGCACGCAGGCCGCAGTTCAACGGCACAGGCAGCGGCGGCACCGGATGTCCGTCACTCCATGGCTTCTGGAGCTTCGACGGCCGCCTCGTGATCACCGAGAACTGGCATGCCGAACTGTGGCTCGACGACGCGGACACCATTGCCACGTACCAGCGGGTGTGGCAGTCCCTGAGTGGATCGGCCCTGTTCGGAGCGGAGGCACAACACGTGATCGCCAGGGCGCGCCGAAGCCTCGACCTCCGCTGACGGCGGCTGCCACGCTCGATCGAGGCTGACCTACTGGGTGCGCAGAGAGGCAACGAACCGTGCCCATGTGTTGTGACGTACGGCTATGTGCGGCCCGCGAGGTTGCTTGGAGTCCCGAACGCCAACCGCCGATTGCAGGTCCGCGACCTCGACGCACTCCGTGCCGCTGCCGCCGCTGCGACTGCTCTTCCGCCACTGGGAGCCGGCGGAAGGCTGATTTGTCATGAGTACACCTTCTCGTGGCCTGAAGAGAGCTGGGTCCCGGGCAGTCTGCCGGTGGCGGCCCTGACTGTGAGGCATCGCGGACGCCACCCCTCACACAGGAGGTGGCCTATCACGCGCCGAGCTGCTGGTGCTGTATGGCAGTGAGGAACCCCTCCCACGATGCATTGCCGAATGTCAGCATCGGACCGTCAGGGGCCTTCGAATCGCGGACCGCAGTGGCCCGTGGGAGGCGGGCGGCCTCAACACACTCGGTCGTGTTCCCTCCGCTGTACGACGACTTGAACCAGTGGAGGGGCTCGGGGGAGTGAGGAACCGAAGGCATTACATCTCCTTGAGTACACGCTTGATCAACGCGGACGACGCGGCTATGTCCAACGCTTGTGCACGCAGGTAGTCGAACGCAAGTCTGTATCGGCTGAGTTCTTCGTCCTTCTCCAGGAAGAGCGAGCCGACGTGCAGGTCGACGTACACGACGTCCAGGCTTGCCTCGACCCCGCCGAGGATCACGAAGCTTCCCAAGGCCGCGCAATGAGCGCCCTTCGAGAACGGCAGAATTTGCAGGGTGATGTGTTGTGAGTCGTTGGCTTCCAGCAGGTGATTCAACTGATCGCGCATGACGTCCGGGGATCCGACCACGCGCCGGACAACCGACTCGTCGAGGATCGCCCACAGGTGGGGCGGCTTCGGCCGGCTCAGGATCTCCTGGCGCTTCATGCGGATGTCCACGAGGCGCTGGATCTCGTCGGGCGCCAGACGCATCTCGTTGGCGCCCTGAATCGCTGCGCTGTAGCTCCGTGTCTGCAGAAGGCCGGGTACGTAAGTGCAGCAGAAGTGGTCCTCGCGCACTGCCTCGTCTTCGAGCGTCAGCAGGAGATTCATGTCAGCGGGGATGGAGTCGGTGTACGGCCCCCACCAGCCCTGCTGCTTTGCGTCCTTCGCCAGGGCGACCACGGCATTCCGCTCCGCGTCGGTCGCGTCGTACTGCCGGCAGAGGGCGTCCGCGATGGGCCATTTCACTGGCCCTTCCTGGGTCTCGTAGCGGCTGACCGTGGCCTTTGAGATCCCGACGAGCCGTCCAGCTTCCTCCAGCGTCATGCCCTTCCGTGCACGCAACTTGCGCATCATCGCGCCGAGCTGTCGACGTCGTGTTGTGGTCCTGACGGACATGGAGGGTGGCCTTCCGTTCCGTGTGCGCTGAGGCTCTCCGGCGCCAACAAGGCTATGTCTGACACCCGTTGCCGGGATCTGGATTCACCCGATCGATTCTCGTGAGAAGTTTCATGAAGAGACTTCTTGCTGCCATACTCGCAAACCTGGCCACTCAGCGCGGTCGTTTGGATACGGCGGGTGCAGGGCTGATGTGGCGCCGGAAGGAGAGTGCATGTCCGGACACGACAACAGTTCGCAACTCCGCAGCGTTCTGCCGTTCGAGGCCGAGCCCGCAGCGGTCCGGGAGCTGCGAAGAGCCGTCAGGGGGCAGCTTGCGGAGTGGTGCTTGCCGGCCTTCGCCGAAGAAGCTGAGCTGGCAGTGAGTGAGCTGGCAGCCAACGTGATCAAGCATGTGGGTAGAGGCGTTGCTGCCACCCTGGTCCTGGAGGCGGTAGGGGACCGGCTGCGGATCGAGCTCCATGACAAGAGTTACCGCGTGCCGGTCCTCGGAACGGTGGCCTGCGACGACGAGTGCGGGCGGGGTCTGCATCTGCTCGCCGGCATGGCTGCCGACTGGGGAACGTTGCTGACTGCGACGGGGAAGGCTGTCTGGTGTGAGCTGTCGGCCGACCCGGAGCTGCAGTGCCGCCGGGTGCAGCGTGCTGAAGCGGCCCTGACGAAATACCGAGGCGACGTCGGTGCACCGCCTTTGCTGCAGAGTCGCTCCGCTCAGATCCTTGAGGAATCTGCCATCGACCTCATCGCGGACCTCCTTCATTGGGTGACTGCCCAGGGTGGCGATCCCGACGGCCTGTTGGACCGGGCGCAGATGCACTTCGAGGCGGAGGCCCGAGCGGAGGTGCTGGCCGAGGCGGCTTGAGTCAGGGTGCATTGATCGCGCGAGTCGCAGGACACTTGTGCCAGGGTTTCAATGTCTGGATCTCCGCCGTCCCGGGCGTGCTCGTGTCATCTCGTTCTCGTGATGTGCGCCGATCCGGCGGCCGGGGTGCCTGCGGACCGTGGGCCGCCTGGGCGTTGGGTGTCAGCGAGTGAAGAAGCCCGGCACCCGACCGTCCGGTGTCCCGACCAGGGCTGCCCGATCGAGCAGGATGTTGTTGTTCTCGCAGCTCGTCTCGGGGAGCAGCAGGCAGGCATGGCAGGCGGCCATGTTCAGACTGTCCGCGCCGCTCGCCTCGGACTCCATGCACAAGGGGTCGTTCGAGCACCAACTCGCCCTGTGCAGGGCGGCCCGGAGGGAGGCTGCGAGACGGTCCGGTTCACCCTGCGCGACGACGCCGCCAAGACTGCCGGCGGAGTCGCTGGTGGCCGTGTAGATCAGCACGCCCGCCATGTCTTCGTCGCTGTAGAGCCGCTCGCGCAGGGATGCGGCCGGGTAGCCGCCGTCCAGGCTCCATTCGTTGATCAGTGTGTGGGCCAGGGCGTGCAGAAGGAGGAAGCGGGGGGTGGCGGGTGAAGGCGGAACCGGCTTGTCCGAGTCGCCCGCACGTGCTGACAGCAGCCTCTCGTGGTTCTCGCGGATCCGGGTTGCGCGAGCGACCTGCTCCGGTTGCTCCTCCCAGATCCGAAGCCGCTCCGGGTCGAGGCGAAGGAACACGCCCTCACCGCTCACTTCGAAAGCCGGAAGCCAATTCGGCTTGGTCTGCGAGATCGCCGCCTGGCGTAGTTGGGAGTCCGCCGGACTCGGTTCGTCCACACGTCGGAACGACTGCAGTGCCCGTACCTCGCGCAGCCGCTTGACCAGCATCACCTGGGTCAGCCCGTGTGACGAGCGCAGAGCGTCGATCGGGGTGGTGGGGGGCTCGCAGACGAACTCCTGTTCCTCCTCGGCGTCCTCGGGGTGCGGTTTGGACAGACTTCGATACTCACCCTCGTAGAGCTTCCGCCGGTAGTCGCCCGCGCGCTTGGCGGCTTCCGTGTCATCGG
Source organism: Streptomyces sp. NPDC088246 (assembly GCF_044741025.1). Classification (NCBI taxonomy): domain Bacteria; kingdom Bacillati; phylum Actinomycetota; class Actinomycetes; order Kitasatosporales; family Streptomycetaceae; genus Streptomyces; species Streptomyces sp. NPDC088246. The sequence continues at coordinate 151,548 of NZ_JBIURV010000001.1, forward strand.
CCTGTTCCGCAGCGGCGGTTTCCGCCGCCCGCCTCCGCTCGACCTCGGCCACCACGTCGTCCTCGGTGTATTTCGGGTGGTGGAGCAGCAGTTTCCCGATGCGTACGTACGCCTTGATGGAGGCGGGGTCCTCCTCCTTGAAGCGGTCGTAGAACGGCGCTACGAGCTTGGCGATGCCCTGACTCCACGGCGGGATGGACAGGGCCGAGTGCATGACCGGGAACCAGACCGAGGAGGAACCACGTTGGAGGGTGCGCGGTGGTTCCTGGCAGCTCTCGGCCGGGGCGTCCTTGAGCCAGGGGCGACGCCCGCTGCACCGGATGCCGAGGTCCCGGAGGGCCTGGCGCCGGAACGACCCCTCCATGGACACCTTCTCCACCCCGCAACTGCAACCGATCAGCACGGCACGCAGGGATGCGGTCGAGCCGTCGGCCTGGAAGGACAGTTGGCCCCCGCAGGCCCCGGAAGGCGTCCGGTTGCCCCGGTGGACCCACTTCCAGTAAGGGAAGTCCTCCAGATGGCCGTGCGTGCACGCGATCACGAAGCGGGACGGGACCAGGCTCTCCTGGCACGTCGAGCACTCGGCCCGTCCGACCGGCGAGTTGAACTTGCGGAAGGGCTGCAACCGATGGCAGTGAGGGCATGAGTACATCTCCGGGAAGCGCACCGCCCGTACGCCGTCCCGGGCCGAGTCGGGATCGGGAGCGGGGGGCATCCGGAATCCGGAGACACCCAACTGCCAGGCCAAGCGGGGCTCCGAGATGAAGGGCGCCTCGGAGACGTCCCACGAGTCGATACCGCGGACGAGGAACGACTCGTTCTCCACCGCGATCATGGCTCCGACGCCGTACGTCGTGATGAGCTGGGCGCGGCGGATCTCTCCGAGCTTGCGCGCGGTACGTGCCGCCGTTGAGGGGAGGCCGCGGCGACGGGTGCGGGGCGGGACGGGGCCCATGGTTCAGCGCTCCTCGAAGAAGGTGGACGACGCGTCTACGTCTCGCAGACTCCACAGCGTCTTCCACGGCGACACGTATGCCGACTCGTCGTCGTAGTTGGCCAACAATGCGGGGGCGCGAGAGCCATGTGGAGCCTCGTACACGAGGTTCGGGCGCTCGTGTGCCTCGCCCCGCCACCATTCGATGAACTCGTAGAAGGCTGCGGTGGTGGCTTCGAGCTCGGCCGGTTCGACCGTCGAGACCCGGTCGAGCAGAGCCTTCCCGACCTGCTCGCGGAGGTCGGTGAGGAAGTCCTCCACGTGTGCGGCCGATTCGTTGGCCCGTGCGGCAGGCAACATCAACCGGGCAAGGGCCACCACCACGGCGTGCAGGCCCCGGTCACGGGCCCGCGCGGAGAACGGGGTGACGCTCGTGGACTCCACCTCGCGGTACAGGGCGGAGTGGAAGCTCTGGAAGTCCTCGTAGTGCGAGCGGTCCCTGGACCTCGTGGAGTTGAGCATGACTGCGACGAGGCCCGGGTGTTGCCGCCCGACTCGGCTCGTCGCCTGGATGTACTCGGCGGTGGTCTGCGGTTGTCCCATCACGGCCATCAGCCCGAGTCGGTCGACGTCGACCCCTACGGAGATCATGTTGGTGGCGAGCAGTACGTCCAGCACCTCCGGGCCGGGGAGCCGTCGCTCAATGTCCTTGAGCCGGCGGGAGATGTCACTGGCGTTCGCGCGGCTGCTCAATTCCGTGAGAACGTCCGCGCGGCGCGGCTTGAGGCCGTCCCGCGCCGCGAGGTGCCCCAGCCGCTCCTGGACGTCGTCGAGAACCTGGAGCTCTGCCGCTGACAGCAGTCGCAAACTGTTGAAGTAGCCGACCAGGGTCCAGTAGGCGTCCTTTACCTCGGGCGGAGCATCATGGGCGTGTGCCCGGTGCAGCAGAGCTGCGTACACCCGGATCAGCAAGGTGGCCTGGCTGGTGCTGGAGGTCAGCAGGCCGACATAGCAGCGTGCCGCCTTGCGCTCACGCGGCGTCTCGACGGCGAACCATGAGTCCCTTGCGTCCAGCCCGCCGGGCGGGAACTGGGCCACCGTACGGTCGAACAGCCGGGCGCCCTGCTCATCGGCGCGTCGGATGGTCGCGGTCGAGGCGATGACCTTGGGACGTTCGGCCAGGGCGTCCACGGCCGTCTCGTACAGGCCGGTGAGTGTGCCGAGCGGGCCGGAGATGAGGTGCAGCTCATCCTGCACGATGAGTTCGGGCGGCCGGGCCCCGTCGACGTCCCGGTTGAACAGTGCCGCTGAGGCGGGCCGCCAGGGCATCGAGGCGAACTTGTCGACCGTCGCGATGACCAAGGTCGGACGATGGGCGTAGACGGCCTCGTCGACGAGGTGTACCGGCAGTCCCCGATGGAAGTCACAGGTGTCTGAGGGGCAGTTCACCGTCATGCGCTTGGCGTCCTTGTCGACTGCGTAGTCACGGGGACGCAGCGGCTCACCGCACCATGGGCAGTTACGCAGTTGGACCGGGTTCTCCGTCTGCAACTGGAAGGTCTCGTTGCGCGCGAGGTCAGCCAGTTTGCCTTCGGCGACCGCCAGCGTGTTGGGGGTTGCCGAACGGCCCACCCACATGCCGATGGAGATCTCCTCGTGTCCCAGCCTTGCCGGGTCGGCGGCCCGAAGCAGGTCCATGGCGCAGATCAGCGTTGCGGCTCGCTCGAACTGCTGGAGCGTGAGTAGCCGGAGCGTGTACCGCATGAGCACGGTGACGCCTGCCCCGGCCTCCCCGTCCCGCAGCCGCCGCAGGAAGGTGGTGAAGGCGATCAGTCCGAGGTACGCCTCCGTCTTGCCGCCACCTGTGGGGAACCACAGCAGGTCGGAGATCTTTCGGTCGTCGTGGTCCGGATCGACGATTCCGGCCAGGCAGAGAAGCATGAAGGAGAGCTGGAAGGGCCGCCACCGCCCGGCCTGTTCGTCCGGTCGGCCGGACCTGCCGTCCTTGATCCACACGGTACGTGCCCGCTGGTCGGCCATCGCGAGGTTCGCCAGCCGGAACGCGTGCATAATGTCCGGTCGCCCGGTGTCTTCCAGCAGATCCACGCCTTCACACATCCGGCGCAGAGCTCGCCGGCACAGCAGGACCTGATCAGCCGCCGCCTTGCCGTCTTCCGTGCCGCGCAGCAGACGAGTCTGGTCCTCCTGGGTCTCGATCCACCGCTCGTACCCTGCCAGCAGGGCGCGCAGCGCCGACACGACCTCATGGGTCGGGTCGGTTCCCAGCCGGTACATGGTCAGTGGCTTGTCGTCGATCCCGGGATTGGAGTCGGTCAGCAACACCTCGTGGGAGGGAACGAACTCGGTCCGCAGGGCGGTGACCGTCGGAGGTTCGATCGATACGGATCCCACCGGAGGTGGCGTCCAATCCCAATGCGCCGCGCACCCGTGTCCGGTGGCGAAGCTCGGTACATGGCGATGCAGGAGCCTGCTCAGCGCCTGCTCCAAGTCGACCGCGCCCAGAGTGGCAGGCCGCACCACGAACACCGGGCTGTTGCCGTCCTGCGCCGTGACGGTCAGCACCGGCTGGTAGAAGCAGTGTGCGTCGCGGAGGTCGAACTGGCCGACCTCAAGGCTGTTGACGACCGTGGCCGTCACGGTCACAGTCCCGCCCGACGTGGACCGGGGACGGACCAGCACACGCAGCTCCAGCCCCGGGTGAAGAACGAATGGGTCGAGCAGACCGGGACGCGTGACGTCCACATCGACGGGCTCGATCCGCAGGGCGGAGCGCCGCCAATGCTCCCGCTGGGCCTTCGTACTTCGTGCCTCGGTCCGCTTCGCGGCCACCGGATTCCCCTCGGCGTCCTCGGGGAGGTATACGGCGGTGGCCACGGTCAAGCGAATCCGGGTGGACACGCTCGGGTCCACAGCGAAAGTAAGACCCATGGACGAGGGCATTCGGACGTTGGCCAGCGAGACGCCCAGATCACCGGGCCCTTCCTCGACGTCCCGACGGACGCCGAGCGGAACCGCGTCGAGCCCGTCCCGCTCGGACTCCAGCTCACCCTGCTCGGTTGCCCCTGCCCGGGACGAGTTGTCGGACCGGTCCGGGCGTGAGCGCGGGAAGAGTACACCGACCGGGTACATGGTGATCGGTGCGTCATCCGTGAGTACCTCGTCCACACCACCGACGGGGCCGAGCAGGTCCTGCCGAAGGGCTTCGAGGAGCGAGTCGCGCACCTCGTAGTGTGCTTGGTGGGTCGACCCGCTCATCCTTCGTTCCCCTCAGGTTCGTCCACGTTCCAGTGGAAGCGCCCCAGGCCGCACAAACGCGGTGCGACCCAGGCGCCGTGCGTGCCCAGGCGAGCGGCTTCGGTGGCTGCGGGGCTGCCCGCCACACTCTCGACACAGTCGATCCGGAGGCCGGTGATCAGCGGCGGCCATCGATCGACCTCGGAGTGCGAGGTGCGGCGCAGCAATCGGTACAGGTCGGTTCGGAAGCGCTCGGACACTACAGCGATCTGTCGCCCTCCGACCACCACCGCGTACGGAGGCGACTGGTCGGAGGCGACAGGGATGCCGTGCAACAGGACGAGCTCCGCCTCGGCACCGGCGGCGACATCGGTCATCAGGTGACGCCGGAGCTCCTCGGCGTCCCGTTGGAATCCCTCCGTGCCGGGAGGCTGCTCGTGGGACACGTCCGAACCGATCAGCTCGATCCCGTTACGGGCCCAGGTGCTGCGACCGCCCAGGTACCAGCGGTCGATCCTCTTGTCCTTCCGGATGAGCCACGAGTTGGGCGCGTCCAGGACGTAGAGGTCATCCCGGGCCCGAGTCATGGCCACATACAGCAGCCGGGCCTCCGCAGCCGGGTCGTAGTCGTACTTCTTCTTCCGGACCGGGGTCGGCTCCTTCAGTACGCGTGGTTCGACGATCAGGACCCGATCGAACTCCAAGCCCTTCGCCCGGTGCATGGTCGATATCACGAGCGAGGACGGCTGTGTCGCGGTTAGCTCATCAGGCAGTCTGCCTTCGGCGAGCGCGCGGTGCAGCGCGACGACATCGAGGGTTCCTCGACCACGGCCCCGCGCTACTTTTCGTACCGACCGCCACAGCGCCTCCGGCACGCTGCCGACGGGGACCCGCAGGTCGACCAGGAGTTCCTCGAAACGCTCCCGAGTGAGAGCGGTCGTACCGGTCGAGGCGAGGAGTTCGGTGATCCAGACAGGGGCGGAGCGCTCGCGGGCCGAACGCTGCAGCGTGTGCGGGACGTCGGCGGCGGCCAGGATGCCGGACAACGTCAACGCCTGGCCGTTGTCGCGGCACAGGATGGCGGTGGTGTCGGGATAGTCACGCAGGGCTGCCAGCACGAACTGGTCGTCCAGGCCCCCGAAGTTCGGCGTCGACAGCAACAGCGCACGCAGGTCACCGTGGATACGCTCCGCCTCGTCGGCGGCCTCGGCCCGATCGCGGGGCAGCCGCTGCAACTGGGCACCGTAGGACAGAGCTATCCGAGCCGCTTCACTGCGGGCCCGGAAGTTGTCGCCCAGATGGAGCTCCACCAGGTCCTCGCCGAAGGTGGCGCGCACCCACTCCAGGAAGCGGTCGGTCTCCTCGGCCCGCTGGTCCGGATCGGACACCTGGAATCCGTACACGGCCTGAGCCGAATCACCCACCACGGTGAATCCACTGTTTTCCTGGAACCGGTCGAGCAGTGCCTCGACCATCTCCCGACGGACGCCCACGAGGTCTTGGACCTCATCGATCACCACATGGGCCGGCACGTACTCGCCGCCTTCGACCGCCCCCTTGTCGATTGCCTCGGTGGCGGCCTCGATGCGGCCGTCGAAGGTGTACGTCCCCCAGTCCACGTCCGGGTACGCGCGGTTGAGCAGGGCCGAGGCCCAGCCGTCGAAGGTCTGGACACGAATCCGCTGCGCGGCGGCGGCATGCCGCTCGATCCGCTCCGTGAGCTCGCGCACGGCGGCACGGGAGAAACTGAGCACCAGGATCTCCCCGGCCTCCAGTTCCTCGCGCTCCACCAACAGGTCGAGCCGCCTCACGAGGGTGTGTGTCTTACCGGCTCCTGCCCTGGCGGTGACCAGCACCCGGGCGTCCCAGGGCTGCTCCACCACGGCACGCTGCGCGACGGTGAGTCGATGTTCGACGAGAGGGGCGGCGGTCACTGGTCCCCACCCCACAGGTACTCGAACTCGGTGAAGGCGAGCTTCTCACCGTAGTTGGTGATGTTGTCCCGCACGTTCAGGATCAGGCAGCTTTCCTTGCCGCCATTCTTCGGACCACGGAGACCGCGTCCGATCATCTGCTGGTAGATGTTCGGGCTGTACGTCGGGCGGGCGACGACCACGACACGGGTGGCCGGTGCATCGAAGCCCTGGGTGAGCACGCCGTAGTTCGTCAGGACCTGAATCCTGCCCTTGCGGAAGTCGTTGATCTGCTTGCGGCGTTCGTTGGGGGGCGTGGTCGAGTCGATCGCCGCGGCCTTGATGCCCCGGTCACCGAGCTTGGCGGCGAGCAGCTTGGCGTGGGCGACGGAGGTGGCGAACACCAGAACCGGCCAGTCCGAAGGCATGGATGCGATCTCGTCGACGATGCGCTGGCTGCGTCCGTGGTCCTCGGCCAGCCGCTGTTCGGCACCCTTCGGCAGGGTGGCGAACCTCTCGGATTGGGCCCGCTCGTCGGCCGTCAGCGCTATGTCAGCGCCCGGCAGCTCTCGGTGCTTCACCTGGGCCAGGACACCGATCTGTTGCAACCCCTTGATGGCGACGGACAGATCACCGTCGAAGACCCCGGTGTCGAGACGGTTGCCGAACCGCTGCACCAGCAGTCGGGTCAGTTCCACGTTGTTCTTGTACGGGGTCGCGGTGAGACCGATCAGGTGGCGACTGGTGCGGTGGTGCGTCAGGTTGAGCTGTTCGAGTAGACGCGTGTAGCGCGAGGACATCGCAGTGTGCGCCTCGTCGATGATGACGAGCGCGGCAGTCTCCCTCAGCCAGGTGTAGTTCTCCTTCTCCATGCAGCTGTCCAGTTTGGCATCAGTGGCGACGACCAGGTGCGGGCGCCCGTCGACCGGGGTCGCCTCGTTCGAGGCCCAGAGCCGGCTGATGACCAGAGGAAGTTCGGGGCCGACCTTCGACCAGACGAACTTCCAACTCTGCACGGCCTGTTCGCACAGTTCTTCGGTCTGGGCTATCCACAGGACTGGCCCCGGTAGCTCCTTCTGGTCGCGTATCCAGCGGATCACGCCCTCCGCCGTGACACGTGTCTTGCCGGATCCGGTCGGCAGACTGAGCATGCCGCGCTGGGGCATCGGGTTTTCCAACAGGCCGAGCAGCGCCTGCGCGAGCTCCTCCTGGTACGGGTGCAGGGCAGGGAACTCGGACGGACCGTCGACCTCCAAGCGCGGTTCCAGCGAGGGCACCTGGGCGCCGGCGAAGGAGTCCGGGAACCCGAGGTCGGTGACGAAGAGCAAAGCCTTCGAGCTCCCGGTGAAGGAGGCGGGAGCGCGGGTGGGGAAGTCCAGTGCGAGATCGCGGGAGTGAACCCGAAGGATCGCCTCGCCGTGGGCGTTGAAGGCCATCTCTGCGATGCGCCGTGAGCTCGGCTCGGCGCCGTGCTCGTGGATCTCGCTCTCCATGAGCCCGGGGGGAAGCTCGCCGCGCAGAGCATCTTCACCGATCAGCAGAGCGATCTTGTCGATGATGCTCTCGGCCTCTCGCACCGCGCGCAGCCGCTTCAGGAGGGCTTGGTCATGCTCCTGCCTGTCCTGGAGAGCGAGAGCCTGGCTGCAGCCGGCCACACCGAAGCCCCACTTGAACTCCTGATCGGCGGCCTGCAGCACCTGAAGCCGGTCGAGGGAGTCCAGTACGAAAAGGGTCTGGCCCTTCCTCGCGAACGTGAGCGGCTTCCGTTTGCTGCCCATGGGCGTGCGCACCACCTGCTCGAGCTCGGAGCAGCGCTGGATCTTATGGCTACTGCCTGCCTGGCCGAGACGAGCCTTGACCGTCGGGAACTCCTCGAACAGGGACGAGGCCCGACCGGTCTTGACAGGCTCGATATCCCTGCTGATGACGTCCGAGACCTTGAGCATGCCCCAGTCCTCGATCATCTCCTTCGCGGTGGCCACGTCCGTCTTGTCGGTGACCAGGAGTGCAGGGAGGCGTTCACGGACGAGTTCCTTGAACTCCACCACGTTCATCGCGACAGCGATCTCGCTGTCGGGGCGTCCTTCCCAGGAGGATCCCACCCGGCAGCGGGTGGGCACGCCTTCCGGAAATTCGAAGCCGACCCGGTGCAGCAGGGCGTACGCGCGACCGATGAACGCGTCGTCCTCGCTCTCGAGCAAGAGGTCCAACAGCTTGCCCCAGCGCCGGGTGGGCACTTCGTCGGTGGTCGTGGGCATGTTGAGCTTTCGCGCGGTCTCCTCAGCGATCTCGGCGACAGGGAGCACGGCACGGAAACTCTTGAGCTGGGGACCGACGGCCTCGGACACCCGGGTCAGGCCCATGGAGGTCTTCACCAGCCCGTGTTTGGAGATCATCCAGCGCAGCGGGGATATGACGGCCTTGCGTGTGTTGGCGGTGGCTCCGTACTGCATCTGCCAGTGTTGCGCCATATCGGATGCCGGCAGGGCGGACACGAAGGCAGCGCGACCCTCCTCGGACAGAGCGGGCAACAGATGCAGTGGTCCCAACGTCGCAGCACCCTCGACCGAGAGGCGGGAGATGTTGGGGCGCGGGGCAGTGCTGGCCAGATTACGTAGGTGCCAGTCGTGGACGACCTGCCGGTATTCCTGGAACCACGCCTCCTCGTGAGGCCGGTATCCGCCGGTGGGACGGTCGAACAACCCGAGGTCGCGGAAGACCGGCTTGTCGCTCTCGTGAAAGTTCAGGTCGACAGCGATGGCCTTGTCGCGACTCCCGTCGGCGGGCACCACCGGGCCGGGCAGGAGACAGTCGCGCATCGGTCGGTATCGACCGTCCAGGGTACGGACGCGCAGCGTCTCCAGCGGCTTGGACACCTTGGTGCGGATCCGGTTGACTTGCGCGCTGCCTCCGGCGCTGCGCAGCAGGACCCAGAAGTTCGACCACGCGTTGTTGTCGTAGTTGTCGAATCCCTGATCGAGGACGCCCTCGAACCGCCCCTGCGCGTCGGCGACCCTGATGCCGATGTTGTGCAGATGGCGCGCCATTTCGGGACGCTCGGAGATCGACGGGTGGACATAGACCATGTCGTCGCGGAGAGTGTCGGCGGAGGTCCGGTGGAAGATCTCACCGGCTACGGGGGCGACCATCCCGTGTTCCTCGGTCAGGACGATTCTTGCTCTGCGGGCCTCGGCGGTGAGCGGAGAGTTCTTGAGCACCATGAGGGACAGGATCTCGATGGCGTGGGACGAGGCCTCCGCGGAGCCGTCGGAGACGAGGGCCTCGAGCCAGTCCTTGATGTTCTCGGGCGCCTTCCCTGCCGCGTCCAGAATATGCATCATCTTGCCGCGGCGGACGGCGCTGTCGGATGCGTCGACGGATGCGTGTACCCAGTTGGTGGGGCGGCCGCTGTATTCCGACCAGATCTGGACCCATTCCTTGTCAAGGTTGGCCGGCGTGATGAACAGATCGCGAGGGACCTGGAGTTCACCGTTCTGGTCAGGCAGAGAGGGTTGTTGGGCAGCGATTTCCCACACCCGCCGGAGGAAATGGTCGTCGGCCCAGTTGAGTTTCTCCTTGGTGCGGCCCGGCAACAGGGGAAGGTATGCGGCGGGGTCTTCGGCGGGCATGAGTTCGGGCAGGGTGTCGACCACCAACCGGGCCGCGATCTGCAGCAGTTCCCGGTTGAAAGGACTGCCGTCGAGAAGGTGCTGGCGATCCTCGTTGGTCTTCCACGGGGCATTCAGGATGCCGGTCAGCGACACCTCGTACTTCGTCGGGAAGAACGCCCAGAACGAGCCCTTGCCGACGGGCGTGGTGTACAGACCGTTGCGGACGGTGTATTCGGGCACCGCCCAGGAAATCTCGAGCACCGGCCGGCCGTGCAGCTCGCCGGCGCTGTCCGCAGCCTCGCCGGTGGGGGAGTGGGCGACTGAGAACACCTTCCATTGCTCGGTCGTTTGCTTGGCGCCGCGTGCCACTTCCTTGAGGGTGCGGTGGATGCCTTTGCGTTCGATTGAGATCTCCCGGCGTGCGGGGGGCATGGTGCGCTCATCGTGCAGGAGTACTTGGCCGACATGGGAGGAGAACAGCTGGAAGTGGGCAGGGAAGGCATCCGTTACCCGTCCGTCGCGACTCTTGTGACCGCTGATGTCACGCCCGAGACGCTCGGCGGCACCGGGCAAGAGGGGCAGGCGGACGACGGTGGTAGCCCAGCGCAGGAGCTTGTCCAGCACGTCGTCGTCGCCACGTTCCTGATCGACGTCGAGGGGGCGAGCCATGCGGAGCACCGGGGTGTCCATGTCGACATCACCCTGCCGACCGAGGGCGCGGGCGATCTCGGCGGCGGACCAATCCCGGTCGAAGCCAAACCCGAAGTCGCCGTACCCACTGAAGAACTGGGGTGAGTCGCACACAGAGAGCACGGACTTGACACCGACGCCGAAGCGTCCGATCTGCCCGCCGCGCTTGCGGGAGACACTCATGCGCAGGATCGTCTCGGCGCCCTCCGGCGTGACCGGGGTGCCTTGGTTCGCGCAGTAGAGGTGGGTCTCGGTCAGGACCACGTGCAGCTTGCCACCGGGCGATGCAGCGATCTCGTCCGCCGCGTTCTGGACGAGTTCGAGCAACTGGCGTTCACCGTAGCCGCCCTGGGTGATGCGGCGCTCGCCGTTGGCATGCTCCTGCACCAGCCCCGGATCGACCTGATACGTCTTCAGGACGGTCGAGGACTGGCGGATCACGGTGTCGATCACGGGCGGGAGCGAAGAATCGGCGAACGGCATGTCGGTCATGAAGCACCTGTCTCGAACGAGAGAAAACGAACCGAGGATGCGCGGGGGGATACAGGGGCGCCGACGCATGACGCCGGCACCCCTGGTGAAGCAGTTAGGACAGCTGATGAGGAGGCGGAGGGGATCAGCTACTGATGGTGGTGACCGTGGTGGTCGTGACCGTGGTGACGGTCGTCGTCACCACGGTCTTGGTCCCCCTGGTCGTGCGAATCGTCCGGGTGCGAGTGACCTGGTAGGCGTGGGGGCTACCGGCGCGCCGCGGGGTGCTGGGGCGCCGGATGGCACGGGACGTGCGGCGCGCGCGGGGGAGGCGGCGGGGTACGGAGGGCGTGGTGGTCTGCTCCGTGGACGACATCTTCTTGCGGCGGGCGATGCGCCGCCGTTCCGAGGCCAGGACCTCGGGGTGGATGCCGTGACACATCAGAAGCTCGGCCCGGAGGTCGGGGTCCTCCATGTCGTCGTACTCCTTGATGAACCGTGCCATCCAGTCGTCACCATCATCGCTCATGCGGGGTTCCCCTCCCTGTGGTCACGCCAACGAGTCCCGTGACTGATGGCGCTTGCAAAGCATGCTGTGCAACTAGCCCGAGGACGGAGCTCTGGCCCGGTCCTGGACAGGTGCTTCCGTCAACAGCCTTCGCTGCATGGGGAGTTACCTGGGGTGAACGCTAGCACGTCGGTACGATCTGACGGTCAGGTAGTAGTGAGATCTTTTCTTCAACCACCCCTGCTGGCGCTCCAGTCGGGCATGCGTGTCAAGTGACGTTTGACGACCTGGCGGTGTCAAATGCAAGTGCTACCGTGGCCGTGCCCGGAACCAAGGGGAAGTGGGTTCAATGGAGGACATCGAAGGCTTCGGCATCTGGCTCGGACGCCAGCTGCGCCGCAGCGGCATATCGCAGGCGGATTTCGCCATGAAGCTGGGTTTGACGCGCGCGGCCGTGTCGGCATGGGTCACCGGCAGATCGCGGCCGAGGCCGGAGCTGATGGTCGAGATCGCCAAGATCCTGGAGACGGACGTTGCCACCCTGATCACCAGGGACGCCGATGCCGGATCCGATCGGCCGATCGACTGGTATCACCGGATCGCTCACCAGGACGGTGGTCGGGAGTACGGCAACGCGGCTGTCTTCGCCTTCGATGCGAACCTGGCTGTGTTGGCCCGGGAAGTCACGCAGAACTCCCTGGACGAGCGGCTGGACCCGGGACGCGCGGTGCGGGTGCGCTTCACCCTGCACGAGCTGACCGGTGAACACCTGCACTCCTTCCTCGCCGCACTGAAGTGGGACCAGCTCGAGCCCCACTACACGGCGGCGGCGCAGTCCCGGCACAAGGTCGGCCGGGCCCTCGCCGAAGGGCTGCGCGCATTGCGCGAAGACTCCTCCCTCCTGCTTCTCCGGGTTGACGACTACAACGCCTCGGGTCTGACAGGACCCGAATACGGAGACGGTCGGTACGCCGCCGTGGTCCGCCGGCAGCTCGACAGTCACAAAAGCAATGACCGCGCCGGCGGTTCGTACGGGTTGGGCAAGGCCACACTGTGGGCGGCCAGCCGGCTCGGCCTGGTACTGATGAACAGCACCCTGTCCGAGACGCATGAGGGGCGGACGGTCCGCCGGGTGGTCGGCCGGCTCGACCTTCCCTGGCGAGAGGTCGACGGAGTTGCCTACGCAGGACCAGCCTGGCTCGGCGAGCCGGACACGGAGAAGGAGCACGAAGGTGTCTCTCGCTCCTGGTGGGCTGATGAACGAGTGGTCGCCGATCTACGACTCGACCGGGACAGCGACGATCCGGGAACCTCCTTCCTCGTCGTCGGCGCTCACGACGCGGCCGGGAACAACGACACCCTGGAGGACCTGCACGCGGCTCTCGGTCGGGCGCTGTCCGACAATTTCTGGGCCCCCATGACCTCGGGCCGTTCGATGTCGGCCGTGCTCGAAGCATCGGTCCGGGCTCTTCGCAATGGTGAAATCGTAGTTCCCGAGCAGCGGGTTGATCCGCTCGACCGGCACCCGGCACTGGTCCACGCGCTGCGGGCGTACATCGATGGCGAGACGGTCGACGAACTCACGGCCCCCGGACAGGTCGCCGCCACGGACGTGGCCTTTGTCGTCCCGCCGCTGCGGGCCGCCGGGCGCGGAGCCGAAGGGCACAACCACCGTGCCGTACTCCTGGTCACTCCTGCTGCCGACAAGGACGAGAAGCACAGTCGCATCATCTGCATGCGCGGCACCCGAATGTCTGTCACGGCCCGCACTCCCCGCAGCCTGGGGGTGGGAGTGGACCCCTTCCAAGCCGTTCTGCTCGCCGGTTTCGCCACAGGCGACGACGGCTCGGCGACGCACGCCGCCGAGGCGTTCCTACGGGCCGCCGAGCCGCCGGAGCACGACAGGTGGGGGATGACCGAGGAACTCACCGCCGCCTATGCCAACGCGCCGCGCCGATTGACCGAGTTCAACGCAGCCATGGATGCGGCACTGCGGGGCGTGATCGGTCGGCGGAACGCCGGTCAGGACTCGACCGGCCCCGAGGTCCTTCGGAGGCTCCTGCGTATCGATGCGCCTGCGGCGGCGAGCGGTCGTCGTGGCCAAGGGCACCCGCTCGTGGACCGGGTTGTCGGGAAGGTGGACGGAGACGGGGCCTGGACCTTGGACGTGACGCTGACTGTCCCACAGCGCGACGACCGCTGGCAGCTCCTGCCGGTAGTCAAGTTCGATGTGCGATCAGGAGGGCGTCCCTCACTGGAGTGGGCGGAGCTGTCCGCGAAGGAGAACTGTCAGGTCGTCGACGGCCGACTGCTCATTGATGCGGATGTACGGTCGGCGCGCTTCGGGGGCGTCACGGCCGTCCGCAGTCACCCCGTGGCCGCCGCCATGGCCGGTGTGATCGTGGACATCCAACAGGCACAGGAGACTTCGGCGTGAGCACTGTGTACGCGTACCCGACCTTGGTGGGGAAGATCGAGGTCAGTGTTCGAGGGGCGAGCATTGACGGGAAGCCTCTGCAGCTCTCGCTGATCTCCCAACGCGATCAGGTCGTCGCCCTTCATCAGATCGAGCGGGACGACTGGACCGAGGGCGTCCTCGATCTGGAAGTCTCCCTACCCACCGATGAACTGAACGAGGGGCCGTGGTCCGGAGTCAGCTGCGTCGCCGTTCTGACCGAGGGAGCCACCAACACCCGCGTGGTGAGTCGTCTGGAACGGCGTCGTGGCGACACCCACTGGCGAGGTGAGGTTCGGGTGCGCCGCTCCACTCACGTGGCACGCGCGCTCCTCGACGTGAGCGTCGTCGGTAGTCACGGTGGAGTCGACGGCCGCGTCCTCGGTAGGACGGACACGCCCTGGGTCGTGGACCTGCTTGCCCGTACGCCCACCAGGCAACGCGATCTGGAGATCCTGGAGAAGGATTTCCGGGACGGGCCGCAGGAGTGGCTGCGTCAGTTCATGGACGCGCCTTGGCTGATCGACACCACCGGGGACCTGCCGGCTGTCCTGATCAATACGTCCTTCGAAGGGCTTCCCGAGCTGCTGTCCGGTGGTCGCGGTCCGCTGGAGAAGGCGACCGCCGGAATGGTGGCCGCGCAGATCGCGGGCGATGCCTGGGCGACCATGTTCCACTCCGCGCTGAGCGACCTCGAATTCGATGAGGACGGCACCCCGCACTTTCCTGGTGGATGGCGGGAGTCGGTGCTGCGCTCCATGCTGCCAGAGGTGTTTCCCGGACTGCCCCTCGCCGAAGCCTTGGCAGAAGCACACAGCCGCCGAGGTGACGGCCGAGGGTGGGCGGAGGTCCAGTCGCGGGTCCACTACTCAGCCGGAAGACGAGGCCAGATGCCCAAGAACCTGACGGCGACCATCCGCGCCGTAAACCGTGCCCAGGAAGGTCCGCGTCGATGAGCCGACACCACATCGAGCCCCCCGAACGGCTTGCGTTGCTACCGGGCAATCTCGCCACGACCTTCCTCACCCACGGGGTACGCGCGGGCCGGGACGGCCTGCCGCAGGTGGCGATCCTCCGGGCGAGCACGCCGATCGAGAGCGACTCCGTCCGGTGGAGCGTTGATCCGGTGCGAGAGCTCCTCGAAGAGGCCATGCGCCGGTTCGATGCGACGAGGACCGACGCCGATGCCTGGCTGGCGCCCCGACTACACGCGACCTTGCGGATGACCCGTGCCGAGGCGGCGAACCCCGGTCTGTGGAACTTCCTGGCCTTGGCCGTGGCGCCGGACTTCGTCCTGTGGCGACACCTGCCGGTCGGAGGGTTGAACGACGGCGTGTCCAGGAAGGTCAACAGCGCCAGGTTCGTAGGTCCCCACTACAGTCAGGCCTTCTCCCGACTGTGGTGGGCCGCCGAGATGTTCCGTGACGGGCCCGATTACACCCCTGCGGAGATCGCCTGCGGCAATCAGGACATGATCAACACGGCTCTCCGGCTCTCCACCATCGATCACAAGCCCACCGCGCTGGCCCTGGTGCGGGTCCTCAAGGGCTTGTCCCAACAGGGCACCACGCGACTCGGGGATCGGGTCAACGCACTCTGCACGGCGGTCAACGTGGCCGGTAGCACGCTCATGTACGAGGTGATCGCTCCGGACGATGTCCCCGATCACTTTGCGCTCTCCGGCTGGATCGAAGACGCGGAATCAGCTTCGGCCGTTCCGTGGGATCGGCTTCCCGAAGGGCCGATCGACGGCACTGCCCGGCGCTCCTCCTGTGAGGTTCTGACACGGATGTTCGAGCGATTTGCCGCAGAGGCGCCGTTGCGTGACCGGGCTCGGTCCGGGGCGGTGGTACACGACTGAAGTGCTCTGTATGCGTGGGGCATTGAAGGCAGGGCGGTCATTAGCCAACCAGCGGCTCGGACCATTTTCACAACAAGCCCCCGGTTGCTTCATATGCCTTCGGCCGCATCTGCTGGAGAGCCGGGATGCTCCGGTTCCCAGGCAGCCAATTTGTTGATCAACGCGCCATCCGGCTGCCCGAGTCGGAGCGCGCTGCTCAGGATGTGGAGAGAAAGGAGTGGTGGAATAGCGTTCCCGATCTGTTGGGCCACATCGGTGGACTGCCACGGATAGCGAGCGGGGAACGACTGGAGGAGCCCGGCCTCCTCGAACGACAGCCGATCCAGCTCCTCGCCGACCTCCTTCGCTCCCGACTCGCCCTCCTTGAGGAGGAAGAGGCGGTTGCGTCGGCACTTGCCGGTGATCGTTGCGGCGGGCTCCAGCGAGGTCCGCCGTCCACGGTTCTTCGGGTCACCGCCCGAGCCGTAGTTGGAGACCATCACGAAGTCACGGGGCCGCGACGTGCCGAGAGCGTCCTGCATGGATACCCAGGGCTCGATCTCTCTTCCCCCGGCCGGCGCTGCGAACAACGTTCCGTTCGATCGAGGCTCCATGTTGTCCGTCCCCGCCGGCAGACGCTTGATCCCTTTGCGGTACCGCTGATGCGTCGCCTCGGGGAACGGAACGGCCCTCTTCTCGTTGCCCGGGTCGTACTGGGCGATCAGTACGGCCCGGCGACGCGTCTGCGGGACACCGAAGTCCTCGGAGTGCAGAACATGGGCGTCAGCGGCGTAGCCGATTCCCCTGAGCAGTTCGGCGTAGTGCTTCCATACCGGGAGAACCGTGGGTACCTGCTCCAGGACGACCACGTCGTAAGGCTTTTCGCGCCTGAACTTGGCCTCCATGATCCAACGCAGTGGCTGCAGGACGAGCCCCGTGCGCTCGTCCGACTTGAGGGCAGGGTCCGCCTTGACCTTTTCCCAGACAGCTTCGAAGGAGCCGAGGTCCTGAGGGGCCACCAAGCATGTGGCCAATCGCTTTACCTCTTCCAGCGCTTTGTGGCCCTTCCGGTTGCCGGCCACGGAGAAGGACTGGCATGGAGGCCCGCCCGTGAGGACATTCGCGTCCTTCACCTGCAGATTGCACGGGCCCAGTGCGGCGACGTCCTTCTCCTTTGTGGTCAGGAGACCGGCCGCGTCGCGCGTCGCCCGCGTCGCATCGTCCCACTCGACCCCGATGCTCTTCACTCCCATGATCGTGGCCGCGATATCGAGGCCACCAGGTCCCGCAAACAGGTCCACGATGTGGAAATGCGCAGGTGAACGCTGTTGGAGAGGTGCATGGGTCATGGGATCGAAGTGTAGCCGGCCCTTCGTGATCCCTTTACCGCCGAACCAAGAGTGCTACGCGTGCGATCAGACACGCAGCGCGTTCACGATGGCGCTGCCCAGCGCCTTGCCAACCGGCGGAGGGGAGGCATGGCCGATCTGCCGATATCGGGCCGTCTTCCTGCCCGCGAACTGCCATTGGTCGGGAAAACCCTGCAAGAGGGCGGCCTGCGCGTTCGTGAGCTTGACCATGTCGGGGGAGCCATCGCATTCCGGGCCCGGCACATCATCGGCCAAGGCGCTGCCGTTGACCCCCATGCGAGCCCAGGCCTTCTTCGTCCCGGTCGGCCCGAGATCGGCGCCCCCTCGGTTGTCGGAGCCGCCCACGAGAGTCGGCGCCACACTGATCGCCTGTGCCGCCCAGGCGTCGGCGTCGCGCCAGCCGCGGGCCGCCATGGAGCGACGCAGTGCGCTGCCCACCGAAACGTGTGTTGTGAGGGTCGGGAGTGGTGGCCGGAAGGAGTCGAAGTACCGCTCCTTGAGCGCGACGAGTACGCCCTGCTTACGGTCTTGAGGTACCCCGAAGTCCGCAGCGTTCAGCACGAACCACCGCAGTCGGTATCCGAGGTGCTCCAGTTCCTCGCGGATGAACTCGCGCACGTTCCGGAACTCTGGGGCACCCACCAGTCCGGGAACGTTCTCCACGAGGAGGGCCCGTGGTTGGATCGAGTGGGCAAGGAGGACCGCTGCTTCCAGAAGGCGCTGTTCCTCCTCGGTCTCTGTTCTTGCGACGGTGGCACTCGACTTCACCCGAGGCGGGCCCGCCGACAGCAGGTCGACGTCGTAGGTCTCCGGGTGCTCGTCCGGAACGAATTCCAGAAGGTCCATTTCCAGGACTTTCCAGGCGGGGCGGTTCAGGCGCAGCGTCTCGCAGGCCACGGGTTTCTTGTCCAAAAGCAGCACAGGATCGAAGCCCGCCTGCTCCAGTCCCAGCGCGAGTCCGCCCGCCCCCGCGCACACGTCCACGAATCGCAATCCGCTCACAAGCCCCCACCTTCTTGCTTTGTCCGCCTCGCGGACTTCTCACGATCGACGGTTTTCGCGACCTGCTCGGCGACCTGAGCCGGGGCCTCGTGCTCCCAGAACCGCAGGACCGTCCATCCCTCGGCGACCAGATGCGCTGTCGTTTCTGTGTCCCTCGCCATGTTCCGATCGAGCTTCTGTCGCCACCACTCCGCGTTCGACTTCGGTTGCGTGGCGTGATCGGGGCAGCCGTGCCAAAAGCACCCGTCCAGGAACACCGCCACCTTGGCGCGTGTGAAGGCGATGTCGATCGTCCGTCGGGACATGTGCGGTACGCGCTCGTTGAGGCGGTACCGGTAGCCGGACGCATGCAACAGCTTCCGGACCGCGACCTCGGGAGCGGTGTCGCGGCGTGCCTGGCGGCTCATCCGGGCAGAGACGCCGGGGGAGGACGGTTTGGCGGTGTTCATCATTGCCAAGTCTCCTACGCCCCGCCCTCTTCGCGATCAATGACAGCGAAATTGCTCTTGCTCGAATCGATGGCGCGGAGGCGCACCAGGCTCCTCTGCCTTGCGTTCGGCGAGGTTGGGGCGACCAGGGAGAAAGCCATGACGACGGCTCCCGGATCGATCGCACCGCCGGAGGAGAGCCGAGGAGGTTCCTCCTCGGCCAAGGGGTAGAGGACCAGGACGCCTCGTTGTTCCCGGACGATCGATTCGACCAAGGGGTCCCCGGAGTCCTCGATGGCACCGGCCACCCGCAGGGCGGCACCACGGTGCTTGGGCTCGCTGATCGCACCGAAGAGGTCACCGCGGCGCCGGGTACGGCTTGCCGGCGAGAGCGGGCGGGAGCCGAGGATGCTCGCCTCGACCTTACCTACCGAGGTCTGCTGCGGAACGATCACCAGCCAGTCGTCGATGGCGTTGTCCGCGTCACCCGCCGCGACGAGGGACTCCAGGTGCGGCGAGAACTGGGTGGGAGCTGACCATTTCAGATCGCATGGGATCCCGAGCAGCGCACCGTGGTCGAGCGTGCCGAGTACGGCCTCGTAGCTGTCGTCCCGACCAGCGGCACCTCAGCGTGACGGGGGTGGGATCCAACAATTCGAGGACGGGTCGCCACGCCTCGGTGTTGTGCCGCAGGTCCATGGCGCTCGTCGGGTACGCCGTCGGCTCCACCCACTGCCCCGGCGACCGGATCTTCACCAGCTCCGTGTTGAACATCTTGTTGCGGGCGGACGGCTTGATCCACGGCAGGTGCTGGGACATCAGCGGCGGTATTTGAGCAGAAGTCACCTGCGGTTTGCCGTCGACCAGTTCCGCGTACCGTGACAGCTGCGAGCGGAAGGTTTCCTCGTCGCGGCAGATGGCCTCGAAGGCCTCGTGCAGGTCGACCGTCTTCGACTTGCCCATGGGCTCCTCGCGGCCGATGTAGAGGCGGACCAGGTCGCGGTAGCCGGGGCGGAAGCCGAACCAGCGGCCCATCTGCATCAGGGTGTCGGCCTGCTGGGTGGTGCGGCGGTAGTACGTCACCGTGAGGCCCTCGACCGTGAAGCCGCGGGAGAGTTTGGTTCCACCCACCAGGGTCTTCCACACGCGGTGCGTGCGGTCGAAGTCGAGGTCGGGCTGGGCGTAGTCGCGTTCGGTGTCGCCGTTGACGACAATCACCGGGCCGCCGCCGGAGTTGATGAGCCGGCGGGCCGACGTCTTCCGCTTCATCGCAGTGGACTGCAACCGCCGACGGCTGCACTCCACGCTCGGCTGCCGAAACCCGCACGAAGTGCCTCAAGTAGAGTCACGACATCGCCCTCGCAGCGCAGAGATCGAGTGCCCACTCCGCTGGGGGAGCCTCACCGGACCGGTGGAAACACCACACTTGAAGGAACCACCGCACATGAGCGACAACCGCACCATCACCAACTCCGCCGGGCTGCACGACCCCACCCCGTTCGGTTACAGCCATGCCGCTTCCGCACCCGGCGAGCTGGTGTTCATCGGTGGGCAGTACGCCTCCGACGACACCGGCCAGGTCGTGCCCGGCGACTTTGCCGCACAGGTCGAGCGGTCCTTCGGCAACCTGCGCATCGCGCTCGCCGGTGTCGGGCTTGGCTTCGAACATGTCGTACGGCTCGGCACGTACATCGTCGACCATGACCTGGAGAAGCTGGAGATCCTCGGCAAGGCGCTGCACGGCGCCTGGGCCGACCGGCTGCCCGCCCAGACGCTCAGTGGGGTCGCTTCGCTCGCGCTGCCCGGGATGCTCTTCGAGATCGACGCGGTCGCGGTCCGTCCGGCCGAGGGACCCGAAAGCTAGCCACAGCCGGGATCCGCCGGCCCATCGGGTAACCGGGCAGGGAAAGCGCCATCAGCTCATCCATCGTCATCGGCCCGTGGTCGTGAACAGGTCGGCCGATATCGGATGGACGACCGGGCCTGTTGCGCGCGGAACCGCCGGATCTCGGCGTGAGCACACGCTCACGCCGAGATCCGGCTGAATTCGCCAACAGCGTCAATGGGCCACCCAGCGCGATCTTGTGGGTCTCCGACACCGGCATGTCATCGCCGCTCGGGGAGCCCTGATCGACCACACTGCGCGCGTGACTGATGCGAAGGGTAGTCGAGGCGGGGAGTCGGCGGGACCGCCCGGACCTGCCGCGCAACTGGCCGAACTGGACGAGGAACAACTGCGCGTCCTGCGCGGGGTGGGCCGTGCCTGGGGTCAGGTGTCGGCGTCTCCCGAGGAATGGCGTCGGGCTCTGCCCGTCGACCCCGACCTGGGCGCGTTTCCCCCGGCGGCACAGCTCCGGCCGGCCCGGTTCGCGCGCCTGGTTCCCCTCTCACCCCTGGGGGCGTCTTCGCCGGGCGGGCAGGTCGACACGGAGGAACCGCCCACTGGGCGGCTGGGCCGTGCCGGGGCGTGCGTGCGGCGACTCGTCCTGGGAGTGCCGCTGCGGAGTTCCGCTTTGGTGTCCGAGCGGATGCGCAAGCTCGTCGCGCTGCCCGTGCTGTCGGCCGACGCGCTGTCGTCGGTCGCCTACGGTCCCGAGGCAATGCTCGCGGTCCTCGTGCTCGCGGGCTCGGCCGGGTTGGCGTACTCGTTCCCGGTCTCCGGCGCGATCGTGTTCCTCATGCTGGCAGTCGGCCTGTCGTACCGTCAGACCATCCGCGCCTACCCGCACGGCGGCGGCTCGTACATCGTGGCCAGCGACAACCTGGGACAGGTGGCCGGTCTGGTGGCCGCCGCGGGACTGATGACCGACTACGTCCTCACCGTCGCGGTGTCGATCGCCTCGGGCGTGGCGGCCATCACCTCGGCGATCCCGTCGCTGGCCCCCGACACCGTGCCCATCGGCGTCGGGGTGATCGTCCTTCTGCTCGCCGGAAACCTGCGCGGCATCCGCCAGGCGGGCGCCCTGTTCGCCGCCCCCACCTACGCTTTCATCATCGCCATGTTCGCCCTCATCGTGGCGGGACTCGTCCACGCGGCGGGACAGGACTTCCAGCCCCTTCCCACCCCGGCGGCCACGGTCACCGAGAGCGCCGGACTCTACCTGATCATGCGGGCCTTCTCCTCCGGCGCCACGGCGATGACCGGTATCGAGGCCATCTCCAACGCGGTACCGGCGTTCAAGCCCGTCGAGTGGCGCCAGGCCCGGACGACACTCACCTGGATGATGGGCCTGCTCATCGCCATGTTCACCGGCATCATCGTCCTGATCCACCTCGTCGGCGTGGTGCCCGGCACCCGGGAGACGGTGCTCTCCCAACTGGCCCACCTCAGCTTCGGCTCCGGATGGATCTACGTCTTCGTACAGGCCACCACCGCGGCCGTCCTCCTCCTCGCCGCGAACACGGCGTACAACGACTTCCCCCGTGTCCTGTCCCTCCTGGCACGCGACGACTACGCGCCCCGGGCCTTCATGCGCCTGGGCGACCGGCTGGCCTACAGCAACGGAATCATCCTGCTCTCGGTGGCCGCCACCCTGGTCTACGTGGCGTTCAACGGACAAACGGCAGCCCTCATCCCGCTGTACGCAGTCGGTGTCTTCCTCGCCTTCACGCTCTCCCAAGCCGGCATGGTCATGCACTGGTGGAGACTGCGCGACCGGCACTGGCGCAAAAGCCTGCTCTTCAACGCCCTGGGCGGCCTTCTGTCAGCCGTCGTCTTCATCACCGCGGGCATCAGCAAGTTCACCTCGGGCGCCTGGGTCGCGATCGTCGCCGTCGGCCTGTTCCTGCTGTTCACCATGCGGATCCACCACCACTACGCCACCGTCCGCGCAAGCCTGCGCCTGCGTCCGCACACCGTCGAACTGCCCGCGCACACCGCCATGGGACCGGGCACGGGCCCAGCCACGCCGGACGTGTCCCCCGCCCCCCGACGGCACGCGCCGCAGTCGGAGACGAACGGGGAGAACGAGGAACTGCCCGGGGAGATCCGCCACCTCACCGTCGTCGCCCTCGCGACCCTCGACCTCGCGGGCATGCGGGCCCTCGCCTACGCGGCCTCGCTCCGCCAGCCCGTGCTCGCCCTGCACATCAGCCTCACCCCTCAGGAGGCCGAACGGGTGCGCGCCTACTGGGCGTTGTGGGGAGACCACCTCCCGCTGGAGATCGTCGTCTCCCCCTACCGGGCGACCGTGGCCCCTCTCGTCCACTACATCGAGGCCCTGCACCGGCAGAACCCCGACCTCACCCTCACGGTGATCCTCCCGGAGATCATCACCCGGCACCGGCGCCACCAACTCCTCCACAGTCGCACCGCCCCACGCCTGCGCCGCGCCCTGCGGTCCCTCCCCAAAATCGTCGTCACCACCGTGCCCTTCCACGTATAGCGCTCCTGCCCGGACCCGAAAATCCCTTACATGTCTCAGCGCCCCGTCAGGAGGTGCCGGCTGTCACCAGTGCCCACATGCCAACTGGCCAACTCGCCAACCAAGTTGGAAAAGGCTCAGGGTCTGCCGGGGCGGCTCGGAGAGTGGAAGGTTGTGTTGCCCGGGGCGGTTCGCCGCGGTCAGGGGGCCAGGCGGTAGGCGTGCAGGATGGTTTGTTCCACGGTGCCGCCGTCGGTGTTGCGAGCCGTGGCCTTCAGGGAGACGAAGGAGCCGGAGCCTGACCCCGCCCCGGCCGCCGTGGCCGCGTGGGGCGGGGCCGCCCCGGCGGGCGGTGCGGCCGCCGTGCCGATCAGCAGTGCGCCCAGCACGACGGCGGTCGGCGGGCCTGTCGTACGTATGCCCCGCATACGTGTTCCTCTCCATAGCGCGGCCCCGCGGGAGCGTTCGCCCGTATCGCGGGGGCGGACGCTCCGGACGCGGGCACCGGTCACTTCCATGTCTCGACAGGAACGACGGAGCGGACGGGGTGCGAAGAGGTGACGGGGTGTCAGAAAGATATTCGGAGAGATCTGGCGGCTCGTGACATCCCCGCACCCGGCCCGCTCCGTCGAAGGGGCAGAGACGAACGGAGGCACGCATTGCGTACCGGTGACCTGGAGGAATTCCGCGGCTTCGCCCAGGAGCGGCTGGTGCACCTGCGCCGCGCCGCCTACCTGATGTGCGGTGACTGGCACCACGCCGAGGACATCACGCAGACGGCACTGGCGAAGCTGTACTCCGTGTGGGGGCGGCGGCGCCAGATACGGAACATGGAGGCGTACACCCACCGCGTACTGACCCGGGCCTGCGTCGACCACATGCGGCGGCGCTGGCGTCGCGAACAGCCCTCCTGCGTACTGCCCGACCGCGCCGAGCCCTGTGAGGACCCGGCACTGGGGCTCCAGGTACGCGCCGCGCTGGCCGTCCTGCCGCCGCGGCAGCGGGCGGTGGTGGTGCTGCGCTACTGGGCCGATCTGGACATCGCCGCGACCGCCGCGGCCATGGGCTGCTCCACCGGCACGGTGAAGAGCCACACCGCGCGGGCACTGGCCCGCCTGCGTTCCCTCCTGGGGGACGACGCGGATTCCGACACGTTCGGGGCGTTCGCCCCTCCAGCCGATTCCACTCGAAGGAAGGCCGTACTGCGATGAACAACCACGATGTCAAGACCCTTCTGGAGGCCGGGCTCAGTGACGAGCCGCCTCTGCGGACCAGCATCGACACGGCGGTCGCGGCCGGACGGCGCACCGTTGTCCGCCGTCGCGGAGCACTTGCCGGAGCGGGCCTGGCCGCGGGGGCGGCGGTGGCCGCCCTGGCACTGGTCACGCCCGGCGCCGGCCCGGGCACGACCCCGTCGGCCGCGGCCGACCCGCTCGTCGGTCCGCTGGTGCCCGCCGCGGCCGGCAGCGCGGCGCCGCAGACCCTGCGGCCCGACGCCTTCGGGCCGGGAACCGAGCACACGACCCGGTGGAGCAGCGAGCAGCTCGCCGACACCCTGGTCGGGCTGCTCCCGCAGGGGAAGGCGACCGTCCGGGAGGGAGACTTCCCCGGCCGGACCTACCGCGTGCAGTGGGACAGCGGCACCGGCCCGGTGGAGTTCGTCGGCGGAGCGGAGTACACGGCCAAGGGCCCGCAGGTGCCGCTCTGCGCGAGCATCACGATGCCGAAGGTCGCACCCCGGCCGGGCGCACCGGCTCCGCGCGACACCGCCCCGGCGAGCGACTGCCAGGTGGTCGAACTCGCCGACGGCGCACGGGCGGAGGCCGTGACCCTGCGGTTGCCCCGGGACGGACAGCCGTCCTTGTACGTCCGTGTGCTGCGCAAGGACGGCCGAACGGTGACCCTTCAGCAGTGGAACGGCCGGCCGGACGCGAAGGCGGCGCGCAACACGCGGTCGCAGCCGCAGCTGGACACCACCGCAATGCTGAAGATCGCGAACGACCCCGCCTGGAAGTTCTGACCTGCGGCATGGCCCCGCCCCGGCCGCTGCCGGTGCGGACCGGGGCGGGGCGGGACCCGGGGCTACGCCGACGGGAGGCAACGGGGGGACGGGGCCGCGGTCGGTGTGGGGCGGCGCGGCGGAGATCGGTGCGCCGGGCACCCGAGCCGTCGCCCGGCGCGTCTCCGGCGGACCGCGTCCCTCGGACCTCTACGCCCCTCAGGCCTCGCCCGCCGTACTCCGTACGTAACCGAGCCCGGGGCGGTCGTTCAGCAGGAGTTCCTCTCCGGTGGGGACGAACCCCGTGCGGGTCAGGACCGCGCGTGAGGCCGTGTTGTCGAGCGCGGCCGCTGCGCGCAGTGTGGTCAGGCCGTACTCGGTGGCGGCCAGGGTGCAGATCTGGCGGACGGTGGCCGTGGCCAGGCCCTGGTGGGTGGCCTTTTCGGCGATACGGAAGCCCAGTTCGGCGGAGCCGTCCGCGATGTCGACCAGGTTGAACCGGCCCAGGATCTCGCCCGCGCTGTCGGAATCGGTGTCCACCAGGACGTGGAAGCGGCAGATACCCGCGGCCTGTTCGGCGAGCAGCGCGGCGAGCCGGGCTTCGAAGTGGGCGAAGTATTCGTCGCCGCGGTCCGGTACCGACGCGGCGAAGAAGGCGCGGTTCTCCCGCTCGAACGCGAGCAGGGCCGGGGCGTGATCGGCGCGGAGAAGCTGGAGTTCGGGCATGGCTGCACCATACGGATCGGCGGCATGACGGGGCCATCGGGATTCCGGGGGACGCCACCCCCGTTGTCGTGTCGTGACGGTCGCGGCCCGATGTGTCACGTTCGCGCGCGGGGTCATGGGTGGCCGTGCGGTACGGGAACGGCCCCGGCCGGGCCGGGGCCGCCCCTTCGTATCGTCGTTCAGTCCGTGCCGTGACACTCCCGGTACGCCCGTCCCGATCCGCACCAGCAGGGTGCGCTGCGGGCCGGGGGCCAGGGGACCGCTCGGCCGCGGGCGGCGAGGGTGGTGGCGTACTGGGGGAGGAGGCCCGGGTCGGCCGGGGACGTGGCTTCCGAGGCGGCGAAGGCCTCGTACGACGGGACCGTGCCCGTCACGATGCCGAGGTTCGGGGTGCCGGCCTGGTGGAGGTCCCGGAGTGCGGCTTCCAGGCGGGCCAGGTGGTCGGCGTGGGAGGGGTACTCGCTGCGCAGGACCGGGTAGGCGTTGAGGAGTTCGTCGAGTTCGGTGGCCGGCCAGTGCAGCACCGCCACCGGGAACGGGCGGGACAGCGCGGTGCGGTACGTGCCCAGTTCGGCGCGGAGGCGGGTGATCTCGGCCCGGAGCTCGCCCGGGTCCGAGGAGCCCAGCGCCCACAGGCGCTTCGGGTCGTGCAGCTCGTCCAGCGGGACGGAGGCCGCGTGGACGGTGTCGGCCAGCTCGTCCCAGACGTCGTGCTCGACGCCCATCAGCCTTCGCACACGGTGGCGGCCGATCAGCAGCGACTGCGTGGCGTACGGGACCTCCTCGCCCGGCGTGAGGAGGAGCGTCAGCGCGGTCGTGAAGTAGTCGTGGGCCGCCTCCAGCTCGTCGTGCGATTCGAGGGTCTCGGCCGCGATCTCCCAGGGCGCCGGGTCGAGCGGGCCCGCGGTACGGATGCCGTCGATGATCGCGCGGGCCTCGGCCTCGTGGCCGTACTCCCACAGGTTGGCCGCGTTCAGGGCCTTGACCAGGTGCGGGCGGTCGAGGTCGGGGGAGCCGAGCAGTTCGTCGTAGAGGGTGGTGGCGCGGGCGCGGTCACCGGCGAGCTCCAGATGGGCCGCGGCCTGGAGGAGCAGCGGCTCGCGGTCCTCGGGGTACTGCGCCGCGGTGCGCAGCAGGCGCTCGGCTTCGGTGATGTGGTCAGCAGGCGTGTCGGGGCGCATGAACCACACCGTACTGCTGTACGGCATCTGGACGGAGGGTTGTTCCGGCCCTGGAGAGTTACGGCACATGGCCCTATCGTGCGGGCCGTGCGGGAGCGGATACCGGTCGTGGTGCAGCGGAACTCGCGAGGGCGCCGGGTCGCCGCGCGCGGGTTGTGGACGGGCGCCGAGGTGATGGTGACCCTGGGTTTCGTCCTGTTGTTGCTCGTTGTTCATCAGCTGTGGTGGACCAACCGGCAGGCCCGCGCCGACGCCCAGCACAAGGTGCAGGCGCTTGAGAGGGAGTGGGGAGAGCCGCAGGGGCAGCCACCGGAGCAGCCGCGACAGCCACAGGGGCCGGAGGACGGTACGGGGAGCAGTGGCGAGTCCGGACGTGGGGCTTCCGGCGGGGGTTCGTCCGGGGGCCGCACCGCACCCCCCGCGCCCCGCTGGGACCAGGCGTATGCCGTCATCCGTATCCCGCGGCTCGGGCTCACCGCCCCCGTCGCCCAGGGCATCAGCAAACGCGGCGTCCTCGACAAGGGGTACGTCGGACACTACCCGCGCACCGCACAGCCCGGCCGGGCCGGGAACTTCGCGCTCGCCGGGCACCGCAACACGCACGGCGAACCCTTCCGGTACATCAACCGGCTGCGGCGCGGGGACCGGATCGATGTGGAGACCCGGGACGCCGTCTACACGTACACCGTCGACCGGACGCTCGGGCAGACCAGCGCCCGTGACAGCGGTGTCATCGCGGCCGTCCCGCGCAGCAATGTGAAGCCGCACGTCGGGTACAGCACGGCCGGTTCCTATGTGACGCTCACTACGTGCACGCCCGAATTCACCTCTCGTTACCGGCTTGTCGTATGGGGGAAGCTCACGGGGGTCCGGGCGCGGTAGCGGTGTCGCACTAAGGTTCCCTGACGTGCTCAGACGACGTCCGCAGTTGTTGTGGTTGCTGGTCCCCTACGTCCTGTACCTGGGGGCGCTGCCGTTCGTGAACCGGGTCCGTCCCGTGGTTCTCGGGCTGCCGTTCCTCTTCGTATGGCTGCTCGGGGCGACCCTGCTGACACCCGTCGCCGTATGGCTGACCCGACGGGGGGACCGCCGGTGAACGCCGCAGTCGCGACCTCCGTCTTCGGGTTCTTCATGGTCGTCACCGTCGCCCTCGGGCTGCTCGCGATGCGCGGGCGGCGGCGAGGGAGCGGCGAGGGTGGCGGGCTCGCGGAGTGGTCCGTGGGCGGGCGCAGCCTCGGGACCGTGTTCATCTGGGTGCTGATGGCCGGCGAGGGCTACACCAGCTTCAGCTACCTGGGCGCCGCGGGATGGGGCTACAACTACGGGGCGCCCGTGCTCTACGTGGTGGCGTACATGTCCTGCGGTTACGCCCTCGGCTATGTGGTCGGGCCGACGCTCTGGGCGTACGCGCGCAAGCACGGGCTCGTCGGGATCACCGACATGGTGGCGCACCGCTTCGGACGGCCCTGGCTCGGTGCGCTGGTCGCGGTCCTCGCGACCGTCTTCCTGCTGCCGTACATCCAGCTCCAGATCACCGGCATGGGCGTGGTCGTCTCGACCATCTCCTACGGTGCCATCAGCCTGAACTGGGCCTACTTCATAGCCTTCGCGGTCACCACCGGCTTCGTCGTGGTGAGCGGGCTGCGCGGCAGCGCGTGGGTGTCCGTCCTCAAGGACATCCTCGTGATCGCCACCCTCGGCTTCCTCGCCTTCTATGTACCGATCCACTACTTCGACGGCTACGGGCCCTTCCTCGACCGGCTCGTCACCGAGAAGAGCCAGTGGCTGACCTTCCCCGGGCACGGGGACAGCGGGCTCGGGCAGGCATGGTTCATCACCACCTCGTTCCTCAACTCCCTGACCGTGGTGATCTTCCCGACGACCGTCGCCGGCTATCTCGGCGCGAAGAACGCAGACGTACTGCGCCGCAACGCGATGTGGCTGCCCGCCTACAACGTGCTGCTCTTCGTGCCGATGCTGCTCGGCATGGCCGCTCTCTTCGTCGTGCCGGGGCTCGTCGGCGCCGAGTCCAACCTGGCGCTCTTCAAGCTGGTCGTGGACTCGCTGCCGGCCTGGGCGGTCGGCGTCATCGGTGTGGCGGCGGCTCTGTCGTCGATCGTGCCGATGGCCGTCTTCATGCTGGTGATCGGCACGATGTGGGGGCGCAGTGTGCTCTCGCTCGTGCCGCGGCTGGAGCGGCGGCAGAAGGGCGCCGCCCAGACCGTCGTGGTGGCCGCGGGGGTGATCGCGCTCGTGCTCACGTACACCGCGCCGAACACCCTCGTACGGCTCTCCCTCATCTCGTACGAGGGGATGGCGCAGCTGCTCCCCATGGTGCTGCTGGGGCTGATGTGGCGGCGGCTGACCCTGCTTGGGGCGATGAGCGGGCTGGTCGTCGGCGTGGGCGTGGTGTGCGGGTTCGTGTTCACGGAGAACGATCCGGTGTGGGGGGTGAACGCGGGCATCGTGGCGCTCGGCGCCAACCTCGCCGTGGCGCTCGCCGTGACGTACGCGGGCCCGCGCGAGCGCGACGACCGGCCGGACAGCGAGGTGCTCGCGCGGGACGAGATCGGGGTTCCGGAGGACGGGGCGGACGCGGAGCTCAGCGGCGCTCCCGCAGGAGCAGGACACTGACCGTCGCCGACAGGGCCAGGCCCACCGACAGCAGCAGTGCGCCGTCCGCGCCCGAGCCCGTCGCGGTGATCGCGATCGTCAGCGGCGGCCGTAGTCGTCGGCGAGGCTGCCCACGATCAGGAACGGCTCGCGCCGCACCGGCTGCTGCGGCCGCTGGAGACCGATCGCGCCTGAGCGCGGAGGGGTATGCCGGACCCATCGTGTATAACGGCTGGGGAGCCGAACGCACACCTGCGCGAAAAGCGTGGCTGCGTGAGTCCGGCCGTCAGGCCGCGAAGGGGAAGAAGGGAGGGGCCGATGAGCGGTGACGTGAACCGTCTGCGCGGTGGCCTCGCCCGGCTGCTCCGCCCCCTGGGGCTGCTGCTCTTCCTCGTCACCGAAGTCTTCCTCGCCGAAGGCGGCAGCCTCTCCGCCGCCGTCGCGCTCGCCGCCACGGCGGCCGCCGGCTCCGCGCTCGCCGTCGCTTCGGTCATCAGCGCCCGCTGCGCCGCCCCCGTGCCCCGCACCCGGGTCCGTACGGCCATGCGCGACCGGGAGAAACGCACCGCGTTCCTGCCGCAGCGAGACCCGGACGCCAAGGGGCGCAGACGCCCCCGAGCCCCCGGCTGCGCCCTTCCGACGGCCGCGTAGGGGCTCACACCAGCAGTAGCCACCTCTCGCGGTTCGTCATGCCGAGTTCGCTCTTCTTCCCGGCAAGACGAGACCCCCGGAGGGCTCACCCATGTCCGTCATCATGTCCGCGTTCGCCGCCCTGGTCGGCGCGCTGGCCGATGTGCTGCACCCGCTCTTCCAGAGCGCGTCCGCCGCCGCCGCGATCGTGCTGTTCACGGCGCTCGTGCGGCTCGCCGTGCACCCGCTGTCGCGGGCCGCGGCGCGAGGGCAGAAAGCCCGCACCAGGCTCCAGCCGCAGATCGCCGAGCTGCGCAAGAAACACCGCAAGAACCCCGAGCGCATGCAGAAGGCGCTCATGGAACTGCACAAGGCGGAGAACGTCTCGCCGCTCTCCGGCTGCCTGCCGAGCCTTCTGCAGATGCCCGCCTTCTTCCTCCTCTACCACCTCTTCTCCAGCCAGACGATCGACGGCCACCCCAACGAGCTTCTCGGCCACCAGCTCTTCGGCGCCCCGCTCGGCGAGCACTGGCACGACGCGCTCGCGCACGGCGGACCGTTCGGGGCCCAGGGCATGGTCTACCTCGGCCTGTACGCGATCGTCGCCGTCGTGGCCACCTTCAACTACCGGCGGACGAAGCAGCAGATGGCCGCCAACCCCGTCACCCCGACCACCGGCCCCGACGGACAGCCGGTCCCGGGCATGGGCATGATGACGAAGCTGATGCCCCTGATGTCCTTCGCCACGCTTTTCACCGTCTCCGTCGTACCACTCGCCGCCGCGCTGTACGTCGTCACGAGCACCACCTGGACCGCGGTCGAGCGGGCTTTCCTCTATCGCGACATGCCGGCCGCGGGCACCGCCATGGCCACCGCAGCGTGATCGGGGCGGCCAGTGCGCCGGTCCAGTGTGTGAACAGGGTCTTGCAGAGTGATCGGATGTCTTGGACGATCGGACAAGCCTGCGATGGCCGACACCCATCCGCCGGGCCCGATCTCGACCAAGGGGAGAAAGACCGTTGAAGCTGCTTCGTGTGGGTACGGCAGGCGCGGAACGACCGGCACTGCTGGACGAGGACGGAACCCTGCGTGACCTGTCGGGAATCGTCACCGACATCGACGGCACGCTGCTCGCCGACGAGTCCGCGCTCGCCCGGGTACGGGCCGCCGCGGCCGCGCCCGGCGAGCTGCCCGCGCTCGACGCCGAGGGGCTGCGGGTCGGGCCGCCGCTCGCCCGGATCGGCAAGATCGTGTGCATCGGGCTGAACTACCACGACCACGCCGCCGAGACCGGTGCGGAGATTCCCGCCGAGCCGATCCTGTTCTTCAAGGCGCCTGACACCGTCGTCGGGCCCGACGACACGGTGCTGGTGCCGCGCGGCAGCGTCAAGACCGACTGGGAGGTCGAGCTCGCGGTCGTCATCGGGCGCACCGCTCGCTACCTGGAGTCTGCCGAGGAGGGGCTCGCACATGTCGCCGGATACGCGACGGCGCACGACGTCTCCGAGCGCGAGTTCCAGATCGAGCGCGGCGGCACCTGGGACAAGGGCAAGAACTGCGAGACGTTCAACCCGCTGGGGCCGTGGCTGGTGACGGCGGACGAGATCGCCGACCCGCAGGCGCTGTCGCTGAAGCTCTGGGTCAACGGTGAGCTGAAGCAGGACGGCACGACGGCCGACCAGATCTTCCCCGTGGGTGAGGTGGTCCGATACCTCAGCCACTTCATGACCCTGTACCCGGGCGATGTGATCAACACCGGGACGCCGGCGGGGGTCGCGCTGGGGCACCCCGAGCCCAAGCCGTATCTGAGGGCGGGGGATGTCGTGGAGCTGGAGGTCGCGGGGCTGGGGCGGCAGCGGCAGGAACTGAAGGGTGCCTAGCAGGAAGACGGTGCGCCTGGGGCGGTTCGGGTGAGGTCTTTGAGCCAGATCATCGAGGCGCGTAGGTGGAGTCCGGCAAGGTAGCTGTCCGGGGTCTTGTCGTACCGGATGGCGATGCCTCGCCAGGCCTTGAGCTTGTTGATCAGACGCTCGACGGTGTTCCGTTCCTTGTAGAGGTCCGCGTCGCGGCTGACAGGCTGGCCGCCTGCGGAGCCCTTCTTCTTGCGGTTGGCGGCCTGGTCCTTCTTCTCTGGGATGACCGCCTTGATGCGGCGTTTCCGCAGGTGGGCGCGGTTGCCGCGGGACGAGTAGGACGAGGTCGGGCTGCGGCTGCATCCCGACAAGCTCACGCAGTCCGCCCGCCACCGGCGACCTGGTCGGGCGGGGACAGCACTGCGTCCCGCCGCCCGACGACGGCGGGACGCACGCCCAAGCCCCGTTTTCCGGCAGTGTCACGCCGGCGGGGGCCTTCCCTGCTCGGCGGACCTCGGTGGGTTCCGGTGGAGCGGCCTACTGGTACTGCGTGGTGACGCTCACGCCGCTGAAGTCCTGCTGTCCGGCGGCGAGGCTGAAGTAGACCCAGCCGGACGGCGGGTTGTCGATGGTCAGCGTCTCGTTGTTGCCGGCGTTGGTGGACTTCGCCTGGTACGAGGTGGTGGTGGCCCAGCTGGTGCCGTTGTAGTACAGGTCGGCGTTGCCGGTGCCGCCGGTGCTGGTGATGGTCAGGTGCTGGACGCCTGCCGGCAGGTACAGGAAGTGGCTGCTGTAGTTGCCGGTGGTGGCCGCGAGTTTGTCCCGGCGGCAGTTCTTGTCGAATTGGCGCGGGTCTGCGTTGGTGCAGAGCGGGGTGGACGGGGCCTCCGGCAGGGGGCCGCAGTTGTCAGTCGCGCAGGTGGTCGTCAGCCAGGTAGCGAAGCCGGCGTCGTAGCTGGTGCCGATGGTCTGCTTCAGGAAGGTGCGGGCACCGCTCCAGTCACCGGTGCGGTACTTGCCGAGCACGGTCTCGATGTCCGCGGGGTGCGCCTGCAGCATGTAGCGGACCGCCAGGAAGCCCCACCGGTAGACCCGGGTCGAGTTGACGTCGGAGTCCTCGTCCTGGCCGTAGACGGTGTCGAACAACTCGCTGAGCTGGTAGGTCTTCCTGCCGGCCTCGGCGATCGCGTCGGCGTTGCGCTCCTGGCGGTAGCCGTACGAGATGTTCTCGGCGATGCCCTCGACCCACCAGATGGTCGGCGTGGTCTGGCCGGCGTCGAAGTCGCCGTGCATGTTGTAGCGGCCGTCGAGGTAGTGGGTGTACTCGTGGTTGAGGTTCCAGATCTCGAACTTGGGGCGCAGCCAGGACGCCTCGTGGGCGATGAAGCGGGCCTGGTTGCCCGGCTTGGCCGGGTCGCCCTCCTCGTACATGCCGCCGTTGTCGACGTCGATGTCGTAGATGGCCCAGGCGTACAGCGAGTACTGGGTGTAGTCGTCGAAGACGACGACCTCCAGGTCGGTGTTCACGTCACCGGGGATCGCGCCCTTGTCACCGATCACGCGGTGGAAGTAGGCGTCCTGGTTGATCAGGCTGGTGCAGGTGGTGGCCAGCTGCCCGGGGGACATGTCCTGGGCGCGGATCTTCAGGCCCGGGGTGCAGGTGTGCTGGATCGGCAGGACCACCGGGAGCACGCGGCTGCCCAGGTCGCAGATGCCGTAGGCCGTGCAGTTGCCCTTGTCGTACTGACGTGTGGCCCAGCCCAGGTTCATGGTGATCGGGGCGGTGGGGCCGACGTTCGGGTAGCGGTTGATCAGGTCCTTCAGCAGCGGCCGGACCCGGTCCTTGAGCTCGGGAACGTCGAGGGCGTAACCGAGGAAGCGGCCGACATTGCTGATGACGTCCAAGCGGTTCAGCTGCGTGTCGTTGCGGGTGATGAAGTCGGCCCAGGTGTTGAGGATCGCAGGGTCGGCCTTGAGCGCGGCCCGCCAGCCCCGGCCGTCGTTCTTGGTATCGAAGCCGTTCTCGACGACGCGCTCGGCGTTCTCGAGGGAGAGGGTCATCCGGCTCGGCCAGGTGGCGTCGTAGTTGGCGAGCAGCCACTTGACGACGCCGGCGTACCGGCCGGCCTCGTGGGTGCTGTCGATCAGCGTGACGACCTCGTTGAGCGTGTCGCCGTTGGCGTCGGTGACGTCCTTGCTGCGCGGGGCGGCGAAGAAGGCGTCCAGCGCGCCGCGGGCCGAGGCCTGCAGTGCCGTGCCGTAGTCACCGACCACGTCCTGGTGGTTGTCCTGCACGTAGTAGCCGGCGCGCAGGAACATCACCAACTGGCCCACGGAGGTGCTGTTGTCGCCCGGGTAGGTGGCGGAGGCGTCGCGCAGCGCGTTGGCGACGGTCACCATCTGGGGCTCGCGGAACGTCTTCCCGGCGTCGGTGCCGGTGAGGTTGAACAGCGGGTAGGTGCAAGTGACCCTGGGGAGGGCCTTGAGCTGCTGAATCAGCGCGCTGCCCGTGGCGTTGATCACTCCGGACAGGTCGCCGCATTCGTTCCCGCCGGCGGCGGCCGACTGCTTGCCGGCCTTGACGGGCTCGGCGGTCGGGGCGGCCGCCGGGGCGGACTCTTCGATGGAGTCCTGCGAGGAGATCTTGAAACCGGAGCCGTCGGTCGTGGCGTCGGGCGACTTGGGGACCGGGATCGACCGCGGCGCCGAGGCCGCGGGTCCGGCAGCGTTGGCGCCAACCTTGGTCACGGCGCCGACGGGGGTGGCCTGGCTCTGCGGCGTGAGCAGGCCGAGCGCGATGAAGAAAGCGGCGCCGAGCGCAGAAAGCCTGCGCGCGTTGGCCGTTGATATCCGGGAGGGGCGCATCTGAGGGGGCCTCCGGGGCCTTCGTGGCCGCACGTTGGGCATGCGGGCAATCGATATGTGACATGTAAAATTGCACATGTGGCATCGCGCGGGAAGGCCCCGGACCGGATTGCCGTCCGTCGCAAACCGAAATGTTGTCAGATCGGCGGCCCCGGAAGGCCGTCGCGCGCCCACCCGCCCGTCCCGGCCGCCGCTCGTTCGAACTCTCTGGGCTCCCTGATCGCTGTGGAATACGGCTCCGGCCAGGTGTGCTGCGCCGACCCCGCACTGCTCCGCGTGTACGTCGGTCTGCCCTTCACGTACGCCCAGAACCGCCTCGCCCATGTCGAGCAGCCGGCCTGGCGTGCCATCAGGCCGACCGCCGACCGCCGCCGATACCGATACATGCCGCGAGCCCGAACCAAATGGTCCGGGTTCGCGGGCTGTCTGGCGACGGCGCTGGACGCGGATCGCCTCGATCGGGGATCACGCATTGTCCAGCGCGCTCTCCCCGTCGGGGACTGCCTTGGTGTCGAACGTCTTCGTGATGGCCGGGGCCGACCGACGGGCGCATGCGCTATGGTTGATCTTGGAAGTTTCCGCAACTCACGGCGACTGACGCTGCGTTGGTGGTCCAAGGAAAGACACCCCGCTTCCTGCGGGGAAATGCAGGTGCAAGGCCTGCCCAGCGCTCACTCACGAAGCCCTTCCCCCGCCGGGGGAAGGGCTTCGTCACGTTCCCCGCGTGCCCTGGAGAACTTCCGCGCGGCCTTCACCCACGAAGACCCCGCAACAGTGACCGCGAGGCGCGCGGCACCGTGATCTACCAGGTCCGGCAGTCCTGGGCCCACCCCGCCCCCGGCGACATCGACGACGCAACCGTGGAGACGGCGCTGTATCCCCCGCGCACCTTCCGCTTCGTGCGGCGCTCAGGCGGGCGACAGTCCGCCCGTGTCGAGGTTCAGGTTGAACGGATCCGGCAGGTGCAGCACGGTCCCGAACGGGTGGGGGCCGTCGACGCGGGTGTAGCCGAGGTGGCCGGGTTCGGAGAACAGAGTGATGCTGCCCTCGATCCGGTCGACGAGGAGGTAGAGCGGGGCGCGGTACTCGGCGTACCGGCGGCGTTTCACGATCCGGTCGGTTTCCGCGTTCGATTCCGAGGTGACCTCGACGACGAGGAGCGTCTGGTCGGGGAGCAGTGCTCCGCCGCCTTTGGCGAGCTCCTCGGGGACGACTGCGATGTCTGGGACGTACCAGTTCGACGACCCGGGCAGGTCCAGGTTCCCGGACCCTTCGACGCATCCGAGTTCGTCGACGCGGTCCTCGAGCTGCCGGCGCACTACTCGGGCGGCGCGTTCGTGGTCCCAGGTCGGTGACACGGGCTCGATGATCCCCTCGATGATCTGAACACGGTCCCCGCGGATGTGCTGGACGGCGTATTTGAGGGCGCGTTCGGAGTCGATGCCGTGGCTGTAGTCGGGTGCGCTCGCCATTTGTCCCGCCTCTGATGGTGGTGCTCAACAGCATCATGCCCCGACTCCTGCCGGGACGTGCCGGTGCTCAGCGTTTCACGCGGCCGCGGATGGCCAGGGCGGCGAAGCCGAGGAGGACGGGGCAGGCCGCCGGTGGAGCCCTTCTTCTTGCGGTTGGCGGCCCGGTCTTTCTTCTCCGGGATGACCGCCTTGACAGATCGGAGGGGTGGGGTGCCGCGTCGGCGGCGCCCCACCCCTCCTTTCCCGTCACGCGCCGATCGTCGTCGCGAACTGTTCCAGCGCCTCGACCACCAGGGCGTGGTCCTCCGCCTGGGGCAGGCCCGAGACCGTCACCGAGCCGATGACGCCCGCGCCCTCGACCGCGATCGGGAACGAACCGCCGTGCGCGGCGTACGTGTCCGGGTCCAGGCGCGAGGACTCGTCGAAGGTCGTCCCCTTCGACCGGAACCGGGATCCGACCAGGTACGAGCTCTCGCCGTACCGTTCAACGACCCTGCGCTTGCGGTCGATCCAGGCGTCGTTGTCCGCGCTCGATCCCGGCAGCGCGGCATGGAACAGCTGCTGTGCGCCGCGGCGGATGTCGATGGCGACCGGGGCGTGCCTTTCCCGGGCCATCGAGACGAGCAGGCCGCCGAGCGCGTACGCATCGTCGTAGCTGAAATGCGGCAGCGTCAGTCGGCGTTCCTGAGCGATGAGTTCGGAGATGGTCGGAGCGGTGGGGTTCATGGGGTCTGCTCCTCGGTGTCGGTATCGGCGGAGGCGGACGGGGTTACGGCGGGCAGGGGCACGGTGACGCCCTCGCGGGCCGAGCGGCGCGCGGCCTCCAGTACGTCCAGGGCAGCGGCGGCCTGGAGGGCGGTCACTGGATTGTCACCCTTTCCGCGCAGTGCGTCGGTGACCGCCGCGTAGTACGCGGGGTAGTCGCCCGGCAGCGTGCGGACCGGGGCGCCGCCGCCGGTCAGCGGGGACTCGCCCGAGCCGATCCGGCCCCACAGCTCCTCGGGCTCCTCGCCCCACGGCCGGTTCGCCGTCGGACGCGCGCCCGCGCGCAGGTCGGCCTCCTGCGGGTCGAGGCCGTACTTCACATAGCCCGCGGCCGAGCCGAGCACCCGGAAGCGCGGGCCGAGCTGGGCCGTGGTGGCGCTGACGTACAGATGCGAGCGGACCCCGTTCGCATGGGTGATCGCGAGAAACGTGTCGTCGTCGGCGGCGGCGCCCGGGCGGCGTACATCGGACTCCGCGTACACCTGTACCGCCGGTCCGAACAGGACGAGCGCCTGGTCGACGACATGGCTGCCCAGGTCGTACAGCAGCCCGCCGATCTCCTGGGGGTCGCCCGACTCGCGCCAGCCGCCCTTCGGCTGCGGGCGCCACCGCTCGAAACGGGACTCGAAGCGCTGTACGTCCCCCAGCTCACCGTCCGCGACCAGGCGGGCGAGAGTGAGGAAGTCATTGTCCCAGCGGCGGTTCTGGAAGACCGAGAGCAGCAGCCCGCGCTCCTCGGCGAGGGCCGCGAGCTCCCGCGCCTCGGCGGCCGTACCGGCGATCGGCTTGTCCACGACGACCGGCAGACCGGCCTCGATCGCGGCGGTCGCGATCGGGACATGGGTCCTGTTCGGCGACGCGATCACGATCAGATCGAGTTCGTCCGCGCGCCCCCACAGCTCCTCCGGCGACGCGGCGAACCGTACGTCGGGGAACTCGGCGCGCGCCTGCGCCTGCCGCTCCTCGTTCGAGGTGACGACCGTGTCGAGGACGAGGCCCTCGGTCGCGGCGATCAGCGGGGCGTGGAAGACGGAACCCGCCAGGCCGTAGCCGACGAGTCCGACGCGCAGGCGGGTCTCGGACAGCCCGGGCGTCTCGTGAGTCCAGTTGCCAGTCATGCCTGCCACTTAAGCAACGCTGTTGCCAAAGTGCAAGCGACAGGGACAATGGGGCTGTGAACAGGAGTAATAGCGGCGCGAACCTGCCGACGCTGCGCAGCCACAATGCGGCGTTGGTGCTGGATCTGCTGCGGGTGGCGGGCGAGCGCGGCATCAGCAGGCTCGAACTCGCCGAGCGTACGGGGCTCACGCCGCAGGCCGTCAGTAAGATCACCGCCCGGCTGCGCGCCGAGGGCCTGGCGACCGATGCGGGTCACCGGGCCTCCACCGGGGGCAAGCCGCGCACCGTGCTGCGGCTGGTGCCGGACGCCGGGTACGCGGTCGGCATGCACCTGGACCGCGACGAGCTGACGGTGGTGCTCGTCGACCTGGCCGGCGCGGTTGCCGCCAGCCGTACCGCCCCGCTGGACTTCGGCGCCCCGGCGGACGAGGTGGTCGCGGTGGCGGCGTACGCGGTCGCGGCGGTACGGGACGGGGGCGCGCAGCCCGTGGAGTTGCCGGTGCTCGGGGTCGGCGTGGCGGTGCCGGGGCCGCTCGACCACCGGGGCGGGGTGCTGCACCGCGTCACCGGGTTCCCGCAGTGGGACGGGTATCCGTTGCGGGACGCGCTCGCGGCGAGGACCGGGCTGCCCGTCGTCGTCGACAAGGACACCAACGCCGCGGCCCTGGGCCTCGCCCTGCGCGCGGCGGGCGCGGGCGACTTCGCGTATCTGCACCTCGGGACCGGGCTCGGCGCCGGGCTGGTCCTGGGCGGGGGGCTGCATCGCGGGGCCCGTACCGGGGCCGGTGAGTTCGGGCACCAGACCGTCCAGCTGGACGGGCCGGTGTGCAGCTGCGGGGGGCGCGGTTGCATCGAGGCGCTCTGCCTCGCCGCCGTCGCCCGCGGTGATGTCGCGGAGGCCGCACGGGTGCTGGGTACCGGCGCCGCCAACCTCGTCGGGCTGCTCGACATCGACCGGGTCATGCTGGGCGGCCGTACCGTCGCCGCCGACCCCGATGCGTACGTACGAGGCGTCCGCGCCGTGATCGACGAGCGCGCCCGGCTGGGCG
Source organism: Streptomyces sp. NPDC088246 (assembly GCF_044741025.1). Taxonomy (NCBI): domain Bacteria; kingdom Bacillati; phylum Actinomycetota; class Actinomycetes; order Kitasatosporales; family Streptomycetaceae; genus Streptomyces; species Streptomyces sp. NPDC088246. Next base: position 190,661 of record NZ_JBIURV010000001.1, read on the forward strand.
GCATCGACGCGCCCGTGCCGGTCACCGCCGCCGGGGGAGGGGACCGGCCGGTCGCGGAGGGGGCCGCGCAGCTGGTCCTGGCCCCGCTGTTCGGGCGGGTCGCGGGTGCGGACGTCGCGGGTGCGGACGGAGGCGCGGTCCTGGTCCCGTGGTCGCCCGGCGGCTGAGGGCGGCGGGTTCGGCTCCGGTCCTGTGGTCGCCCGGCGGCTGAGGGCGGCGGGTTCGGCTCCGGTCCTGTGGTCGCCCGGCGGCTGAGGGCGGCGGGTTCGGCTCCGGTCCCGTGGCCGCCCGGCGGCCGAGGGCAGAAGCGCGGACGCGGGGCACAACTGAGCTGATCGAGCGGTTGCGGGCCGCCGGCCGGGCGGCCCTCCGGCATGTCGGTGCCGGTCGCCTCGCGCGCGCGTGGCAGCGTCGCGGCCCAGAGCCGGTGAACTCCGGCGCACGGGGCGAGCCGACCGTCTCGCGAGCAGCGAAGGGTGCCCCCCACATGCCCCCCACACCGCCCCCGTCCGGCAGACCTTCCACTTCCACCCCTGCGTCCATCTCCGCGGCCGGTCCTGTATCCATCCCGCTGTCCTCCGCCGCCTCCATCCCCGTATCCGCCGCCTCCGCGCGTCCCCCCTCGCCCCCGCACGCGCTCCCCGGGCGGACGCGGCACGGGCTCGCGCTCGGGCTGGCGGCGGCGAGTGTGGTTCCCGCCGTCCTCGGTGGAACATCCGCCACACCCGCCTCCGCCGTACCTTCGGCCACCCCGGTTTCGAAGCCGGACTCCGCCACCGCCGACCAGCAGCCCACCTGCGGTGATCCCGAGGCGAGCGATTTCCCGATCAGCACCCGTATCCACGGCGGCCCGGACACCTACGCATCCGGCGGCGGCTACGGAACCTGGTTCCTGGACCTCACCAACACCACCACCGAGTCGTGCCGGGCCATCCATCCTGTGCTGGTTCTCACCGACGAGGACCGGAAGCTGACCTCCGACCAGATCCAGCTGGAGTTCTCCGAGCCGAGCCGTCCCGATGTGGAGCACCGCGTCACCTGGGAGACCACCGACCAGGACGAACACATCGGCGTCTTCGGCGGCGACGGCGCCGACTCCTTCGAGGGCTTCACCATCCCCGCGGGCCGTACCGTCACCGTCGAGGTCCGGATGGCGTTCTCCTCGGACACCAGCCCGGGCCGGATGACCGCCAATGCCGCGATCGTCCAGCGGCAGCCCGCAGCGAGCGGCGGGACCGGGAAGGACGACGGGTCCTGGGTCGGCGAGTCCGGCGAATACCCCTTTGCCGTCGTCGACGACAGCGGCGAGACCGGAGAGATCGGCGAGACCGGCGAGACCGGGGAGGTCGGTGGGACGGGGGAGGTCGGTGGGACGGGGGAGGTCAGCAGGACGGGGGAGGTCGGTGGGACGGGAGAGGCCGGCAGGACTGGCAAGGCTGGCAGGACGGGGGAGGTTGGCGGGACGGGCGAGGTCGGCAAGACAGGGGAGGGCGGCAGGACGGGGGAGATCGGCGGGACCGGGAAGGTCGGCGACACTCCCCGCGACACCCTGCCCGACGAAGCCAGGCCCAGCGCCACCGCCGACACCGCCGGTACCGGTCGCGCCGCCGACACCGCCGGTACCGGTCACGCCGCCGACACCGCCGGCACCGGTCACGCCGCCGACAGCGCCGGTACCGGTGACACCACCGGTGCCGGTGACGCTCCGCGGCCGCTCGCACCCGGCCGGACCCCTGCCGACAGCTACCTTCCCGAGCTGGCCGCAACCGGCCCGGCCACTGTTCCGTACCCCGGCATCACCGTTGCCGGGTTCCTGATCGGCGGCGGGGCCACGGTGGTCTGGTCCCGCCGCCTGCGCCGCAGCCCCCGCCCCTGAACCGCCCCTTCCGCACCCGTCGTCAGGCCCGTCCGCGCCTGGGCGTTCACGGGTGTTCATGTCCGTCTGCCACCATCGGGCCGTGGACTACCCGTACGACCAGACACCTGGCGCACCCATCCGTTCCGGCATCCCGGAGCACGGCCGTATCCCCAAGTACTACGCGGTCAAGGCTCGTGTATCCCTCCTCATAGAGGAGTTGGGCGAGGGCGGCATACTGCCCACCGAACGCGATCTGGCCGAGCGCTACGAAGTCTCGCGCGAGACAGTGCGCCAGGCGCTGCGCGAACTCCTGCTGGAGGGGCGGCTCGCCCGCCAGGGGCGCGGCACCGTCGTCGCGGGCCCCAAGCTGGAGCAGCCGCTCTCGTTGGCGAGCTATACGGAAGGCGTACGCCGCCAGGGCCGCACCCCCGGCCGTCACCTCATCGGTCTGGAGCGGTTCCCCTGCCCCGAGGCGCTGGCCACCGACATCGGGGTGGGGAGCGGCGAACCGGTCTGGCACCTGGAGCGGGTGCTGCTCGCCGACGACGACCGGGTCGGCCTGGAGAGCACGTACGTCTCCGTCGCCCGCGTACCGGATCTCGACAAGGGATTCGACCCCGACTCGTCCTTCTACGCCTACCTCCGCGACCGGCTCGGGATCTCCTTCGGCGATGCGGACGAGCGGATCGAGACCGTGCTCGCGACGCCGCGAGAGGCGCTGCTCATCGGCACGCCGCCCGCACTGCCCATGCTGCTGATCCACCGGATCTCGCGCGATACGGACGGGAAGCCGCTGGAGCGCGTACGGACCCTTTTCCGCGGGGACAGATTCTCCTTCACCGCACACCTGGGCGCGCAGGGCGGACGCTGAACGACCCTGGACACGGCAGCCGCCGATCGACTCATCATGATAACGGAAATGTAACGGGTCTAGTCCAAGCTTGGGGCTCGGTTCACCCTCCCGTTGCCGTACCGATCCGTACGGGTCACCGGCCCCGAGGAGCGTAGCCGTCGTGAGAGTCATCGTCGTAGGAGCCGGCGTGGTGGGAACCATGCACGCCTGGCACGCAGTGAACCGCGGCCACGAGGTCGTACAGATCGAGCGAGAGAGCGAGGCGCGCGGGGCATCGCTCCGCAATTTCGGACAGATATGGGTCAGCGGCCGGGCCGGTGGCGAGGAGCTGGAGACCGCACTTCGCGCCCGTGAGTTGTGGGAAGGCATCGGGGCCCGGGTCCCCGGCCTCGGTTTCCGGCCCTGCGGCTCGCTGACCCCGCTCCGCACCGAGCTGGAGACCGCCGTGGCAGAGGCGGCCGTCGCCCGCCCCGACGCGGCGGCCCGCGGCTACAAGCTGCTCACCGCCGACGAGGCCCGAGCGATCAACCCCGCGCTGCGCGGCGGCTTCACCGCCGCCCTCTGGTGCGAGCGGGATGCGGCGGTCGAGCCACGCACCGCCCAACTGGCACTGAAGCAGGAGCTGCTGAAGTCCGGGCGGTATACGTACCTCGGTGGGCGTGAGGTCCGCGAGGTGAGGGGTACCGCCTCCGTCCGCGACGACCACGGCGATGTGCACACCGGTGACGCCGTGATCCTGGCCACCGGAGCCTGGCTCGGCGGACTCGTCCGCGAACTGGCCGGCCCCGATCTGCCCGTGCGCCGCGTACGCCTCCAGATGATGCAGACCGACCCGCTCGGCGAGCCGCTCACCACCTCCGTCGCCGACGCCGACAGCTTCCGCTACTACCCGGCGTACCGGAGCGAGGCGCTGGACACCCTCAACGCCCGGCAGGCACAGGCGCCGACCGCCGCCGAGCACAGGATGCAGCTCCTGATGGTGCAGCGCCGCGACGGCGGACTGACCATCGGCGACACCCACGAGTACGAGCACCCCTTCTCCTTCGACACCGTCGAGGAGCCGTACGAGCACCTCACCGGAGTCGTCGAATCCCTCCTCGGCCGCCCGCTGCCGAGGATCCGCCACCGCTGGGCCGGGGTTTACGCCCAGTGCACCGACGCCGGCCGGGTCGTCCACCGCCGGCAGGTGCGAGACGGCGTCTGGCTGGTCACCGGACCGGGCGGCCGCGGCATGACCTGCTCACCCGCAATCGCCGAAACGACCGCCGACGAACTGGGCTGGTGAAGAAGTTGACTTCGCAGAATCCCCTCGACCTGATCGTGCTCGACATGGCCGGCACCACCGTCGCCGACGGCGGCCTCGTCGAGCAGGCCTTCTCCGCCGCGGCCCAGCGCCTCGGCGTGGCGCCCGGCTCCGCCGACCACGCCGGGAAGCTCGACTACGTACGCGCCACCATGGGCGAGTCCAAGATCTCCGTCTTCCGCCACCTCTTCGGTGACGAGGACCGGGCCCAGCAGGCCAACACCGCCTTCGAGGAGGCGTACATGGAGCTGGTCGGCGGCGGCCGTATCGCGCCCGTCCCCGGCGCACGCGCGGCGATCGAGGAGCTGAAGGCGGCCGGCCGCACAGTGGTCCTCACCACCGGGTTCGCGCGCGTCACCCAGGACGCGATCCTCGCCGCACTCGGCTGGCAGGACCTGGCCGACCTGACCCTGTGCCCCGCCGACGCGGGCGGGCGCGGGCGCCCCCACCCGGACATGGTCCTCGCCGCCTTCCTGCGCACCGGTGCGGTGGACGGCGTCCAGCAGACCGTGGTCGCCGGGGACACCTCGTACGACATGCTCAGCGGCATCCGCTCCGGGGCCGGGATCGTCGCGGGCGTGCTGACCGGCGCACACGACAAGGACCAGCTGACCCGCAACGGGGCCACTCACGTCCTGCGTTCGGTCGCCGAGCTGCCGGACCTCGTCGCCCGGGCGGAAGCATGACCGGCGGGGCCACCGGCGGGATCCGTTTCGATCAGGTCAGCGTCGCCTACGGCGGGAACACCGTCCTCGACCGGCTCGATCTGACCGTCGAACCCGGCGAGGTCATGGCGCTGCTCGGGCCCTCCGGGTCCGGCAAGACCACCGCCCTGCGCGCCGTCGCCGGATTCGTGCAGCCCGCCTCGGGCCGGGTGTACCTCGGCGACCGAGATGTCACCGGGCTGCCGCCGCACAAACGCGGCATCGGCATGGTCGTCCAGCAGTACGCCCTCTTCCCGCACATGCGGGTCCAGGACAACGTCGCCTTCGGACTCAAGGCCCGCAAGGCGGCGAAGGCGGAGATCCCCGAGCGGGTCGCCGAGGCCCTCGAACTCGTCGGCATGGCCGCCTACGCCGAGCGCTACCCGCGCGAACTCTCCGGCGGCCAGCAACAGCGCGTCGCCATCGCCCGCGCGCTCGCCATCCGCCCCGGCGTGCTCCTGCTCGACGAACCGCTCTCCGCGCTCGACGCCCAGCTGCGCTCCGGAATGCTCGCCGAACTGGCTCGACTGCACCGGGAGTTGCCGGACGTCTCCATCCTGTACGTCACCCACGACCAGGTCGAGGCGCTCACCCTCGCCGACCGGATCGCGGTCATGGACAAGGCGCGGCTGCAGGACTGCGGCACTCCGCAGGAGCTGTACCGCCGTCCGCGTACGGAGTTCACCGCATCGTTCGTCGGCAACGCGAATCTGCTGCCGGTCACCGTCGCCGACGGCGCCGACACCGTCGACTTCGCGGGGCGCGCGCTCGACGTACCGACCGGCGAAGCGGCCGGCGGTGCCACCGCCACCCTGTGCGTCCGGCCCCATCTGGTCGGGCTCGGCGACGGGCCCAACGCGCTGAGCGGCACGATCGCCGAGGTGCAGTGGCGGGGCTCCACCCACCGGCTGTACGTCGACGTCGACGGGCACCGGGTCAAGGCGGACCTCCGCGAGCTGCGTGAGACGCCGGCGCTCGGTGACACGGTGACGCTGCACTTCGCCGCGGAGGACGCGGTGCTGCTGCCTGCGGGCACGGCACCGGGAACCGGGGGAGGGGCGCATGCCTAGCGCGCTGACCGCGGACGTCCGCCCGGGACCGTCGGACAGCCGGTCCGTCCTCAGGCGGCGGACGGGCTCGATCGCCGGCCCGCGCAAGCCCATCGAGGGCCCGGACCGGGGTGCGGGCGACCGCCGGATCCCCCGCTTCGTCTGGGCGCTGCCGCCCGTCGCCGTCCTCGCGCTCGTCTTCCTCTACCCGCTGGCCCTCGTCGTTCAGCAGTCCGTCAGCCCGGACGAGGGCGGCACCTCGCTCGCCCCGTACGGTGACGTGTTCGCCTCCGAGTCGTTCCGCTCCGCGCTGACGACCACCGTGTGGCTGGCAGTCGGTTCGACCGTCGGATGTCTGGTGCTGGGCTTCGTCCTGGCCATGGTCATCGCGTTCGTGCCGTTCCCCGGAGGCAGGGCGGTCGCCAAGTTCATCGACGTCTTCCTCTCCTTCCCGTCGTTCCTGATCACGCTCGCCCTGCTGTTCATCTACGGCAATGCCGGCATGGCCAACGGCCTGTGGACGGACGTCACCGGGGCATCGAACGGGCCCTTCGACTTCCTCACCACCCCGTGGGGTGTGCTGCTCGCCGAGGTCACGTACTTCACCCCGTTCGTGATGCGTCCGCTGCTCGCCGCGTTCTCGCAGCTCGACACCGCGCAGCTGGAGGTGGCGTCCTCGCTGGGCGCCAGGCCGGCCCGGATCGTGCGGCAGGTGATCCTCCCCGAGGCGCTCCCCGCGCTCGCCGCGGGCGGCAGCCTCGTCCTCGTGATGTGTCTCAACGAGTTCGGCATCGTGCTGTTCACCGGTGCGAAAGGGGTCACGACCCTGCCGATGCTCGTCTACAGCAAGGCGATCCTGGAGTCCGACTACCCGTCCGCCTGTGTCGTCGCCGTCGTCAACATCGCGATCTCCGTGGGTCTCTACAGCCTGTACCGGATGGTGAGCCGCCGTGTTGGTGCATAGCCGAACGGGGAAGTGGGCCGCCTGGGCCGTGTTCTTCGTGCTCTTCGTCCCGCTGTTCGCGGTGCCGCTGCTGGTCGTCCTCGCCGCGTCGTTCACCACCAACTGGTCCGGCGCCCTCCCCTCGGGCCCGACCACCGAGCACTACGCGGCCGCGACCGGCGGCGACTCCCTCCAGGCCCTGACCACCAGCCTGATCACCGCCGTCAGCGCCAGTCTGCTCGCCCTCGCCGTCGGCTCCTGGGCCGCGCTCGCCGCCGCCTCGCTGCGCAGGCGCGGCAGGAGGTTCCTCGACGCGTTGTTCATGTTGCCGGTCGCCGTGCCGTCGGTCGTCGTCGGCCTCGCCGTGCTCGTCGCGTTCAGCAAGCCGCCGATGCTGCTGAACGGGACGCGCTGGATCGTGATCCTGGCGCACACGATTCTTGTCACGGCGTTCGCCTATTCGTCGGTTTCGGCGGCAATAGTGCGTCTTGACCCGATGTACGAACAGGCGGCGGCCAGTCTCGGCGCCCGGCCCTCGTACGTCCTGTGGCGCATCAAGCTGCCGCTCCTGCTGCCGGCCCTCACGGCGGCCGCAGGGCTCTGCTTCGCGCTGTCCATGGGTGAGTTGAGCGCCACGATGATGCTCTACCCGCCGGACTGGACACCGCTCCCGGTGCAGATCTTCGCGGCCACCGACCGTGGCTCGCTGTTCACCGGAGCGGCCGTCGCCGTGGTCCTGATGGGAACGACGCTGCTCGTGCTGCTCGGCGTCGCCCGAATCCGTACCAGGGCCTCGTACCGCTGATCCGTCGATCCATGGATCGGCCGACACCCCCGTACCGACTCCGGCCGGTTTCCGGCCGACATCCAGGAGATACGACCGCCATGCGCAAGAACCACCTCAAGCCCGTAGCCGCCGTCACCGGCTGCCTCGCCCTCGCCGCCACCCTCTCCGCCTGCGGCGGCTCCTCGGCCGCCTCCGACGAGAAGGTCGTCACCGTCTACAGCGCGGACGGCCTCAAGGGCGGGAACGGCGACGGCTGGTACGACAAGGTCTTCAAGGACTTCGAGAAGAAGACCGGCATCAAGGTCAAGTACGTGGAGGGCGGCTCCGGCGAGATGGTGCAGCGTGCCGCCCGCGAGAAGTCCAACACCCAGGCCGATGTGCTGGTCACCCTGCCGCCGTTCATCCAGCAGGCCGACAGCAAGGGCCTCCTGACGGCGTACGCACCGGCCGGCTCCGACAAGGTCGACGGCGCCGACAAGGCGTCCGACTCCAAGTGGACCTCCGTCGTCAACAACTACTTCGGCTTCATCCACAACAAGAAGGAGCTGAAGTCGGCCCCCACCACCTGGGAGGAACTGCTCGACGGAAAGTTCAAGAACAAGATCCAGTACTCCACCCCCGGAGTCGCCGGTGACGGCACGGCCGTACTGATCAAGGCGATGCACGACTTCGGCGGCAAGGAGCCGGCGATGGAGTACCTGAAGAAGCTGCAGGCGAACAACGTCGGCCCGTCCGCCTCCACCGGCAAGCTCGCTCCCAAGGTCGACAAGGGCGAACTGCTCGCCGCCAACGGCGACGTCCAGATGAACTACGCACAGTCCAAGGACATGCCGAACCTCGGCATCTGGTTCCCCGCGAGGGAGGGCGGCAAGCCCACCACCTTCGCCCTGCCGTACGCGGCCGGCCTGGTCGACAAGGCCCCGCACAGCGCCAACGGCAAGAAGCTGCTCGACTTCATGCTCTCCGAGCAGGCGCAGAAGGACGTCAGCGCGGTCGGCGGCGGCTTCTCGGCCCGCAAGGACGTCGAGGCCACCGACGCCAACGCCATCGAGCTCGCCAAGCTGATGGACGGCGTGGAGATCTTCGAGCCCGACTGGTCGGACATCGGCACCAATCTGGACACGTACGTCGAGGCCTGGAAGTCGGCCACCGGCAGCTGACCGCCGGCCGGCGATTCACCTCGAGGAAAAGCGACTTCGGCGGATCATCGCGCAAAGGTAACGGGTCTGGACCATCCTGGAGGCGGTGCCGCCGGCGTCCCCGCACACGGCGTACGGCAGGAGTCCCACATGGCAGAGCGCAAGCCGATCTCATCCCGGCTCACCGACACAAAGGATGTATGGCCCTGAGCTGCGGAAACGCCGTTCTCAGGGCCCCCGAACGTCTTATTCTGGCTGCCTGACACTCCGCTGCGGGGCGGAGTGCCGGACCGCCACTCAGACGAGGTCGACGAGGTCCGCGATCGAGTCCACGACCTTCGTCGGCCGGTACGGGTAGCGCTCGATGTCGGCCTTGGCCGTCAGCCCGGTGAGCACCAGGAAGGTGTCCATCCCGGCCTCCAGCCCGGCCAACACATCCGTGTCCATCCGGTCACCGATCATGGCGCTGCTCTCGGAGTGCGCACCGATCGTGTTCAGCGCACTGCGCATCATCAGCGGGTTGGGCTTGCCGACGAAGTACGGCTCCTTGCCGGTCGCCTTCGTGATCAACGCGGCAACGGAACCAGTGGCAGGCAACGCCCCCTCGGGCGAGGGTCCGGTGTTGTCGGGGTTGGTGGCGATGAAGCGGGCACCGTTGTTTATCAACCGGATGGCCTTCGTCAGGGCCTCGAACGAGTAAGTCCGAGTCTCACCCAAGATCACGAAATCGGGCTCGGCGTCGGTCAGCACGTACCCGGCCTCATGCAAGGCGGTGGTGAGCCCGGCCTCTCCGATGACGTACGCCGTGCCGCCAGGGTGCTGACTGTCCAAGAACTTGGCGGTGGCCAGGGCCGAGGTCCAGATGTTCTCAATCGGTACGTCGAGGCCGATCCGGCTGAGTCGTACATGCAGGTCTCGGGCCGTGTAGATCGAGTTGTTCGTCAGCACGAGGAATGGCTTGCCCGAATCCCGGAGCTTCTTGATGAAGGCATCCGCGCCAGGGATCGGCACGCCTTCGTGCATCAGCACCCCGTCCATGTCGGTGAGCCACGAATCGATGGGCTTGTGATCTGTCATGGGTGCGGCTCCTGCCATACGAGGACTCACGGGGTGACCATGCTATTCACTCGTCGCACTCAGAGCCTGAACGTCTCGCAGCCCGGACCGGTCGCAGGGGGAAACATACCCTTTCGTTCATGGGTTCCCTATGCATAAGTAAGGGGCAACTTGCCCGAAGATCGCCTGCAATGCATGTTTATGCATAAGGAGTAACCCCGCTCCGCCGCCCAGAGGGGAACCGTGCCTGCTCTCAAATCCGCGTCCACCAGCGCGGTTCGCGTACACGGCCAGTGAGGGAAGCAACTGCCCTGCCTCGGCTTGGGGATGGCGAGTTCGAGGTGCCGGCTCGGGTGTCCCACTCGTGCGGACGGTAGTCGTTGGTACACGGGCTACTTCCACACGATCTCAAGGAGTTCCGGGCGGAACACTCCGCGCTGTGCGCCGCCCTTACCTGCTCCGCTGATCACCACAGATTCGATACTCCTCATGATTTCCTGCCGCTTCATGTCCGCGGTGTAGCCCTCCCATTCGCGGACGATGCGACCGGCCGCGGAGCCTGCTCGGGCGGGAGTCCCCGAAAGCGCCGAGGCCTTTCCCTTCGTCTCCCGCTCCTTGTCCTCCAGGCGGCGGATCTCGCGGGCGAACTCGCCGAGAGAGAGCAGGTCGTCCGCCCGAAGCTGTCGAGCCTCGGCTTTGTCCGCCTCGATCTGCTCCAATGTCTTCCTGGCCTTGACCAACTCGGGGTCTTCCTCTTCAGCGGGCTGTACATTGCGAGCCTGCTTCTTGAGGTTGCCGAGAAGGGCCTTCTCTACGTAGTCATCGACGGGGGGACCGCTGCGGGACAGCTTTCCGCACCCGCCGCTCGCCTTCTTGCACAGGTAGTAGTACCCGTACTTCTCGTAGCTGGGAGTGCCCTTCGCGTACATGGCGGATTGCAGGCCGGTTCCACACTTCGCACAGCGGGCGATGCCAGTGAGCAGCCGCTTCGTGACCGTGGTCCCAGTCTTGCGGCCCCTGCCGGTGTTCTTCCGGGCGTCCAGTACATCGATCAGTTCCCGCCACTCCGCAGGCGTGAAGATCGTCTCCCACTGCCCGATGACCGGTGTGCCGTCCGTACGCTCGACCAGGTATTCGGTGGGGTCCACGCGGCCGGACCTCTCGCGAACTTCCTGCGGGATGTAGGCGCGGTACCCGCACAAGCGAGGGTTCCTCAGCACGTACTTCACGCTGGTGTACCCGATCGTCTTGCCGGGGGGAGTCTGGGGGCCGCGCACACCCAGTTCCGTCCACTCCTCATGGAGAGTGGCGATCGTCTTGCCCTTGACCACGTCCCTGCGGGCCTTCCGGAGAAGCTCGGCTTCCCACTCGTCGACGTGCTCTACGTCCTTCCAGCCGAAAGCCCGCTGCCCCTTGTGCGGCTTCCCGTCCGTGGCCTCGGCCAGCTTCTGCCGGGCGACTCGGCGGGCGGCATCCGCGGAGTACTTGTTGGCGATGGTCACGTAGATGCGGGCCTGGAAACGCCCGTCTCCGGTCGTCAGGTCATAGTCACCTGCGGTGGTACCGAAGACCATGGGCCGACGGGCCTGCTCGTAGATGTCGATGAGACGTTCAAGGTCGCGCGGCTGGCGGGCGATGCGGTCGATGTTGTAGGCCAGGATGCCGCTGATCACGCCGTTCTGAAGGTCGAGGACCATCTCCTCGAAGTCCTTGCGCTTCACGCGGCGCTTGTAGGCGGAGGTGTCGTTGTCCTCGTAGACGCGGTGCACGTTGACGCGCTTGAGCTGAGCCAAGTCGTACACGTCTTCGCGCTGGCGGACGACTCCCTCTCGGCCGTCGCGCCCGTCACCTATCTGCCCGATGTCTGAGATTCGGGCGTATCCACCTACTGCGAGCATGTCTGTCCCCGCCAGTGTTGCCTTCAAGATCGTGCCAAAGTATACGTTTTATGTGTGCGTGGTGAGGTTCGTACATACAGCTTCGAAGACCGATGTGCTGGCCGGCCTGGAGGCGGGGATGCAGACGTTCCTGGTCCTCACCGGTCTCACCGCAATGGCGGATATCGACAGGTACCCCTTCCGGCCGTCCACGGTCGTCGATTCCATCGCCGATCTGGTCGACCTCGTCGACGTGAGCTGAGCCCGGCGGGGCACCGGCCCGAGGGGGCGGGGGAAAACGTTCCGAGGGGGCCTTGCCTGCCCGCCCCGCCCCCTGTGCTCCTGCGGATGCGAAATGCCGCAGCAGGCGTGAACCTTCCCTAAGGAGGTTCACGATGCGTTCGATATCCCTCACGTTCTGTGCCGTCGCGGCCGTCGCGGCGATCCTGGTGCCGACTTCCGCCGCGCTGGCCGAATCCGGGTCCGGCCGGACAGGCTCGGACTCTCGCACCACACTCTCGGTGACCCCGCCCTCCGCCGCCCCGGGCGGTGACGTGGCCCTCAGACTGGACGCCTGCGGGGGCAAGGAGGCCAGGGGCACTTCCGATGCCTTCGTCTCGGAGGCGCGCTTCTCGCCCGCCGCGGACGGGGGCCTCTTCGCGCAGGCCCGGATCAGCTCGGACGCCTCCCCGGGCGACCATGACATCCAGATCGTCTGTACGGACGACAAGGGCACCAAGACATCCGGCAGGGTCACCGTCATCGACCGCGACCGGGCCACGCCCCTCGCCCCGGTCAGCGCGGGAGGCGGCGGCACCGCCGTCCTCACCGACAAACAAGCCCATCAAAACGGCCCCGGCGCCGTGCATGTGGTGATCGGTCTGGCCCTGGCCGCCGTCGCGGCCGCCGCCGTCGGGTTCCGCAGCGTGCGCCGTCGCCGCCCGGCCGAGGACTGACGTGTCCGCCCCCGACCACCCCGAGGGTCGCGGCCGGCTGCTCACCGGAGTGGCCTGGGCCGTCCTGCTGATGGGTCTGTGGCTCTGGGGCCGTGACATCGCCGACGGCTCCGGCGCCAGCTCCGCCCCGACCACCGGCGACATCGCCGCGGTCGGGCGCCCGCTCGGCGTCCCGCTGCCCCCGCCGCACGACCCGATCGAGGGCGCCGCGCCGGAGCGGGTCGAGGTCCCGTCGATCGGCATCGACGCGCCGGTGGTCGCCCGCGGCCTGGACAAGGACGGGGCGATCGAACCACCGCCGTTCGACACGCCCCGGACCGTCGGCTGGTACGGCAACGGCACCGAGCCCGGCGCGAAGGGCGCCGCCCTCTTCGTCGGCCACGTCGACACCGAGACCCAACCGGCTGTCTTCTACGGGCTCAGCGCGGCCCGCCCCGGCGCCAAGGTCGAGGTGACCCGCGCGGACGGCAGGGTCGCCGAATTCACCATCGACGACGTCCAGGTCTTCACCCGGGAACGCTTCAACGCCGACAAGGCGTACGGCCCCCACAAGAACGGCCGCGCGGAACTCCGTCTGATCACCTGCGGCGGCACCTACGACCGGGCGGCGCGCTCGTACGACGCGAATGTGGTCGTCTCCGCCTACCTCACCGGCGAGAAGTCCGCAGGGAACGGCAGCGACTGACGACGCCGTATCCGGCCCGGCCGACAGTCCTCTTCCTCCGGGGCGCCGGCCGGGCCGGTCCTCGGCCGCGGCGGACGGGTGCGGGAGTGGCCGGCGCCGACGCGGGAGGTCAGGGGGCGGACCGTGCCCGACATTCCAGGGCGGCGAACCGCCTTGGCCCAGAGATCTTCTGACGCACCGTCGGAAGGCGGTCACTCTCGGCTTCCGGGTGAACGGACAGAAGCCCTGTGCCAGGATGAAGGGGACGCGGCAGTGCACCGCCGTCGCACCCGAGGGGGAGTGGATGTACGGCAGCTACAACGGCCGGTCGGGCACGGCGCGGCCGGGTGCGCGGGCGGGTGCGGTGGCCGTGGTCGGGGCCGCTCTGCTGCTCGCGGGATGCTCCTCCTCGTCCGGCTCCGGCGGTGCGGGGAAGAGTGCCGGTGCCATCGGTCAGCGTCCCCGGGGCAGCGACCCGTACTGGGTCAACCCGGACGGGAGCGCGGCCAGGCAGGTCGCCGCGTACACGAAGGACGGCGACGGGGAGAACGCCGGCCTGATCGAGAAGATCGCGCGGCAGCCCGTCGGCGAGTGGATCGGCCCGGACGATCCGGAGGCCGAGGTGAAGGGCTTCACGGAGGCGGCCGAGAAGACCGGCCGGGAAGCGCTGCTGGTTCTCTACAACATCCCGCACCGCGACTGCGGGCAGTTCTCCAAGGGCGGCGCCGCCGACGGCAATGCGTACCGGGTCTGGCTGGAGGGCGTCGCCAAGGGCATCGGTGACCGGCGCGCCACGGTGATCCTGGAGCCGGACGCGCTGCTGCACATGGTCGACGGGTGCACGCCGCAGGAGTTGCACGAGGAGCGGTACGACCTGCTGAAGAGGGCCGTCGAGCGGCTCGGGCAGCAGCCGGACACTCGCGTCTACCTGGACGCCGGCAACGCCGGCTGGCGCACCCCCGACGCGCTCTTCCAGCCGCTCCGGCGGGCGGGCATCGCAGCGGCCGACGGATTCGCCGTCAACGTCTCCAACTTCCAGACCACGGCGGCCAGTACGGAGTTCGGCAAGCAGCTCTCGGCGAAGGTCGGCGACAAGCCGTTCGTCATCGACACCAGCCGCAACGGCAACGGCCCGTACAGCGGGGGCGCGCCCGAGGAGAACTGGTGCAACCCGCCCGGCCGCGCGCTCGGCCAGGCGCCGACGACCGACACGGGTGATGAACTGGTCGACGCATACCTCTGGGTCAAGCGGCCCGGCGAGTCCGACGGCGAGTGCAAGGGCGGCCCGAAGGCGGGCGATTGGTGGCCCGAGTACGCGCTGGGGCTGGCCCGGGCGACGAAATAGGGTGCGGGGCACCCCGATTCACCGGATGCCGCTGTGCGGGGCGCCCTGATTCACCGGATGCCGCCGTGCGGGGCGCCCTGATTCACCGGATGCCGCCGTGCGGGGCGCCCCGAATCATCGGATGCCCCGCCTCGGGGACCCGCGCCTACGGCACCTCGACCCACATCCCCTCGGACGGCGTCCCCCTGTCATCCGTCACGAACAGCATGTACCACCCCGACGGCACCAACGCCCGGTTCCCCGGCACCGTCACCGTGATCCCGCCCGCCGTCCTCTTCAGGCCCAGCGCCACCGACCGCTGGTCGGTGTCCGTGACATGGGTGACCGCACTCGGCCGCATCAGCTTCGCCGAGGTGATCGTCGCCCCGTGCGCCGTCGTGAACCTGCCCGTACCGCCACGTCGGATGCTCTTCGGCCCGGCCGTCAGCTCCGGGCGCGAACCGCGGTACAGATACGGCGGCGTGTAGATCTCGATGCGCTGCTCGAAGACGCCCGGCCGGGTGTTCGCCCGGTCCGCGTAGAGCGAGTCCGAGCCGAAGACCATGACCCGGCCGTCGGGGAGGAGTACGGACCCCGAGTGGTAGTTGCGGCCCACCGCCGGGTCGGCGACCCGCCTGTACGTGTCCGTCCTCGAGTCGTACAGCCGGGCCTGCAGCACATTGGACCCGCCGCGCCCGCGGTAGTCGTTGGAGCCGCCGGTGACCAGCAGCGAGTCGTCGGGGAGGAGGGAGGCGCTCGGATAACGGGTGCCTTCCCCCAGCGAGGCGCCGTCCCGGAACCTCGGGGCGGGGTCCTTCAGGTCGACCAGACGTGACTTCGCGCTCGACCTGTCGGACTCGCCGACCCCGCCACCGCCGATGACCACGAACTTCTCGTCCTGGGCCGGGGGCAGCCGTACCGTCGCCGAGGTCTCCATCTCGTCGGCGTCGCCCATGCCGGGGATCTTCCTGAAACTGTTCGTCGCCAGGTCCCAGATGCCGGGCTCGCGGCCGACATCGGCGGGGCCGTATCCGGCGTTCGACCCGGAGTAGAAGAGCTTCCCGTCGTTCAGCAGGAAGACCGCGGGGTACGTGGGGAACCTCCGGACGATGCCGGTGTACTGCCACTTCCTGGTCTTCGGGTCGTAGATCTCGTCCTTGCCGGGGACGATCTGCCCGATCTCGTCCAGCCCGGAGAGGGCGAGAACCCTGCCGTCCTGGAGGGTGGTCAGCGTCGGGTACCAGCGCGCCTCGTTCATCGGGTCGACGGTGATGTACTTCTCCGCCACCGGGTCGAACTCGAAGGCTTCCCGGATGCCCTGGAAGTCCTTCTTGTCGAGGGCGAGCTTCTGCGCGATCCCGTATACGTTCCGCGCGTCGGAGCCGGTCAGGCCCGCGATCCGGTAGTTGTCCTCGGCGCCCGTCCCGTACTCCTCACCGGATTTCTGTGCCTCGACATAGATCCTGCCGAGGCCGGCGTCGTTGCGCAGGAACGCGCCGGTCCTCCTGTCGAAGACCTTGGTGGCCCTCTCGACCAGCACCGGATCCTTGGAGACGAACGTCCTGCCGTTCGCGCTGCCCGTGAACCGGGTGCCCGCGGGCAGGGTGACCGGCTTGTCCGGGTCCTCGTTGTGGACGATCATCAGGCCGCCGGCCTTGGTGACATCGCCCTTGAGCTTCTCGTAACGCCTGGTGCCGCCGGCTATGAGCAGCTTGCCGTCGGGCAGCTGGGTGTGACCCGAGCAGAACATGTCCTTGGGCGTGGGGATGTCCTTGAACCCATCGGTCTTCGGGTCCCACAGCACCGACCGGAAACTCTTCGCGTCGAAGTTCTTCCGGTTGTTGCCGGAGCCCGCGACGAGCAGCACCTTGCCGGTGTGCAGCAGTGCCGCGTGGATCGTATTGATCCGGTACCCGGAAGGGATGTCCAGGAAGTCCCAGTGACCGTTCGCGGCCTTGTAGTGCGGCTTGTTGATCCTGTACTCGTGGTAGCGCTCGCTGCTGAAGCGGTACACCCACGGCCCGTTCGCTCCCGAGAGTGCCAGAATCACCGCCGTACTGATCGCCATGCGGCGGGTACGGAGGCTCGGACGGTACTTCATCGTTCACGTCCCCCAAGAGCGGTCTGCATGGTCTGTTCGCCGTCGGCCCGCTCGTGATCGGCCCGTATGTGTGCCGGCTGCGGGGGCGGGGTGGTGCGGCGCTTCCGCTTCTCCGTGCGGACGGTGTACTGCCGGCCGAGGATCGGTGCCGCGGCAATCAGCATCGCCATGGCGGCCCAGGTGAGCATCGCCGGATGACTGTGTCCGCGTACGAAGGAGGTGGCGATGGAGCCGCCGAATACCACGATGAAGAAGAGGTGGATCCGGAAGGTGCCGAAGAGGGTGTCCGGGCTGGACGAGTCGCCCTTGGGCGTCACCACGAACGAGCTCTTGCGGCGCAGCACGGCATCCAGCAGCGAGCGTGCGTAGACCGGGGCGCAGAGCGCGGACATCATCATGCCGGCCAGGCCGCCGGAGCCCTCGGGCTCGTGCGGTGAGACATTGTGCCGCCGGTTCCAGACGTACAGGCCGATCTGGAGCGCCGAGGCATTGCCGTACAGCATCATCCAGACCGTCGGGTCGATCTGCACACCCGAGGCGCCCGTCCCCAGGAACAGTGCGCAACTCAGTGCCGCGAGGATCCAGTTCAGGGCGGACATCGGGTAGAAGATGATCATCATGGTGTAGTTGAAGAGCTTGCCCGCGGGGAGCGAGAAGAAGCCCTTCCAGTACTGCTTGAGGATCGTCTCGTAGGTCCCCCGCGACCAGCGGAGCTGCTGGGTGAAGAAGTCCGTCCACGCGGTCGGGCCCTCGCCGACGGCCAGCACGTCCGGGGTGTAGACCGAGCGCCACTTGCGGCCGGTCCTCGGATTGCGGGCGCGGTGCATCTCGAAGCCGGTCGCCATGTCCTCGGTGATCGAGTCGTACAGACCGCCGATCTGCTTGAGGGCCGAGATCCGCACCGCGTTGCTGGTGCCGACGAACATCGGGGCGCCGTAGCGGTTGCCCGCGCGCTGGATCAGTGCGTGGAAGAGGAACTGCTGGGACTCGGCGGCCTTGGTGACCAGCGTGTCGTAGTTGCCGTAGACCTGCGGGCCGATGACGAAGCCGACGTCCGGGTCGCGGAAGTAGCCGAGCATCCGCTCCAGATAGTTGGGCAGCGGTACGTGATCGGTATCGACGGAGGCGAAGAAGTCGTACGCGCCGCCGTGCGCGTCCAGCCAGGCGTTGTAGTTGCCGTGCTTGGTCCTCGCGCGGTACGCACCCTCGGCCCGGTTCCAGTGCGCGACGCCCTTGCGGGTGAAGTGGTGCACCCCGAGCCCGGCGCAGACCTCCTTCACGGCCGGGTCGTCGCCCTCGTCGAGCAGCCAGACGTGGACCGTCCCGCGGTGCCGGATGCGGACCGCGGCCTGCAGGGTCTTCGTCACCATTTCCAGGGGCTCCTTGCCCGGGACGAAGGAGGTGAGGAAGGCGACTTTGGTGCCGGTCTCCGGTACGACCGGGACCGGGTCGCGCGCCACCAGCGTCGCGTGCGCGTTCGACAGGACGTTCAGCGTGCGGAAGAGCTCGATCAGGCCGATCGAGACCAGCATCACGATGTCGAGGACCAGCAGCGTGCCGTTCTTGAGATTCGGGTCGCGCCGCGTCCAGTGATCCGGCTGCATGAGCCAGACGAACAGGCCGAGCGAGACGAGGGGCGCGGCGCCCAGCAGGAGCGCCGCGCGGATTCTGTGCGGCTCCTGCGAGATCAGCGAGCGGTACTGCACCCGGTACGGTCTGCCCGGATCGGGCCGGGTCAGTGGGCCGGCGAGCCGGCTGTAATGCTCGTAGTCGTAACGCGGCAGTGCATTCGTCGGGTGCCGCCGTTGTTCCCCGGTCCTCGGCTGCGCCGGTATCCGGAGCTGAGTGGTCCGGGAAGGGTCGTTGTTCTGCTGCCGGGCGCCTGTCGGCGTCGACGTCATGGGCCATCCCCCTGCACGCATGGTCAGTGCGTCACTGGTCGGTCGTCTCGGCCACGGCGATTCCCCGTCGGTCGCCGCGGACGACATCAATGGCGGGCGACCTTCCGCTCAGACACGGAACGGCACCCTTCCGGCTGTCTGATGCCTCCCCGACATCTGTCCCCCGAGCAGGGCCCCCACCCCACGTAGCGGACAACCGGAACTTCCCCCTCTGCATCCCCCAACTGCACGGCGCATCAGCCTGGTTGGAGCTGACGGCCCCTAGACAGGTTGTCCGACCCCGGTCCCGATCGCAAGGGCGAAAAGGGTGGGTTACCGGTCATACGTGCGATTTGAGGAACCCTTGCCGAAGGGGTGTGCGGAGGCGTAATGCGAAGGCTCTTCGAGTCTCTGAGTGACGAGATGGTGACTATGTGGCAGCCGTGTGCCGCGCAAGGGCCCCGTGGAGGTGGCGATGCGGGGGTCTGGCCCTTGAACGAACAAGGCCCCCTCACGCGTGGTGAGGGGGCCTTGACTCTGCGTGCGCCGCCAGGGACTCGAACCCCGGACCCGCTGATTAAGAGTCAGCTGCTCTAACCAACTGAGCTAGCGGCGCCTGCTGACCTGAAGAACTCTACCTGAAGGTGAGGCGTGCTCCTGACCATTTCCCGTCCATCACGGCCTGTCGGATGGTCGTTTTTTCTCTTCTGTCCGTCAAAATGCGATATGTCAGGAGAGTTGAGACACTGGCGCCCTTGCAGACGCGCCCAAAGATCTTGACGAGTGCGGAGGGGAATCGCATGACTGTGCCGACTTTCGAGGAGTACGTACCCGCCGGCGACTGCACCTGTGCGGGGTGCGCCGCACAACGGCGCATCGCCGTCGGCGCCTTGCCCATGCGGTACGGAGGCCATCCGGCCGCACATGGCGCGCGCCGCGCGCTGGTGCTGGTCGCCGCGGCCGGAGTGGTGCTGAGCACCGGCGTGGCCGAGGCGGCGAGCGCGCCGGGCGACCGGGCGGCGGAGGCGACCGGAGCCGCCCGTACGGACGAGACGACGGTGTCGGTGTACCCGGAGACCCCGGCCGACGAGGGCGACTCGCTCGCCCCGGCCGGCGGGGATCCGGACAGTCCGCAGGGTGGGCCGGGGCCGCTGCGGGGTACGGGGGCCTCGGGCCCGCCCTCGTCCACCGGGACCACATTGCGCAAGACCAGCCGGGCCGCGATCATCAACCGCGCGAAGAAGTGGGTGTCCGCGCAGGTTCCGTACAGCATGAGCAAGTACTGGTCCGACGGCTACCGGCAGGACTGCTCCGGCTATGTGTCGATGGCCTGGAAACTGCCCGGCAACGAGTGGACCGGCAGCCTCGCCAAGTACGGGAAGAAGATCGCGCGGGGGAAGCTGCAGCCCGGCGACATCCTGCTCTTCCACAATCCGGCCAACCCCACGAAGGGCTCGCACGTCACGATCTTCGGCGGCTGGACCGACTACACGCACACCCACTACACGGCGTACGAGCAGACGAAGCCGCACACCCGCAAGCGGACGACGCCCATGGCGTACTGGACCAACTCCGGCAAGTACGTCGCGTACCGCTACAAGGCGCTCAGCAGCGGCAGCAGCGGCAGCAGTGGTAGCGGCGGCGGATTGTCGACGAAGGCGTTCCCGGGCGCCGGGCAGTTCGGCCCCGGCACCAGCAACATGTACGTCACCCGGCTCGGGAAGATGCTCATGGACCGGGGTGGCAAGCGCTTCTACCAGGCCGGACCCGGACCGGGCTGGGGCGACGCCGACCGGCGCGCGACCCAGGCGTTCCAGAAGGCCCAGGGCTGGAAGGGCAAGGAAGCGGACGGCATTCCCGGCCCCCACACCTGGCGCCACCTGGCCAACGGGACCGGTCGCGACATCCCCGCCGCCGGGAGCGGGAACGGCCAGGGCAATTCGAACTCGGCTTCGAAGTTCCCCGGGCGGGGCTATTTCCGGCCCGGTCGGTCAAACAGCCATGTCGACAGGCTCGGCAAGCAGTTGGTGAAGAAGGGATACGGCAAGCACTACCTGTCGGGACCGGGGCCCCGGTGGACCGAGGCGGACCGGCGCAATGTCGAGGCCTTCCAGCGGGCCCAGGGCTGGCGGGGCGGAGCGGCCGACGGCTACCCCGGCCCGGAGACCTGGCGACGACTCTTCGCGTGACAAAACGGACATGACGGAGGCGGAAATGGGATCCACGGTGTCGGACAGCTCCGGAGCCCCGGAGAACGCGGGGGAACGGGAAGGGAAGCGGGAGCAGGGAGAGATGCCGGTGCGGGTGTGGGGTCCGGACCAGGTGAAGGCGCGCGACGGGGCGGGGGGTCCGGGCGAGGAGACGGCCCTGGGCCCGGGGGGCGGTGCTGGCTCTGCGGGCTCGGGTTCGGCTCTGGGTCCGGGGAGTGGTGCGGGCTCGGGTTCGGCTCTGGGTCCGGGGAGCGGTGCTCGCTCAGGGGTGGCATCGGGTTCGGGGGCCGCCCCGGACGCGGAGCCGGGTGCCGGTCCCGACTCGGTGGTCGACCTTGTGCTGGACCTTGTCCCGGGTGAGGATGTGGACTCCGCGACCCTCGGCGCGACCTCGGCCTCGGTATCGGTCCCGGCCGTGGGTACCGCACCTGTCCCGGACGCCGCACCCGTCCCGGCCTTGACCGACCACCGCACCGGGCCCGGTTCCGCCGCCCCGTCCCCACCCTTGCCTCCGTCCCCGTCCACGAGCCGGGCTGTTCCCGACACCGTCTTCGACTCCCGCCCCGTCGCCGGGGGCGACGGGGCCGAGCAGTCCGGCGACGCCCCGGGGAGGACCGGGCGGCGTCACGCGGTCATCGCCAATGAGCGCACCGCCACCATCCCCGTAGACCAGCTTTTCCGTGAGAACCCCGAGCACACCGACGCGGCCGCGCTCCCCGCCGATGTGATGTGGCGGGGGGCCGACGGTGACCAGCCGGCGGCGGGGGTGCGTCGGACACCCGTGACGAGGGGGCCGCAGGTGCAGCCTTCGACACGGCCGGCGCCGGCCGGTGATCCACGGCTTGCCGAGCGGCCGGGGCCCGCGCTGCCCGGCTGGGTGGCACTGCTCGCCGGGCTGGCCGGGATCGTTGCCGGTGGCGCCGCCCTCTGGTGGGCCGGCGTGCTGCCCGCCGCCGCGCTCGCCCGGTTCGGGATCGGCTCGCGTCCGTACGACGGGATCGGTTCCGGCGTCTGGGCGGCCCTCGCCGTGCTGGTGATGGTGGTGATCTTCGCGCTCGGCGGCCTGGGCCGCGGACGGGTCGGGTACGCCTGGGTGCTGACGCTCTTCGGCGGGTACCGCGGGAGTGTGCGGCGGACCGGGCTGATGTGGATCAGCCCGCTGCTGCTGCGCCGCCGGGTCGACGTACGCCTGCGGCACTGGCGCAGCGAACCGCTCCCCGCCGTGGATGCCAACGGTACGGCGCTGCGTGTCGTCGTCCTCGTCGTCTGGCGGATCAGGGACACCGCACGGGCGACGCTCGGGGTCGCGGACCACGAAGCGTATCTGCGTGAGCAGGTCGAGGCGGCGATGGCCCGGGTCCTCTCGCAGCTGCCCGCCGACGCCTTCCACGAGGACGCGCACACCCTGCGCAACGCGGAGGCCGTCGGTGATGCGCTGACCCGGATGCTGAAGGCGGACTGCGAGCCCGTCGGCATCGAGGTGTACTCCGCGCAGCCGACCGGAATCGAGTACGCACCGGAGATCGCCGCGGCCATGCAGCGCCGCCGGATCGCCGCCATCGACGCCAAGCACCGTGACAGTGTGCTGACTTCGGTGGTTGACGCGGTGGACGACACTGTCAACCGGCTGACCGCGAGGGGGCTCGTGGAGCTGGACGACTACGAACGGAAGGCGCTGGTCAAGGACTTGACGGTGGCCTTCTACACCGGACGCAGTGGCGGGGAGGGCGCCTGAGGGCTTCGGGGGACGCTCCGGCGGCGAAGCGGAATCCAACTCCCATTGGTCTGGACATGTTCATGTCGCGTCAATAATCTAAGGCTTGGTCTAGACCGCAGCACATGCGCGCAGCAGGGCTCATGGAACCTCCCCCACGTTCTTGAGGAGCGACAGCAATGCGTAAAAGGGCAAGCGCGGCCGTAGTCGGCCTGGCAGTAGCGGGCGTCTCGATGCTCGCGACGAGCAGCGCCGGCAGCCACGGCTACACCGACAACCCCATCAGCCGCCAGAAGCTCTGTGCCAATGGCACGGTGACGGGCTGCGGCAACATCCAGTGGGAGCCGCAGAGCGTCGAGGGCCCCAAGGGCTTTCCGGCGGCAGGTCCGGCCGACGGCAAGATCTGCTCCGGCGGCCACTCCGAGTTCGCCCAGCTCGACGACCCGCGCGGCGGCAACTGGCCCGCCATCAATGTCACCGCGGGGCAGGGCTTCAGCTTCCGCTGGCAGTTCACCGCGCGCCACGCCACGACGGACTTCCGCTACTACATCACCAAGAACGGCTGGGACCCCACCAAGCCCCTCACCAGGGCCGACCTGGAGCCGCAGCCCTTCATGACGGTGCCGTACGGCGGCAAGCAGCCCCCGGCGACCCTGACCCAGCAGGGCACCATCCCCACCCAGAAGACCGGGAAGCACATCATCCTGAGCGTCTGGACCATCGCGGACACGGCGAACGCGTTCTACGCCTGCTCCGATGTTCAATTCTGACGTGTAGTCAGTTACCGTGCGGCGCCATGGGGAGCGCAGGCACCGTCGCGGAGCTCGTACAACGCCAATGGGGCGACCACCGGCCCGGACTGAGATCTGAGGACACCGTCCTCAGCCATCACCAGGTCGCCTCGGGCGCTGCCGCACGGGCCGCGCTCCTGGCGGATCTGCTGCCGGCGGGCAGCGAACCGCACCTCGGGGTGCTGCTGGACAACACTCCTGAATTTGCTCTCTGGTTGAGCGCGGCGGCCCTGGCCGGGGTCGCCGTCGCCGGTATCAACCCCACCCGGCGCGGCGCCGAACTGGCGCGCGACATCCTGCACACCGACTGCCGCGTCCTGGTGACCGAACGCGCGCATCTCTCGCTGCTCGACGGCCTGGATCTTCCGGGTGTGCGGGTGCTGGTCACCGACACCGATGCGTACGCCGAACTGCTCGCCCCGTACACCGGAGCGAAACCGGGTGACACGGTCCTGGCCGAAGTCGGGCCCGGAACCAGGATGCTGCTCTACTTCACCTCGGGCTCGACCGGTGCGCCCAAGGCCGCGATCTGCTCCCAGGGGCGGCTGGCGGCGGCCGGGCGGTCCCTCGTCGATCACTTCGGCGTCCGGCGCGAGGACGTCCACTACATCTGCATGCCGATGTTCCACGGCAACGCGGTGATCGCCGACTGGGCGCCCGCGCTGGCCGGCGGGGCCGCGGTCGCTCTGCGCCGCCGCTTCTCGGCCTCCGGATTCCTCGACGACGTACGGGCACACGGGGCTACGTACTTCACCTATGTCGGCCGCGCCGTGCAGTATCTGCTGGCCACCCCCGAGCGCCCCGACGACCGCGAGCACCCGCTGCGGCTCGGCTTCGGCACCGAGGCGGGCGCGGTGGACGCGGCCCGCTTCCGGGAGCGGTTCGGGGTGCGGCTGGTCGAGGGCTACGGCTCCTCCGAGGGTGGCGCGGCGATCCAGCGGACCCCGGACACCCCGGAGCGCGCGATCGGGAGGGCGGCGTCGCGCGACGATCTCGCGGTCGTCGACCCGGAGACCGGTGAGGAGCGGGCCGCCGCGGTCTTCGACGAGTCCGGAAGGCTGACCAACGGGGCGGATGCGATAGGGGAGTTGGTCAACCGGGGCCGTACACCCTTCGAGGGGTACTGGCGCAACGCGGCGGCGGACGCGGACCGGGTGCGCGGCGGCTGGTACTGGACCGGGGACCTCTTCTTCCGCGACGCCGACGGCTTCCTCTACTTTGCGGGCCGTACGGACGACCGGCTGCGGGTGGACAGCGAGAACCTGGCCGCCGCGGTGATCGAGAACATCCTGGCCCGCTGGGAGGACGCGGCGGCCGTGGCGGTGTACGCGGTGCCGGACCCGGTCGCCGGTGACCAGGTGATGGCGGCGCTCGCGATGCGGGAGGGGGCTGCGTTCGACCCGGACTCCTTCGCCGCGTTCCTGGCGGCCCAGCCGGACCTGGGGACGAAGATGACGCCCCGCTTCGTACGCATCGTCCCGGCGATGCCCGTGACGGCGACGAACAAGGTGCATCGGGTCGGGCTGCGCCGCGAGGGGTTCTGGTGCGGCGGACCTGTGTGGTGGAACGGTGCCGGGGGTCGGTACGAAGCGTTCGGCGATGAACAACTGGGAGCCCTGCTGGGTGACTTCACAGCGCACGGACGTGACGGCCTGCTGCCCTCGATCTCCCCCATAGCCTGAAGGGCACGGGAGGGGCCTCCTCGGCGGGCCTGAGGATCAAGCCCGTCCGGCGATCGAGGGCAAAGCGGCGAGGTGGGTGGACCCGCACTAAGACCGACCGGCACATGGGGGGCGGCGTCGCGGGGCTGGGCACGCACACCTGCGGCGTTGTCGTCGGTCACCAACTTCCCCAAGCTCTCGGCTTCGCTCGAGCAGAGGAGACCCCATTCGCGTTGACTCCTTCCTCCGCCTTGCAGCCGCACGCACCCAGCCACGCTCCTTCTCCCACCCCCCCATGTGCCGGTCGGTCTAATTCGTCAGGGCCAGCTCCTCCCGGTCCGCCACCGCGGACCTGGGCCGCAGCAGCGTCACGGCCAGCACCGCGCCCGCCAGCAACAGCGCGGCCCCCGCCACCGAGGCGTACTGCATGCTGTGCACGAAGGCCTCCCGCCCGATCGAGATCAGCGAACCGTCCCCCGTGGCCACCGCACCCGCCAGCGTCTTACGGGCACCCTCCGGCGCGGAGCCCGGCATGTCGGCCGTGTAGACAGCCGTGGCCACCGCGCCGAGCAGGGCCATCCCCGTCGCACCGCCGAACTCCTGCCCGGTCTCCAGCAGCGAGGCCGCCGAACTCGCCTTCTCCGGCGGGGCGGTGGACAGCGCCAGGTCCGAGACGAGCGCCATCACGGTGACGATGCCGCAGCTCATCACGGCGCAGCCGCCGAGCAGCAGCCACAGCGAGTCCGTACCCGTCAGGGCGAGGACCGCGAATCCGGCGGCGGCGATGACGAAACCGGCGCAGATGACGCGCGTACGGTCGGTCCGCTGGGCGATCGCCGTGGCCGTCGGGGCGGCGGCCCCCACCGCCAGTGACGGGGCCAGGCTCCACAGCGCGGCCTCCATCGTGCCCATGCCGAGTACCGACTGCAGATACTGCGTGGTGAAGAACGCCGAGCCCATCATGGCGAAGGCGGCCAGCGCGTTCAGCCCGATCCCGGCCGCGAAGCCGCTGTTGCGGAAGAGCTCCCGGCTGATCATCGCGTCGCCGTGGCTGCGCTGGCGGCGGACGAAGAACCAGCCGACGACGAGCCCGGCGGCGATGATCAGCGCGTTCCGCGCATCGAGCCCGTGCGCGGCGCTCTCCTTCACCCCGTAGACGACGGGCAGCACGGCACCCATCGACAGCGGCACGCTCAGGAAGTCGAACCGGCCGGGGTTCGGGTCCTTGAACTCCGGGACCAGCACGGGCACCAGGACCAGCAGCAGCACCATCGCCGGCACATTGATCAGAAAGACCGAGCCCCACCAGAAGTGCTGCAGCATGACGCCGCTGAGCACCGAGCCGAGCGCGATCCCGCCGGCCATGGCACCCGACCAGATGCCGACGGCCCGGCCGCGCTGCCGCTCGTCGCGGAACATGTTCCGCACGAGACCCATCGTCGACGGCATCAGCGTGGCACCGCCGATCCCGAGCAGCGCGCGGGCCGCGATCAGCATCTCGGGGCTGGTGGAGTATGCGGCCGCGACAGACGCGGCACTGAACGCGAACGCCCCGAGGAGCAGCAGCTTGCGGCGGCCGATCCGGTCGCCGAGCGAGCCCATCGTGATGAGCAGACCGGCCAGGGCGAAGGCGTACACATCGAAGATCCAGAGCTGCTGGGTGGCGCTGGGGGCGAGGTCCCGGTCGATGGACGGGATTGCGAAGAAGAGGACGGAGACGTCCATCGAGACGAGGAGGAGGGGCAGCAGGAGGACCACGAAGGCGGTCCATTCCCGGCGACCGGCGAGGTGGCCGCGCTCGGCGGTGGTGCTCGTAGCGTTCGTCATGCCAGGAAATGTACGAGCGTTTAAAACGTTTGTCTAGTACGGGTGTGTAAAACGTTCGTACATCTCGATGGACAGCAAAAAACGCACTGGGCGGTTCACGTGTGTACGTGAACCGCCCAGTGCGTTGTCTGTGCGCCGCCAGGGACTCGAACCCCGGACCCGCTGATTAAGAGTCAGCTGCTCTAACCAACTGAGCTAGCGGCGCCTGCTGACTCGAAAATAATACCTGCTTCCGAGGGTGCTGATGACACTCGGGCAAACGGGACTCATCGGATCAAATCAATCCCTTCCGGCAAAATCGATCCTGTCCGGCAAAATCAAGCCCGTCCGGCGCTTGAGGACAAAGTCGTCCCGGGGGCACCCCGGTGGGCCTCGCCGAACCCTCACCCCTAGAGCGCCAGCGACAGAAGCACGGGCGCCGCCCGCCGATTCAGCGTGGCTGCCGCCTCGCGCAGGCGATGCGCATCCTCGACCGGCAGGGACAGTGCCAGGCGGCCCGCCGACGACCCGGCCGTCAGCGGTACCGCCGCGCACACCGTGCCGACCGCGTACTCCTGGAGGTCGAGCACCGGGACCGTCGCCGGCTGGCTGTCCAGCTTGGAGAAGAGCGCCTTCTCATTGGTGATCGTCCGCGATGTGAGCCGGGCCGTCTTGTGGCGCGAGAGGTGGTCGCGGCGGCCGTTCTGGTCGAGCTGGGCCAGCAGGCACTTGCCGACGGCCGAGGCGTGCGCGGAGGAGCGGAAGTCCACCCACTCGTTGACCGCGGGGGTGTGGGGGCCGTCGGCGTACTGCGTGACGCGGATCTCGCCGTCGACGTACCGGCTGATGTAGACCGCCGCACCGACCGAATCGCGCAGTTGTGCGAGCATCTGCTGGAGCTTGGTCTCCAGGGCCTGTCTGCGGGCCGAGCCGGAGCCGAGGAGCAGCAGCGACGAGCCGATGACATACGCGCCGTCGGTGACCTGCTCGACGTATCCCTCGCGGCGCAGCATCAGCAGCAAAGAGGTGAGATGCCCCATGGGCAGTCCCGTCTCCTGGGAGATCTGGGTGTCCGGCACGCCGTTGCCGTGCTTGGAGACCGTTTCGAGAACACGGAGGGCGTACTGCACCGAATGGAACGGTGCGGTCGGTTCGGGCTTCAACGTCACGGTTTCCCCCCACCAGGTTGTGACCGCAAGCTCTGCCCTCACGATAGCCGCCAAGAGCCCTTTCCGGGGCGGCTGTTGGCGACTTGATGGGGCGCCCCGACGCCGTAAGCTGGGGCGCGCCCGTCTGGCATATGCCAGGGTCATTGGCGTACGAAGAAGTGGCGAGGTCACAGCACTGCGGTGAGGAACTCGCGTGTGCGTTCGTGTGCGGGATCCGTGAAGATTTTTTCCGGCGATCCCGACTCGATCACGCGTCCAGCATCGAACATCAGTACAGTCTCCGAGACGTTCCGGGCGAAGTTCATCTCGTGGGTCACGCAGAGCATGGTGATGTCGGTGTTCCTGGCGATGTCGCTCAGCGGCTCCAGCACGCCCGCCACCAGTCATGGTTCGCAATCTTCTGGAGCGGTCGAACAGTCCGGACAGGAGGTGCGCCTGCCCGATCACGCACCTCTGCAGGAAGAGGCCTCCTGTGATCGAAGGGTGACCGGAGTGCGACGGCCGGTGCGCAGCGCGTATTTCCCTGCGTGAAACTCGCGATGACCGACCGTCATGCGGAGCTGTCCGTGACGGGCAGGTGAAGTGGCCGACCGGCCCGGCCCGTCGAGGTCACTCGCTCCGGTCCCGGACGGGTACGTACCCGCGCTGCTTGTCCACCACGTTCGGCAAGGGCTCCCCGGCCGACCAGAGTTCGTACATCTCCACGAACTGCTCGCCCAGCCGGTCCCGCCAGCCCGCCGTGTCGCCGCTCATGTGCGGCGACACGATCAGATCAGGTACGGCCCAGAGCGGGCTCTGCGGCCCCAGCGGCTCCTGCTCGAACACATCGAGCGCCGCACCCGCGATCCAGCGCTTGCGCAGTGCGGCGACCAGATCGTCCTCGACGACCATCGGGCCGCGCCCCACGTTGATGAATCGGGCCGACGGCTGCATCAGCCCGAAGAACCGCGCGTCGAACATGCCGCGGGTCGACTCCGTCAGCGGCGCCGCGCAGATCACCCAGTCGGCCATGGAGGCCAGTCGATCCAGCTCTGCCACGCCGTGGATGGTGCGCCGCGCCCGGCGTCCCACGAGCGCCACCTGGACCCCGAGGGCGATCAGCAGCCGGGTGATCTCCCGCCCGATCGGGCCCGCGCCGACGACCACCGCACGGCTGCCCGCGACCTGAGCGCTCTCCCTGTGGCGCCACAGCCGCCGGTGCTGGAGTTCCAGCGTGCCCGGGAGATCCTTGGCGAACGCCAGCACCAGACCCGTCACATACTCGGCGATCGGCCGCTCGAAGATGCCCCGCGCATTGGTCACCACCGTGTCGGAGGCCGCCAGCGCCGGGCAGAGCAGCCGGTCCACGCCGGCGCTCGCCGTATGCACCCATGCCGGGCGCGGTCCGTCACCGGGCCAGGCGGCCCGTACCGCGTCGGAGGTGAAGTCCCACACCAGCAGTACGTCGGCCTCCGGGAGCTGTGCGGCGAGCCCGGCCTCGTCCGTATAGCGGACGGCGGCCCGGCCGGTCAGGCGGCCGAGACGCGGCGACGGGTCGGTGTCCAGGACGAGCAGGGTGGGCTCTGACATGAGAGACGGTCGCTCCGCTGCGTCTGTGAGGTGCGGTTCGACCACGCTCGCACCCGCGCCCGGCTTCGTCAACACGTCGCAGTGGGGGTGGCGACGGATGGGGGAATACTGGGGGAGAGGCGGGCGAAAACGGTCACGGGTAGGGCTACCCGTGACCCGTCCGGCCCCCGAATACCCGTCCAGGCACCCGCCGGAACAGGAAGGGTGGACATGACGACCCTCGGTTTTCTCTACCCGGGCCACCACTACGCGGAGGACGACTTCCCGCGGATGGAGATCCTGCTCGACGCCGTCAGACTGGTCGTGAACCACACCGACGTCGACGAGGACGCCTACGGGATCGACGCGCTGGTACGGACCGGCACGCCCGAACGCCTGGCCGCCGGGGTGGCGGAGCTGCAGCGCGCCGGTGTCGAGTCCGTCGTGTGGGTGAGCAGCGGCGGCAGCTTCCTGTACGGCTGGGAGGGCGCCCATGAACAGACCGCCGCCCTGGCCCGGGCAGCCGGTGTGCCCGCCTCCAGCACCTCCTTCGGCTTCGTCCATGCGGTACGGGAGCTGGGTGCCGACCGCGTCGCCGTCGCCGCGACCTACCCCGAGCACATCGCCGCACTGTTCACCACCTTTCTCCGGTCCGCGGGCATCGAGGTGGCCGCCACTCACGCCGCCTCTCTCTCCTGCGCCGCCGAGGCCGCCGCCTGGGACCTGGACCAGGTGAAGGAACTCGTCACGGCCGCGGACCGCCCGGAGGCCGAGGTGATGCTGCTGCCCGACACGGCGCTGCACACCGTCTCGCACGTGGCGGAGCTGGAGAAACTCCTCGGCAAGCCGGTCCTCACCGGGAACCAGGTGACGGTCCGGGAGGGGCTGCGGCTGGCGGACCGCCGGTCCTGGTCCCCGAGGCTCGGCAAGATCTTTGCCGAGCGCGAGGCGCCCCCGGCCCCGGTGGCCACATGGGGCGCGGGCCGGGAGCGCGCGCACAGCGGGAAGAAGGGGTGGCCGGGAAAGCAGACCCACCCCGGCTGGTGAGCCAAGGGACGGGCAGCGGGCCGGGGGAATAAACGGAGACCACCTCCTGTTGTGCCCTTCCGGACGTATGAGCCGGACGTAGGCGCAACACCGGAGAGGCCAGGACGTGGACGAGATTCGAGGCGACGAGATCCGTGGCAAGACGGAGGGGACGGCCACCGTTCCGCTCTCCGTGCTGGACCTGGTGACCGTGGGCCAGGGCCGCACCGCCACACAGGCGCTGCGTACGAGCGTGGACATCGCGCAGCTCGCCGAGCGCCGCGGATTCCATCGCTACTGGGTAGCCGAACACCACTCCATGCCCGGCGTCGCCTCCTCCTCACCCGCCGTGATCCTGGCCCACCTCGCCGCACACACCGAACGCATCAGGCTCGGCTCCGGCGGCGTGATGCTGCCCAACCACGCACCGCTCGTCATCGCCGAACAGTTCGGCACCCTGGAGGCCATGGCCCCCGGCCGCATCGACCTCGGTCTCGGGCGCGCCCCGGGCACCGACGGCGCGACTGCGGCCGCCCTGCGCCGCACGGACCGGCTGGGCGAAGGCGCCGAAGACTTCCCGCAGCAGCTCGCCGAGCTGACCCGGTTCCTGGACGACGACTTCCCCGACGGCCACCCCTACGCCCGTATCCACGCGGTTCCCGGCCCGGTCCAGGCCACCGCCGAGGGCGGGGTCCAGTCCCCTGCCCGCCCGCCGATCTGGCTGCTCGGCTCCTCCGGCTTCAGCGCCCGGCTGGCCGGCGTACTCGGCCTGCCGTTCGCCTTCGCCCACCACTTCTCGGCCCAGAACACGGTGCCGGCCCTCGACCTGTACCGGGAGTCGTTCCGGCCGTCCGCGGCGCTCGACGCCCCGTACGCCCTGATCGGGGTCTCGGCCCTGGCCGCCGACGACGAGCGCGAGGCCCGCCGTCAGGTGCTCTCCGGCGCCCTGTCCATGGTCCGCCTGCGCACCGGGCGCCCCGGCCTGGTCCCGACACCCGAGGAGGCGGAGGCGTACGCCTTCAGCCCCATGGAGCGGGAGTTCGTCGACAGCTGGCTGGTCAACATCGTCCACGGCACGGCGGACGAGGTCCGTACGGGCCTCGATGACCTGGCCAAGCGCACCGGCGCCGACGAACTGATGATCACCGCCAACGCCCATGGCGGCGAGGCCCGGCTGCGCAGCTACGAACTGATCGCGGACGCGTACGGGCTGCCGACGGCCTGACACCGGCAGCCGTGGTTCAGACAGTCAGCCTTCCGCCGCCGATCAGCTCGGCGATCCGCTCCGGGGCCACCGCGCGTGAGTACAACCAGCCCTGCCCGGTGTCGCAGCCGATCCTGCGCAGCCGTTCCGCCTGGCCTGCCGTCTCCACGCACTCCGCGGTGACGGTCAGGCCCAGGCGGTGCGCCAGTTCCACCATCGCCTCGACGATCGTCTCGTCGGCGGGGCTCGGGCGGTCGCCGTCGTCGTGGCGGAAGCCGCGTACGAACGATCCGTCCAGCTTCAGTACGGAGACCGGCAGCCGGCTCAGATAGGCAAGGTTCGAGTAGCCGGTCCCGAAGTCGTCGATGGCGATCCGTACGCCCATTTCGCTGAGCGACTGGAGGGCCTGGAGCGGGCGGCCCGCCGAGCCCATCACGGCGGACTCGGTCAGCTCCAGCTGCAGCAGTCCGGGATCGAGGCCGGTCTCGGCGAGGATCTCCGCGACATCGGTGACCAGGTCGGAGTCCCAGACCTGCCGTACGGCGACATTGACGCTGATGAACAGCGGCGGTTCGGCCGGGTGGTCGAGCTGCCAGCGCCGGGCCTGGCGGCAGGCGGACTGCAGCACCCACCGGCCGAGCTGGACGATCGAGCCGTCCTCCTCGGCGATCGCGACGAACCGATTCGGCGAGAGCATGCCGAACTGCGGGTGGTTCCAGCGGACCAGCGCCTCCACCCCGCGTACGACTCCGTCGGCCATGCCGACCAGCGGCTGGTACTCGATGGTGAACTCACCGCGTTCGACGGCGGGCCGCAGATTGGAGGAGAGCGTCTGCCGGGTCATCCGGTGGGCGTTGCGCTCCGGGTCGAAGACCGTCCAGCGGGCCCTGCCGTCCGCCTTCGCCCAGTACAGCGTGGTGTCGGCGGCCTGCATCAGACCGGTCGCCGAGGTGCCGGCCACGGCCCGTTCCACCACTCCGATCGAGGCCGATACGGAGAGCCGCTGCCCGCCCAGATCGAAGGGCTTCTGCAGCGCGGCGAGGACCGTGCGGGCCAGGTCGGTGAGCTGCTGCGTACCGGTGGAGTCCTCGACCAGGATCGCGAACTCGTCGCCGCCCAGGCGCGCCACGAGATGTGAACCGGGGCGGTGCGGGCCGTCCTGGGCGGCACAGTCGGTGAGCCGTGCGGCGACGGCGGCGAGCAGCCGGTCGCCGATCCGATGGCCCATCGTGTCGTTGACGGCCTTGAAGCCGTCGAGATCGAGATAGCAGAGCCCGATACGGCCGTGTCCGGGGATGCTGTCGTCCTGGTACGGCGGGATCTCCAGGGCGGCCGAGAGCCGTTCGAAGAACAACGTCCGGTTGGGCAGCCGGGTCACCGGGTCGTGCATCTGGAGGTGGCGCAGCCGCTTCTGCAGCTCACGCCGGTCGCTGATGTCCGCGACGGAGAGCAGCACCCGGCCGGGCCCGGGGCCGTCGGCCCTGCCGGCCTCCGGTTCGGGCATCGGTACCACGGTGATCTCGGCCCACATCGAGCGCCCGTCGGGATGCTTGAGACTGCGGGTGCAGCGGAACCGTGAGCGCCGGCGGTGCAGCACCTCGCGGTACGCGTGCCAGGTGCGGCCATCCGCCACGAGGTCGAGCAGATCGGCTGCGGACTGTGTGGTCAGTGCCGCGGCGGGGAAGCCGAGGAGGCCGCCGAGGGCGTCGTTGGCGGCGACGACCAGGCCCTCGTGGTCGATGACGGCCATCGGGAGCGTGGCGGCCCGGAAGGCGGCCCGGTAGCCGTGCGGCTCGGATCCTGCGGCTCCGGCAGGGGACCACAGAGGGTGACGCTCCGTGACCGAAGGTCCTGCGGAATGGGGGGGTGTGCCCACCGCGGGCCTCGGCCCTTCGGAGGTTCCGCTCACCGTTCGCTCCCGCCGTGCAGTTCTGTCCTGAACAGGTGTGGCCGGACTGGCCCGCCGCGCGGGGCGCCGTTGTCGGAGGCGGAAACCACGCGGGAAAGCCTGGTGAAGCATAGAGGTTGGTGCGTCGGCCGTTCCAGCGCCCGACCCCTCTGCGCCCCGCGTTCGCCCCACTTGGGTCAGTTGCGCGCCGATCCGGTTTGCCCGCGATTGATGGTTCCTGAGCGATTCCGTTCCCTTGCGATGTCCGGGTGATCGATTGTGACCGTCCGTGAGGGTGAATTCCGCGGCTGGCTGCTGACTCGACTGGGGCAGCTCAACAGGACGAAAGCCTCGAATCATCACAGGGTGGGTGGGTGACCGCATCTCGCACCCGGAGGTAGATGTGCCGCGTCAGCACGGAACCGGGGGAGTGGAGAGGCTGAGCCTGCGAGGTGCGGTCGCGGCTGTGACCTCCCTGCTGGCGCTCGCTGCCACCTCCCTCGTCGCCGGGCCCGCCGTGGCGGCCACCGGTGAAGCGGGTCCGTGTGCACTGCCCCGGACCGAGGCGCACCACTCGCTCGGCGTGGGGGGCTGGAACGACGCCTACCCCCGCCCCGACCACTCCCTCGACGCGGTCATGGTCTTTCTCTCCTTCCCGGACCATCGCCCCACCAGTACCCCCAAGGAACTCACCGCCGACTACTTCCCCGCCACCACCCAGTTCTTCCAGCGCGCCTCGTACGGGAAGTTCACCCTGCGCCCGCACCCGCTGCGCCAGTGGATCCAGATGCCCAAGGCGTCCGACTGGTACGGCATACAGCGGGACTGGAACAACGAGCGGCGCAGCACCTATCTGCGCGACGCCATCGCCGTGGCGGATCCGAAGGTCGACTTCTCCCGGTTCAGCATCGTCTACCTGGTCGCCGACCCGGACGCCCCGGGCGTCGACTCCGACGCCACCAAGGTCGTCAACTTCGACCAGCCGCTGCACGCCGACGGCACGGACATCCGACGCGTCGTCACCGTCTTCGAACAGCACCCGCCGGACCACAATGTGCTGGCCCACGAGACCGGGCACGTCTTCGACCTGCCCGACCTCTACCACCGGCCGTCCGACAGCAAGGGCGACTGGGACACCTATGTCGGCGACTGGGACGTGATGGGCAGTCAGTTCGGTCTCGCACCGGACTTCCTCGGCTGGCACAAGTGGAAGCTGGGCTGGCTGGACCGCAGACAGGTGGTGTGCGTCCAGCGCAGCCAGGACATCACCCTGGAGTCGATCGCCGCCGCGCCCGCGCCCGGGGCCTCCATCGGCACCCGGCTCGCGGTGATCAGGACCGGTGAGGGCAGCGCCGTGGCCATCGAGGCGCGCAGCGCCACCGGCAACGACCGGACGACCTGCACCGAAGGCGTCCTGCTCTACCGGGTGCGCAACGCAACCCCGTCCGGCGGTGGCCCGGTCGAGGTCATCGACACCCACCCCCACACCGACGCCTGCTGGGACCTGTCCGTCTACGCGCCGCTCGCGGACGCCCCGCTGCGGGTCGGCGAGACGTACAGCATCCCCGGCGCGCACGCCAGGGTCGAGGTCGCCGGCCGGACACCGTCGGGCGCCTGGACGGTCCGGATCACCACGGGAACGTAGGCTCCTGTGAACACGAAAAGGCCCCCTCGCTTTCGCGAGGAGGCCTCCTCCGTCTGTGCGCCGCCAGGGACTCGAACCCCGGACCCGCTGATTAAGAGTCAGCTGCTCTAACCAACTGAGCTAGCGGCGCCTGCTGACGTCGTAGACATTAGCATCCTGATCGGCGGGAGGAAAAATCGAATTCCTGGCCGCCGACGAGGGCGTCGACCTGGTCACCCGTACGCAGGCCCAGAGCAGTACGTCCGGCCCCGGCAGCCAGGGGCTGCGGGTGTCGGGGGCTACCACCCAGCGCGGCCCGGGGGTGGAGGAGGCGCAGGTCAGGGGCGGTACGGTCACCGCATCCCCGATGCCGTGGCAGAGCAGCGGCGGGACCTTGCCGCCGACGCCGTCCCGCCCCTGCGCGCCCCTGCCGGTCCGCGGTTCGTGGCCGCCGCCCCACTCCTCCCAGTCGAGCAGTGACGGCAGCCGCTGGGCGGTGCCGGGGGAGGCGAAGAGCAGCATCCGTCCGCGGTGAGTGGCGACGGGGCCGGAGCCCGGGCCGTCCGCCCACAGGTGTTGCAGCATCCGGCGCCCGAAGAGGGTGGGCACATTCACCACGTCGAAGGCCGAACCGCACGGCAGCACCCCGGGCGAGGAGGGGTGGGCCTCCCACTGTGCCAGCGTGCTGCGCGGATAGGCCGCGGCGCCGGCGAGCCAGGCGGCGCCGGCCGTCGTGACCTGAGCCGTCTGATTCGCGGCCCGGTCCCGCAGGAGAGCGAAGACGTCGGCGCCGTGGTGGGGGCCGTCGCCGTGATGCAGGGGCGTTTCGTCTGGCAGCCATGCGCTCATGCGCCCATGTCTACCGGGAGTGATCAAATGGATTCCGAGAGTTGCCGGAAACCGGGACAGGTTGGGGTGGGGAGGAGTATCTTGCGCTCGGGCATATGCCACTGGTTGTACCCGGTGTCAGGGCCTGGCGTGGAGGGGTGGTCCGGATGGATCGGTGCGATGGCGGGCCGGGGCCGGTGGCAGGCCCGGTGGGACCGGCGCGCCGGTCGCGTCGGGGCCGTTACGGCAGTCAGGGCGTGGAGCCGCCCAGCAGGCTCCGGCCGAACTCGACCATCTTCTTGGCATAGTCCTCGGTCCACTCCGCACGCTGCGCGATGTCCGCGGTCGTCAGCCGGTCGAACCGGCGCGGATCGGCGAGCTGGGCGGCGGCGATCGCCTGGAACTCGACCGCACGGTCGGCCGCGGCACGGAACGCCAGGGTCAGCTCGGTGGCGCGGGACAGCATCTCCTTCGGATCGTCCATCGACTCCAGGTCGAAGAAGTGCTCAGGATCGGCGACTGCCGCCGACGGCTCGAAGAGCAGGGGCGCGGGGCGCAGCCGCTGCCGCTCGTTCCGCTCGGGTTGTGGCATGTGGTGTTTCCTCCTTCGGTGGGCCCGACGGCCACCCTCCATTGTCCAACGTCGCGCAAGGGGGCTACGCGGCTACCCGGAAACGGGGCTGCGACCCGCCGGGACCGGGCGCCCTCACGCCTTCCACCGCACCCGGTGCTCGCCCAGATGCGCCAGCACCGTGTGGTTCGCCTCCCAGCCGTCCGGGAACTTCACCGTGACCCCCAGCTGCACCGGCTCCGTCGACGGGTGCTCGTCCAGCAGCTCCGCGACGCCCGCCCGGCACACCACGATGCACGCATGCCGGTGGCGCGAGGCCAGGACGCACAGTCGGCCCGTCTCCAGATGGAACGCCGTGGCGTCCGGGCGGCCGGACAGCGGGTGCAGGACCACCGTCACATCGAATTCGCGGCCCTGGAGCCGGTTCGCCGTGTCCACCGCCACGCCCGTCACACCCAGCTCGGCGAGCGCCGCCCGTACCGCCGCCGCCTGGTCGCGATGGGCGGTGCCGACCGCGACCCGGTCCGCCGTCACCGGGACCGGATCGGGGGAGCGTTCGCTCGTCGCCGCACCGCCCCGGTCGAGCAGCCGGCGGACGACCAGAGCCACCGCCCGTACCGCCTCCGGGTCGGTGCGCGGGGTGTGCCGGGCCGGGAGTTCGAGCAGGCCCCAGCCGGATTCCGCGGCCTCGTCCAGTACCCGGTCCGGCGCCGAGCCGTCCGACGCGACGCCGAACGAAAGCCGCCGGTCCCCGTGGTCCGTACCGCTGCGGAAGGGGGTGTACGGGTAGAACGCGTCCGAGACGAGCGGCGCGGCGGAGGCGGGCAGCCGCCACGACACCGGAAGCCGGTGCTGCGGCAGCCCGGGATTGTGCGCGAGCAACGTGGAGACCGCGCTCGCGGACGGGTCGTACGACAGCCCCGCCCACTGGTCCGCGCCGACGATCGAGAACGGGTCCAACTGGCCCGGATCGCCGACGAACAGCGCCCGTTCGAAGAGGCCCGCGACGGCCAGCAGCGCATCCGAACGCATCTGGTACGCCTCGTCGACGATCGCGTGCCCCCACGGCTCGACGTTCTTCACATGCGCCCACTTGGCGGCCGTCGAGATGACGACATCGAGTCCGGCGAGATCCGACGCCTTGGCCGACTTCCGTACATTGGCCAGGCCGTCCAGCACCTTGTCGTACGGGTCGGAGTCATTGCTGTGCAACCGCCCGACCGGCAGCCCCGGGTCCTTCTCGGCCAGCCGCACCACCAGGTCGTCGACCTGGGCATTGGTCTGCGCGACCACCATCAACGGGTGCCCGGCCGCCGCGAGTTCGAGTGCGGCACGCACCACGAGAGTCGACTTGCCCGCGCCCGGCGGGGAGTCCACCACGATGCCGCGCGACGTACCGCTCAGGGTGTCGGCGAGGATCGCGTCGGTCGCCCGCGCGGCCTGGGCGCCCGGGTCGAATACGGCAGTCACAGGAGGTCCTCCGCGGTCATGGGATCGGGGCTCTCGGCCTGCCCGGCAGTGGCGCCCGGCGGGCCGCCGTGCGTCCAGGGCGTCTCCTCGGGGTCCGGCAGCTTCGGGCCGCCGCGCTGATCGTGCTCGAACAGCGTCCAGGCGATCCGGTCGCCCGGCTCGGGCACCGAACCCGGGGCCGGCTCCTTGCTCCGGCCCATCCGGTCGGTGATCCGCAGCACCAGCAGGGGCGCGTTCCCGTCCTCCGGCTCCGTGGCGTACTCCACGAACTCGGCGGTCTGCGGCTTGCCGTCCAGCGAGCGGTACACCTTGGTGCGCTCCCCGAGATGCGGGCGCTCGTCCGTGCGGACCGTGACCAGCGGGCGGGGGGACGGGCGCTTCGACTCGCTGTACGCCATCACCACCTCCGTCACGTCGCCGACGAACGCCTCACCGGCCAGCCGCCGCCCGGCCAGCACCAGCGGATCGTCCAGCGCCTCCTGCGCCTCCAGCTGGGCCTGCGCCGTCTCGCGCGAGGCCAGCTTCTGCGCGGCCGTCACCGCGTCGTCCCGGCGAGGCTGCGGCGGCTCGCCGGACCGCACACGGTCCCGGTGACCGGTGAACGACCAGCGGTCCCTCGTCCAGCGGTCCTCGGCCCGAGACCCCTCGGGCAGTTCCTTCAGCAGATCGAGCCCCCGCCACACCGCGTCCCAGGTCGGCCTCATCACGCCGGCCAGCAACGCCCTGATGTCCCGCTCGGCGGCGGTCAGTTCGGCGAGCCGGGCATCGGCCGCCAGACCGTCCTCGGCCGCTGCGAGGGAGGTGCGCGCCCGGTCGTACTTCTCGATGGCGGGCGCCAGCAGCCGGTTGTCGAACGCGGGGTCCGTGGCCGGACCGGCCGGCGGGCACAGCAGCTGCCCTTCGCCGTCCCGCTCCAGCTCCGCACGGAGCGCAGACCGCGCCCCGGACTCGCCCGCCGGGGCGGCGATCCAGGCCAGCAGCGCGCCCAGATGCTGATCCTCCAGGCTGCTCTGACCGGTCGCCCAGTGCCGGTTCAACAGATCGGTCGTGGCCAGCAGCAGCGAGGAGCCCGGCACCCTGGCCCGCTCCCCGTAGTGCGTCAGCCAGCGGCCCAGCAGCGGGACACGGGCAGGCGCCGGGTACGGGGTGTCGGGATCGTCCTCGGCCGTGCGCCTGAACCGCATGGAGCGGCCGAGCAGCCGTACGAAATCGATGCCCGCCCGGCTCGGCACGATCAACTGCGCTGCGTCCGCGCACAGTTCGACCTCGACCTTGACCTTCTTCCCGGTCTCCGGATCGGTCTCATTGCGCTCGGCGGGCTCGACGACAGCCTCGTACGCCTCGATGTGCGGCAGCACCGCCTCGGCCAGCTCGGCGAGGAACGCGAACCGCAGATCCCGGTCGCGCGGCTGCGAAACCGCCAGCAGCCGGGGCGCCTCCCGGTCGGTCCCGACGAGCGCGCCCAACGGGGCGCCCGCCTCACCGGCGGTGGTCAGCGGCACCAGGACGAGCGGCCGGTCGGTGAGATGGCGGTGCAGGACCGTCGTCATCGGCTGCGCCCGGCCGCTCTCCACGGCCTCCAGCCGGGCCAGGGTGCTGATCAGCGACATGCCGCACTGCCCTCCAGCGCCTCGGCACGCAGCGCCGCCGCACGCCGCAGGGCCACGACCGTCGGATCCGCCGGGTCGCCCTCCTTGCCCGCGGCGGCGGCCAGTACCGCCCCCACCGTCGTCAGCCCACCGAGCTCACCCCGCACGCTCCGCCCCAGCGCCTCCACGGCACCGGCCGAGCGGGCCTTCGCCCGGCAGTGGAAGGCCAGTTCACAAGCGGCCAGGCACTCCGGGGCATACGCCGCGCCGACGGACTCGACCGCGGCGTCGAGCTGCTGCGGGGAGCACTCCGGATCGAAGGTGGTGCCCTCGGGCAGGGCCGCCGCGATGTCCTCGATCCGGGTCAGCCTGGCCAGCTGGCGCCGGGTGACCGCACGCTGCTTGCGTACGTCGACGACCGAGGCGGTGGGCAGATTGGAGAAGTCCTTCGGGCAGACCAGCAGCACCCGGTGGCCGACCTCCGCGCCCTCGGTCAGCTCCGCGATCCGCTCCAGCGCCAGTACGTAGACGGCGGACTGCCGGGCGGCCGCACCGACCTTCGCCGCGTCGGCGGAACCGTCGACCATGGGAAAGGACTTGATCTCGACGACCGTCCAGGTGCCGTCGGGGTGCACCGCGACAGCGTCCGGCTCCAGATAGGTGGGGGAGCCCGCCACCTCCAGGGCCAGCATCGGGTGGTCCAGCAGTGCCCAGCCGCCTGCCTCGGTCGCCTCCCGCAGCGCCAGCGCCGTACGCGCCGCGCGGCCTTCGGGACCGGCCGCGGCCAGATCGGGCACCAGGACCTCACGCGGCGAATCGGCGCCGCCGCCGAGGCGCTCGTGGAGCAGCCGCATCAGCTCCGTACCGCCGTCGGCCTTGACCTTGGCCTCGAAGGCGTTGCCCCGGACGAGAGCGAACTGCGACTGGCCGAAGGGGGCCGGTGAACCGAGCGCCGTGGCCAGCGCGGCCTTGTCCACCCCGGCGCCGTCCAGCAGGGCGCGGCGCCGGCAGCCGGGGTTGGCGGCGAGGGCGGCCAGCGCGCGGGCATCCAGCGGACGCGGTGCGACAGCCGGGCCCCGCAGCTCAGCGAGCCGCTGCCGGAGTGTCGCCCCCCGCTGTCCCCGCGCCTGCGGGGGCAGCGGCGTCGGCCCGGGGTGCGCGACCGGTCGAGGCGTCTGCGTCGGCCGATGCTGCGGCATGGGTGGAATCTGCGGAGGTGGTCCGCTGGCCAGGGATTCGCTCACCCGCCGAAGTCTTGCATCCGGCACTGACAATCGGGGACTTCGTGGTCCGGGCGAATCGCGGGAAGCGGGCTGTGACCCGGTCGGCGATACGCATCACCGGTCCGGCCAGCAGGGCTCCGACGCCCATCACGGCAGCGCCCGCGACCGCGTCGAGGAAGTAATGATTGGCCGTGCCCATCACCACGAACGTGGTGACCAGGGGGTACGCGATGCCCGCGGCCCGTACGAGCGGGTGGCGGCCGTGACGCCACAGCAGGATTCCGCACCAGAGCGCCCAGCCGACATGCAGGCTCGGCATCGCCGCGTACTGGTTCGTCATTCCGCTCATGCCGCGCGGGGCACTCGCCCCGTTGCCCCACCAGCCGTACGAGCTGTACTGCGCCATGGTGTCGACGAAGCCGTGCGTGGCGTCGAGCAGCCGGGGCGGGCAGGTCGGCAGCAGGGTGAAGCCGATCAGGCCGAGCAGTGTGGAGGTCATCAGCCAGGTGCGGGCCCTGCGGTACAAGGCCTCGCGGCGGCGGAAGAGCCAGACCAGGACGGCCGGGGTGACCAGATAGTGCAGGGACGCGTACACGAAGTCGGCGGGTATGCCTATCGAGGAGTGCGCGGTGAACAGCCGGTTGAGCGGATGTTCGAAGTTGATGTGGAGCGTCTTCTCCAGGTCCAGGATGCGCAGACCGTGGTCGACGGCCGTGGACACGTCGCCGCGCACCACCAGCCGGCCCGCCGAGTAGGCTGCGTACACCAGGGCCAGCAGCGGCAGCTCGGTCCACCAACGGGGCCGGGGGCGCGCCACGGGCGCGGTGCTGGCATGCTGCATCCGGAAGCTCTCCATCATGTGTTAATGCGACCGACGGCGGGCGTTCAACCGTACGGTGCAGGTCGGTCGCGATTCCCCCGGGGGTCCATGTCGGGTGCCCCGTGTGTGTACGGATTTCTCCGCGCAGGGAGTGACGCCGGTTCGGCCCCGGAGGTTGCCTCCCGAAGACGTGCGCGATGATGGGAAAACCGGACGATCCGTTCTGTCTCGATCTCCGGCCTCAGATCTCAGTCTCAGGGAGAGCCGTCATGGCACCGCGTATCCTGCTCGCCCGGCACGGCCAGACGGAATGGTCCGTCAAGGGCAATCACACAGGCAGGACGGACATCCCACTGCTCGACACCGGCCGTGCGGGCGCCAAGCTGCTCGGTGAGCGGCTGCACCGCAAGCCGTGGGCGGACCTGCCGGGCCTGGAAGTCCGCACCAGTCCGCTGCTGCGGGCCAAGGAGACCTGCGACATCGCGGGTTTCGGGGACCGGGCCGAGCCGTGGGACGCGCTGCTGGAGTGGGACTACGGGGCGTACGAGGGGATGACCCCGGCACAGATCAAGGCGATCCGTCCCGACTGGTTCATCTGGCGCGACGGAGTGCCGGAAGGGGAGACCCTGGCCGAGCTGTCCGCCCGCGCCGACGAGATCGTCGACTGGGCCCGCTCGGCCGACCGCGACGTCCTGGTCTTCGCCCACGGTCACATCCTGCGGGCGCTGGGGGCGCGGTGGCTGGGCGAGGACGTGTCGTTCGCGGCGCGCATCCGGCTCGATCCGACATCGCTGTCGGTGCTGGGGTGGGCGTACGGTGCGCCCGCGATGGAGCGCTGGAACGACACGGGCCACCTGGACCGGTAGTCCTGCCGCCCCCGGCAGCGGGGGCCCTCGATCGCCGGACGGGCTCGATCTTGCCGGCGCGCGCTGAAGGCCGGCCCGTCCGGTGACTGCGGACGGAACCGGTCACGTGGCGCGGGGCGTCCGGAATCCTGGCCGTTCGGCGAACCTTTATGCTTCCGCCGCGGAGACCTCCGCGTGCCGCTCGAGGAACCCCCGTACCTCCGCCGCACCCCGCTGCGGCGCCAGTACCCCGGCCGCCCCCGCCAGCATCGCCCGGATGCGGGACGACTGGACGCGGTCCAGCAGGTCCAGCACCTGGTGGCCCGCCGTCGCCGCCTCCGCGGCCCGGCCCGCCCGGGCCAGGTCTGTGGTCAGCTCGGCCCGGTACAGCGCCAGGTTCCGGGTGAAGTGCGGGTCCTGGAGCCGCGTCGCTCGCAGCGCATGGCGGGCTGCCCGCGACCAGTCGCCCAGCGCCGACCAGCACTGCGCCTCCAGCATCTCCAGTTCCGCCTCCCGGAAGAAGGTCATCCACTCCGGATCGGCGTCGGACGGACCGCGCTCGAACGCGGTGTGCGCCCGGCCGATCGCCCGTTCGCAGCCCGTACGGTCCCCGAGCCCCGCCCGGCCCCCCGCTTCCCGTAGCGCGAGCAGCGCCAGCAGCCGCGGCGAACCCAGCGGCTGCGCCGCCCGCTGCCCGGCCTCGGCGGCGCGTACGGACTCGCGGGGCCGCCCCGTGTCCCTGGCCAGGAACGACGCATTGCAGAACGCATGCGCCTCCAGCGCCGCGTCGCCCGCCAGCCGCGCCGTGGCCAGCGCCTCCGCATAGTGCGAGCGGGCGTCCTCGAACCGGCCCGAGTCATGGGCCAGCCAGCCCACCGAGATGGCCAGTTCGCCCGCCCCGGCATGCAGCCGGTCGGCCGTGGAGCGCTTGGTGGCGGTTGCGGAGTCGAGCAGCGCGTACGCCGCCCGCAGCGGATGGGACGCCCTGCGGTACAGGCCGTCACCGCCGTGCCGGTCGTCGAGCAGCCGGATCTGCCGTACTGCCTTCTCGACGGCGCTCACCTCGGCCTCGCCGACCCGGTGCCGGTCGGGCAGGGCGGCGGCGGACGCGCCGTCGAGGCCGAGGCCCAGTGTTGCGGCTGCCATCGCGGTGGTGCCGCTCGTCATGAATACGCGACGCAGCACGTCGCTCTCCTCGTCGGTGTCGCTGTGGAGCGTGGGGGGCGGTGGGGTTTCGGCAGTGGTCCGTGCCCCCCGGCCGCGTACCGATTCGCGCGGTGAGAAGCCCAGGTCCGCCAGGGTGGCGCCGGGGAACATGTGCAGTAGGACCCGCTCGTACGCGTAGTTGGGACAGCGGATCTCGCCGGACTCCACGCGTCCGATGTACCGGGCGTCGCACGCGACCTGCTCGCCGATCTCGCGGGCGGACCTGCGTACCGCGGCAGCGAACTCCCCGGCGGAGCGCGGTCCGCGCAGCCGCCGGAAGGCGAGGTTGGGAACTGCCCCTGTCGACACCATGGCTGAGCCCTCTCTGGTGCAGCCGGGCTCCTGCTTCCGGTGTCCCGGCGGAGCAAGAACGTACCGGTTGTGACGGGCCACACACACAGCGTTTGCCTACAAAAGGGATATCTCGCCCGCGATCCGCCATGAACTGCCACCCTTTGCGGCGGCGTGGCACCGTAGCCCTTGACGCCGTCGGCGCGTTGGTCCACGTGGAGACGGAATCCGGCTCCGCCCGGCGATGAGAGGAGAGGTCCCTTGTTGCACATCGGCACGGAGACCGGCTCGCGGACGACTGCGACGACCACGGCCGCAACGGGTGCCACGGTGCCCACCGCGCCCACGGAGGACCACGGCGCCGTACCCTGCGACCTGGTGACCGTCCCGGCACGCCAGGGACTGGAGGCCGTGGACATCCTGCGCCGGGGCGCCGACCAGGAGGCCGTCGGCCCGGTCCTGCACGACGGCGCCTGCGACACCCTCGGCTTCCTGGTTCCCCCGGGGACCGCCGAGGCATGGGACGTACCGGGCAGCGCCTGTACGCGGACCGACGGCCGCGGGCTGCGCATCCCCGCCGAGCCGCCCGTCACCGGCAGTGGCTGGCTGCTGCCGCCCGAGGCGGACGCCCCGGTCACCGACCCGGCCGTGCTGCGGGCCGCTCTCGACCAGGCG
This sequence comes from Streptomyces sp. NPDC088246, assembly GCF_044741025.1. NCBI lineage: Bacteria > Bacillati > Actinomycetota > Actinomycetes > Kitasatosporales > Streptomycetaceae > Streptomyces > Streptomyces sp. NPDC088246. Next base: position 235,314 of record NZ_JBIURV010000001.1, read on the forward strand.
GCCCGGCTGATCGAGGCGGCCGACAACTGCCGCTGACCGCAGGCTCCCGGCCCGCGCGCCCATAATGGGCCGGTGGCCGGGTCTCCCGGCGCGGCCGGTTCCGTACCGGCCCGGAGCGATGAGCAGTGAGCAGGCACGAGCAGCAGTGGCACGTCGAGGAGCGTCGAGCGCAGGCGCGGGCGCCCGTAAGCGGTCCGACCGCAAGGCCGACGGCAGGACCGAACGCGGGACCGGGCGCAGGACGGAACCCGTCGCCGAACCGGTGGACGGCGGTCTCGCCGAGCTGGTGCCCGACCGGGAGCGTCCGCACGCCTGGACGCTGACGCTCGACGGAGCCCCCCAGTCCCATGTGGACCTCGACGACCCCACGTATCTGTCCTTCGAGTACCAACGCAGGATCGGCCACATCGCCGACCTCGTCGCACCCCCTGGGCAGCCCCTGCACGTGGTGCACCTGGGCGGCGGCGCCTTCACGCTCGCCCGCTACATCGCCGCGACCCGGCCCCGCTCCACCCAGCAGGTCGTCGAGGTGGACGCCGCGCTCGTCCAACTGGTCCGCCGGGAGCTGCCGCTGGACCCACAGGCCAGGATCCGGGTCCGGGCCACCGATGCCCGCGCCGGACTCGGGAAGATCCAGGACGGCTGGGCGGATCTCGTCATCGCCGATGTCTTCAGCGGGGCCCGTACCCCCGCACACCTCACCAGCACCGAGTTTCTCGCCGAGGTGCGCCGGGTCCTGAAGCCCGGCGGGAGTTACGTGGCCAACCTCGCGGACGGCCCGCCGCTGACCCATCTGCGCGGCCAGGTCGCCACCGCGGCCACGGTCTTTCCCGAACTGGCGCTCGCCGCCGACCCGACCGTGTGGCGCGGCCGCCGCTTCGGCAACGCCGTGCTGCTCGCCTCGGATCTGCCGCTGAAGGTCGCGGAGCTGACCCGCCGGGTCGCGACCGACCCGCACCCCGGACGCGTCGAACACGGGCGGGCGCTGGCCGACTTCACCGGCGGCGCGGCGGCGGTGAGCGACGCGGACGCCAGGCCTTCACCGGCGCCACCGCCGTCGGCCTTCGGGTGAGCCGCCGGCACGAAGCCGGCGTGCCCCCACCCGAACTTCTAACCGCTTCGGACAGGACACGCCTGGAGCGCCCGGCTACACGATCTCGACCCGTGGCGGATGGTCGTTCCAGGCGCAGAAGACCGACACCACCCGCCGTCGTCGTGGTTGAAGTTCCCCCGGATCCACATCGAGTTCGTCCAGACCCGCATCGGCCAGCCCTGTGCCGGTGTCGCTGAGACTCTCCACCCCTGTGGTGATCCTTTCGGGAAGGGGTGGGGTAGGGGTTCAAACCGCCATCGGTGCCGCCGTGACCCCCATGAGCAGCGAATAGAGCGTGTCGTTCGCCGTGATGAAGAGACGGTTCCTCTTCGGGCCGCCGAAGCGGATATTGGAGACCGTGTTGGGCACCAGGATGCGGCCGAGTAGGGTCCCGTCCGGGGCGTAGCAGTGCACTCCGTCGTCCATGGCCGCGGCCCAGAGGTGGCCCCGGTCGTCAAAGCGGATGTTGTCGAAGCGGCCCTCCTCGGTCCCTTCGGTGAAAACCTTGCCCTCGGAGAGGGTGCCGTCCGGGCGTACCTCGAAGACACGGATCAGGTTGGCCCGGGTGTCGGAGACGTACAGCTCGCTCTCGTCAGCTGAGAAGACCAGGCCGTTGGGGGCGCCGAAGCCGTCGGCCGCGAGCCGCACCTCGCCGGTGTCCGGGGCGATTCGGTAGACGTTGTTGGCGCCGATCTCGCTCTCGGCGCGGTGGCCCTCGTAGTCGCTGGTGATCCCGAAGTCCGGGTCCGAGAACCAGATCGAGCCGTCGGACTTCACGGCCGCATCGTTCGGGCTGTTGAGCCGCTTGCCCCGGTAGCGGTCGGCGAGCACGGTGACCGAGCCGTCGTGCTCGGTGCGGGTGACCCGGCGGTTGCCCTGCTCACACGTGATCAGACGGCCCTGGCGGTCCAAGGTGTTGCCGTTGGAGTGCCCCGCGGGCGAGCGGAAGACGCTGACCGCCCCGGTCGTCTCGTCCCAGCGCAGCATCCGGTCGTTCGGGATGTCACTCCAGATCAGCTGGCGCCAGGCCGGTATGTACAGCGGCCCCTCCGCCCAGCGGGAGCCCACGTGGAGCGTCTCCAGTTGCAGATCACCCACGGTGCACTTCTCGGTACGGAACCTGTCGTCGAGCACTTCGCACAGCGCGGGGCGGCCAGTGGCCATGTCCGTTCTCCTTCAGTCGTTCTGCGCTCCAATTTCTGAACAACATACTGCTGAAGTTGAGTATTGCGGGATGTCATATAGTGAATCACCGTCATTGGGTGGAGCTGGTTTGGAGGAGGGTGTCATGGATGATGTGGACCGGAAGTTGCTGAACCTGCTGCAGGAGGACGCCACGCAGGCGTACGCCGCCCTGGGCAAGGCCGTCGGGCTCTCCGCGGGTGCGGCCCATGAGCGGGTGCGCAAGCTGCGCGAGTCGGGGGTGATCCGCCGCACGGCGGTCGAGGTGGACCCCGCCGCCGTCGGCGGCGGGGTGCTGGCCTTCGTCATGGTCGACTCGTCGGCCTGGATGGGCGACTCCGGCAAGTGCTTCGCCGCGATCCCCGAGTTGCAGGAGGCCCACATCATCGCGGGCAGCGCATCGGTCCTGGTGAAGGTCAGGACCGGGACGACCGAGCAACTCCAGGACGTACTGAGGCGGTTGTACGAGATCGAGGGCGTCAGCGGGACCCAGGCGACGGTGGCCCTGGAGACGTTCTTCGAGAGACCGGTGTCGACGGGAGTCTGAAGCACCCTCCGTGAAGGTTCACGACGCCCTGTGCGACATCGGTGCGTCTTCGGATCCTGGGAGTACGCCTTGGTGATGGCGTCAAGCGCGAGGGCCACAAGTCGTTCGTCGTACTGCCCGCTGAGCAGGAGCGGTTTGAGCCGCTGCCGGCAACGGGCAGCGTGGCCGGCGTCGACCTGGGCATCGCCGACTTCCTCGCCGACTCCAACGTCGGGTTCGTGGCGAACCCCAGGCACGGAGGCCGCGCTGCCGCGAGGCTCGAAGCCGCCCAGCAGGCGCTGTCTCGCTTCCCGCGCCGCAAGGCGAAGGACCGCACCGCCAACCGCCGGCGGGCCGTGGAGCGGGTCGTATCAAGAGACCCGGGAACTCATGGCTATGTATACCCGGGAGTTCCAAAGGCTGGTCAAGCGCGGTCCGGGTGTGATGTAGGGCTTCGGCCCGCCAGAGATCGTCCGCAGATGGTGGTGGCCGATCTTCACGTGGCCCAGCTCGTCCGGATTGGCCGGCGAGACCGGTCCCGACCACTGGGATCGTCCGAACCGCCCCGTCCCCCTGCCGCCGCCCCGCTGCCCCGCCCCGGCCCCGGCTTCGGGGAAAGAACGCGGATACGCCCCCGGTCACCCCCACCGCACGACACCCCGTTCACCTTCCGGCGGGCGGCCGGGCGTGAACCGGGCATCACGCGGCCCGCGCCCGGAGGCGGGCGGAAATGCGGATCCCGCCGCAGCGGTTCCGAAAGTCCGCCCCGACGGCCCTCGTTCGGCACGTCCTTGACCTGCGCGCTCTCGAAATGACTTGACCCCGCGGCTGATTCCCCGGCCGACGCCCGCGGGTCATGGCAAGACTTCGGCGGGACACGGTCTCGTGACTTGCAGGACACACTCGGGCAACGGAAGCGCCTTCAACTCTTGACACCCACCCCTCAGAGGCAGGAACCTTCCGACATCGACGCATGGGAGCGCTCCCACATCGTGCGGGGATTCCCCGCTCGAACGGCACTGCCCGTGTCCTCCCCCCTGAACCAGTCGGCACCCGCACTCACCAGCGCGTATGCCACGCAGTCAGAACGCCAGTCCACCCTGGAACAAGGAGTAGTGGAATGCGTATCACCCGCACCGTCGCCGGCCGGAGCCGCAGAGTCGCGGTTCTGGTCACCACGGGCCTGACGGCCTCGGCCCTGTTGCTGACCGGCTGCAGCAGCGATTCGGATTCATCGGACAACACGGGCTCCGATGCGAACGGGAAGATCACGCTGACCGTCGCCGACTTCGGGCAGTTCGGCTACAAGGAAGCCGGTCTCTTCGCCAAGTACCACGAGCTGCACCCGGACATCACGGTCAAGGAAGACGTCACCTCCGACGAGAAGGTCTACTACCCCAAACTGCTCCAGCAGCTGAACTCGGGCAGCGGTCTCGCCGACGTCCAGGGCATCGAGGTCGGCCGGATCAAGGAGCTCGTCGACACCAAGGCGTCCTCCTTCGTCGACCTCAGCAAGGTGATCAACGTCGACGACTGGGTGTCCTGGAAGGAGAAGCAGGCCACCACGGCCGACGGCGCGGTGATCGGTGCGGGCACCGACATCGGTCCGATGTCGCTCTGCTACAACTCCGAGCTCTTCGAGAAGGCCGGTCTGCCGACCGACCGTGAGGAGGTTGCCAAGAAGGTCGCCGGCGGCTGGGAGGACTACCTCAAGCTCGGTGAGGAGTACAAGAAGAACGCGCCCGAGGGCACGTACTTCATGGACTCCGCCAGCGCGATGTTCAACGCCGTGGTGAGCTCGAACGCGAAGCAGTACTACGACGAGAGCGGCAAGCCGATCTACAAGGACAGCCCCAGCGTCAAGCAGGGCTGGAACCTGGCGGCCGAGGCGGCGTCCAAGAAGCTGACCCAGGGGCTCGCCCAGTTCAACGACCCGTGGAAGGCCGCGCTGCGCAAGGGCACCATCGCGACTGTGGCCTGCCCCGCGTGGATGGCCGGCCAGATCTCGGTCAACTCCGGTGACGCCAACAAGGGCAAGTGGAACATCACGACCGCGCCCGGTGCGACCGCCGCCAACTGGGGCGGCTCCTTCCTCTCCGTGCCCAAGTCGGGCAAGCACGTCGACGAGGCCACCGAGCTCGTCAAGTGGCTGACCGCCCCCGAGCAGCAGGCCGCGGTCTTCAAGGCGATCGGCAGCTTCCCGTCCAACAAGGGCGCGTACGACCTGCCGGACGTGAAGAACGCGAAGCTCCCCTACTTCAACGACGCGCCGATCGGACAGATCTACGCCGACGAGGCCAAGTCGATCCCCGAGACCGTCCTCGGCCCGAAGGACGGTGTGATCAAGGACACCATCTCCACCCAGATCAACAACATGGAGCAGCGCGGCACCAGCCCTGACGACGCGTGGAAGGCGGCGACCAACGCGATCGACAAGGCGATCGGCTGACCGTCGCCGGTGCGGGCGGCCCTCAGGAGCCGCCCGCCCCGGCACACGCCCGGCCCAGCCCCTCACCCGGGCACCCCTCGTACGGGGCAACCCAGCAACGCAGGGAAGGACTCCCGCCCGTGGCCACCTCCACCCCCACCCCGGACGCATACGCCCCACCGCCCGGCGGTTCCCAGAAGACACCGGCGGCCCCCCGCCGGCACACATGGCGGAGCCGGCTGTGGCGGTTCGACGACAAGGCATCGCCGTACGCCTACATAGCCCCGTTCTTCCTCGTCTTCGGCGCCTTCGGGCTCTATCCGCTGCTCTACACCGGCTGGATCGCCCTGCACCGGGTCGAGATGACCGGCATGAACCGGATGGAGTGGGTCGGCTGGGACAACTTCGACAAGATCCTGCATGACAGCGAGTTCTGGACCGCCGTCACCAACACCTTCCTCATCGGCGTCATATCCACGGTCCCGCAGCTGCTGGTCGCGCTCGGCCTGGCCCACCTGCTGAACTACAAGCTGCGCGCCAGCACCTTCTGGCGGACGGTCATCCTCACCCCGTACGCCACCTCCGTGGCCTCCGCGGCCCTCGTCTTCGCCCTGGTCTTCCGGGCCGACGGCGGCCTGCTGAACTGGGCGCTGGAGTTCGTCGGCCTCGGCCACACCAACTGGGCCAACGGCCACTGGACGTCGAAGATCGCGATCTCCGTCATCGTGATCTGGCGTTGGACGGGCTACAACACCCTGATCTATCTGGCCGCCATGCAGGCCGTACCGGCCGATCTGTACGAGGCCGCATCACTCGACGGCGCATCGCGCTGGCAGCAGTTCCGCAAGGTGACCATCCCCTCGCTACGGCCCACGATCCTGTTCACGATCGTCATCTCGACCATCGGCTCCATGCAGTTGTTCGGTGAGCCCCTGCTGCTGGAGGGCGGCACCCTCGGAGCCACCGGCGGCAACGAGAATCAGTACGAGACGCTCAGCGTCTACCTCTACAACTACGGCTGGAACCTCGGGCATCTCGGGCCGGCCGCCGCAGTGGCCTGGGCGATGCTCGCCCTCCTGCTGATCATCGCCGCGGTCAACTGGCTCATCGGCCGCTTCGCACGCACATCCGCGGTCTGACCGGGAGCGATTTCCATGACCATGACCAGCCCCTCCAAAGCCCCGGAACTCGGCCTCCCGCAGCCGGCCCACCCGGCGACGCGGCGCCCGATCCGCTTCAGGCCGGGCGCGGGCAAGCAGTTGCAGGGCGGCCCGTTCGCCTATGCCGCGCTGGCCGTCGTCGGCATCGGTTCGCTCCTGCCGCTCTACTGGACCCTGGTGGCCGCGTCCCACACCCAGGACGAAGTTCTCGCCACCACACCGCCGTTCCTGCCCGGCGGGCGGCTGATGCACAACCTCGACGCCGCCTGGAGCCAGGCGCACCTCGGGAAGGCGATCGTCAACAGCGTCATCGTCTCCGGCTGCATCACGGCGGCGACACTCTTCTTCTGCACCCTGGCCGGCTACGCCTTCGCCAAGATGCGCTTCAGGGGCCGCGGCGGACTGATGACCGCGGTCGTCGCCACGCTCACGATCCCGCCGCAGCTCAGCGTCGTCCCGCTGTTCATGATGATGTCCGACATCGGCTGGGGCGGAAAGCTGGAGTCGGTGATCTTCCCGACCCTGGTGAGCGCGTTCGGGGTGTTCTTCATGCGGCAGTACCTGACCGAGGCGCTGCCCTACGAACTCATCGAGGCCGCCAAGGTGGACGGCGCGAACAACTTCCGCATCGTGCGGAGCGTGGTGCTCCCGGTGGCCCGCCCCGCGATGACGGTGCTGGGGATGCTCACCTTCGTACAGGCGTGGAACGACTTCTTCTGGCCCTACCTCGCCCTCAATCAGCAGAACCCCACGCTCCAGGTGGCCCTCGGCCAGCTGAGCGCCTCCTACACCCCCGACCAGAGCATCGTGATGGCCGGTGCGCTGATCAGCACACTGCCGCTGCTCGTGGTCTTCGTGATCTTCGGCAAGCAGATCGTCGGAGGGATCATGTCCGGCGCCGTCAAGGGGTGACACCGCGTCACCCGCTTTTCTCCGGCCCGTGTACGGCCTGTTCCCTGACCGCGGGCCGTACGGGCCCCCGGAGCTCCACCCCTTGTCCGCCCCTGTTCGTCCACCCCTGGGAGCGCTCCCGCATGACTGCTGTACGACCCGACATCGCCCCGAAGCGGGCGCCCGAGGCAGCGGATTTTCCGACCGGTTTCGTCTGGGGGGCGGCCACCGCCGCCTACCAGGTCGAGGGCGGCGCTGCCGAGGACGGCCGCACCCCTTCCATCTGGGACACCTTCAGCCGCACTCCGGGCAAGGTCCGCAACGGTGACACCGGAGACATCGCCGCCGACCACTACCACCGCTACCGCGACGACGTGGCGCTGATGAAGCAACTCGGGCTGAAGGCCTACCGCTTCTCCGTCTCCTGGTCCCGGGTGCAGCCCACCGGCCGCGGCCCCGCCGTCGAACGCGGACTGGACTTCTACCGCAAGCTCGTCGACGAGCTTCTCGAAGCGGGCATCGCGCCCGTCGCCACCCTCTACCACTGGGACCTGCCCCAGGAGCTGGAGGACGCCGGCGGCTGGCCCCAGCGGGTGACCGTCGAGCGCTTCGCCGACTACGCCGCCATCGTGGCGGGCGCCCTCGGCGACCGCGTCGGCACCTGGACCACCTTCAACGAGCCGTGGTGCTCGGCCTTCCTCGGTTACGGCTCCGGCGTGCACGCCCCCGGCCGCACCGAGCCGGCCTCCGCCCTGCGCGCGGCCCACCATCTCAACCTCGCCCACGGCCGGGCGATCGAGGTCCTGCGCAACCAACTCCCCGCTACCGCGCAGACCTCGGTCACCCTCAACCTCCACCAGGTCCGCCCGCTGACCGACAGCGCGGCCGACGCGGACGCCGCCCGCCGGATCGACGCGGTGGGCAACCGGGTCTTCACCGGCCCGATGCTGCACGGCGCGTACCCCGAGGACCTGATCGCCGACACCTCGCACCTGGTGGACTGGTCGAAGCTGGTCCACGACGGCGACCTGGCCGCCATCTCCCGTCCGGTCGACGTCCTCGGCGTCAACTACTACACGCCGACGCTGGTCTCCACGCCTGCGGACGGTTCCGGCGACTCGCGCGACGACGGCCACGGCAACAGCGACCACTCCCCGTGGCCCGGCTCCGAGCACGTCGCCTTCCACCTCGCCGAGGGCAAGAAGCGCACCGCGATGAACTGGGCGATCGACCCCGACGGGCTGTACAGCCTGCTCATCGACGTCGCCCGGGACCACCCGGGCGTGCCGCTGATGGTCACCGAGAACGGCGCGGCCTTCGACGACTACGTCTCGCCCGAGGGCCTGGTGGAGGACCCCGAGCGGATCGAGTACCTGCGCGGCCACCTCGACGCCGTGCAGCGGGCCGTGGCGGACGGCGCGGACGTACGCGGCTACTTCCTGTGGTCCCTGATGGACAACTTCGAATGGGCATACGGGTACTCCAAGCGCTTCGGTGCCGTCTACGTCGACTACGCCACCCAGCGCCGCATCCCCAAGGCGAGCGCCCGCTGGTACGCCGACGTCATCCGCCGCCACGCACTGCCCCCGGTCACCGACCTCGCCTGAGACCGACCGGCACATGGGGGGCGGCGTCGCGGGGCTGGGCACGCACACCTGCGGCGTTGCCGTCGGTCGACAACTCCCCCATAGCTCTGGAGGGCCCCAAGGCATGGGGGACCCCCTCCGCGTTGCCTCCCTCTTCCGCCTTGCAGCTGCACGCACCCAGCCCCGCTCCTTCTGCCACCCCCCATGTGCCGGTCGGTCCGACCGACCCGCACCCCCCGAGACCCGGCAGCCCGTGCCGGGTCTCCGTCATTTCCGCCCGCTTTCGGAGGCTGGGGAACCCGGCTCGGTATCGCCGTAGTATGGGAGCGCTCCCATCTCTGATGCTGCGGAGGGGCCGCCGGGCCCGGACGAGTGTCAAGGGATCCAGCACCAGGACTTGGTTCGGTTATCCGACTGTGAGAAATTGACCGCGAACGGGAGGCAGCCATGACGGCAGCGCGAGTACGGAGCGGCGGGCGGCCCACGCTCGAAGAGGTCGCGGCACGGGCGGGGGTGGGACGCGGCACGGCCTCGCGGGTCATCAACGGTTCCCCACGGGTCAGCGCGCACACCCGCGAGGCGGTGGAGGCGGCCGTCGCCGAACTGGGGTACGTGCCCAATCGCGCGGCCCGCGCGCTCGCCGGGAACCGCACCGACGCCATCGCCCTCGTCGTGCCGGAGCCGGAGACCCGCTTCTTCGCCGAGCCGTACTTCTCCGACATCGTCCGTGGTGTCGGCGCGGCGCTCGCGGACACCGACATGCAGCTGCTGCTCACCCTCGTCGGCAGTGACCGCGAGCGCCGGCGGCTGGCCCAGTATCTGACCGCACACCGCGTCGACGGCGTGCTGCTGGTCTCCGTCCACGCCGACGACCCGCTCCCGGACCTGCTGGAGCAGCTCGGCATGCCAGCCGTGATGAGCGGCCGCAGATCCGCCTCGGAGCCGCTCGCCGCGGTTGACTCCGACAACTTCGAGGGCGCCCGCGCAGCCGTCGACCATCTGATCTCCCGGGGTCGCCGCTCCATCGCCACGATCACCGGGCGCCTCGACGTCTACGGTGCCCGGCGCCGCCTCGACGGCTACCGCAAGGCGATCTCCGCGGCCGGTCTCGGACCGGACGAGCAGCTGATCGCCCCCGCCGACTTCACCGAGGAAGGCGGTGCACAGGCCATGCGCGACCTGCTCGCCCGCCGCCCCGACGTCGACGCGGTCTTCGCCGCCTCCGACGTCATGGCCGCAGGGGCCCGCCAGGTGCTGCGCGAGGCCGGCCGGCGCATCCCGGACGATGTGGCTCTCATCGGCTTCGACGACTCGGCCGTGGCCCGTCACATGGACCCGGCGCTCACCAGCGTGCGCCAGCCGATCGAGGAGATGGGCCGCACGATGGCCCGCGTACTGCTCCAGGAGATCGCGGGCGAGAACCAGGAGCGTCCGCAGATCGTGCTCCCCACGGAACTGATTGTCCGCGACTCCTCGTGACGACCGTCACACGGCCGCCGGTGAGGGTCGCTCAGGCATGAGAAGGGCCCCGGTCATTGACCGGGGCCCTTCCCTTCAGGGTGAGTAACGGGACTCGAACCCGCGACATCCTGGACCACAACCAGGTGCTCTACCATCTGAGCTATACCCACCATGCCCGGTCTTTTTCTGACCGGCCGAGAAAAAGTGTACAGGGTCCGAGAGGGTGCTCGCGCCCCAGTTGTTCAGCCGCTGATTACGGCCCCCGAAAGGCCCATGACCAGCGGCTTCGCAACGTCCTACGGCGTGGGCGGCGCGACACGTACCGCGATCGCCTTGGCGCGCTCCGAGTCCGGCCCGGGCTGGGGCACGAAGATCGCCTCGCGGTAGTAACGCAGCTCCGTGATGGAGTCACGGATGTCCGCGAGCGCCCGGTGGTTGCCGTTCTTCTCCGGACTGTTGAAGTACGCCCTCGGGTACCAGCGGCGCGCCAGCTCCTTGACCGAGGACACATCGACGATCCGGTAGTGGAGGTAGCCCTCCAGGGCCGACATGTCCCGCGCCAGGAAGCCGCGGTCGGTGGAGACCGAGTTCCCGCAGAGCGGGGCCTTGCCGGGCTCCTTCACATGCTCGCGGACATAGGCCAGCACCTGGGCCTCGGCGTCGGCCAGGGTGGTGCCCTGGGCCAGCTCGTCGAGGAGACCCGAGGCGGTGTGCATCTGGCGCACCACCTCGGGCATCGTCTCCAGGGCCGTGTCCGGCGGGCGGATCACGATGTCCACCCCTTCGCCGAGCACGTTCAGCTCCGAGTCGGTGACCAGTGCGGCCACCTCGATGAGTGCGTCTTCCGTCAACGAGAGCCCGGTCATCTCGCAGTCGATCCACACCATGCGATCGTTCATGGCTCCACCCTACGGGGCACTCCGTTGACCCGGCAGGGCCGGGCGCCCGGTGGAGTACGCGTCGGGGCCCGGTTTCCCGGGCTCCGGCTGCCCCGCCCCGACCGTCGCCGACGTGACGGCATGCGGACCCGGAGGGGTGGCCGCAGCCGTGGCACGCCGGCCCGCCGAGGTGCCCTGCGCGGGCACGATCGGCTCGATCACCGGGGCGAGTGCCTCCGCGCCACCGCCCTGTGGACGGCGGGCCCGGTATGCGGCCCGGTACGCGGCGGGGGAGGAGCCCAGCTGGCGCCGGAAGTGTCCGCGCAGCGCGACCGGCGAGCGGAAGCCGCAGCGGCCCGCGACCTCGTCGACCGAGTACTCGGACGTCTCCAGCAGCCGCTGCGCCTGAAGCACCCGCTGGGTGATCAGCCACTGGAGCGGTGCGCTGCCGGTGAGCGAGCGGAACCTCCGGTCAAAGGTCCGCCTGCTCATGTAGGCGCGCGCGGCCAGCGTCTCCACGTCGAACTGCTCGTGGAGATGCTCCAGCGCCCAGGCCACGACCTCGGCGAGCGGGTCGGAGCCGATCTCCTCAGGTAAAGACCTGTCGAGGTAGCGCTCCTGACCGCCACTGCGCCGCGGCGGCACGACGAGCCGGCGGGCCAGTGCCCCGGCGGCTTCCGTGCCGTGGTCCGTGCGGACGATGTGCAGACAGAGATCGATCCCGGCCGCCGTCCCGGCGGAGGTGAGCACATCGCCGTCGTCGACGAAGAGCTCACGCGGATCGACATGCACCGACGGATAGCGCTTGGCCAGCGTCGGTGCGTACATCCAGTGCGTGGTCGCCGGGCGGCCGTCCAGCAGACCGGCGGCGGCGAGCACGAACGCGCCGGTGCACAGCCCGACGATGCGGGCCCCTTCCTCGTGGGCGCGACGCAGCGCGTCCAGCGCCTCCGCGGGCGGCGGCGAGGTGATCGAGCGCCAGGCGGGCACCACGACGGTGCCTGCCCTGCTGATCGCCTCCAGCCCGTAGGGCGCGGTCAGTTCGAGTCCCCCGGTGGTCCGCAGCGGTCCCTCTTCCCCGCCGCAGACGAGGAGTCGGTAGCGCGGAACTCCCGCGTCCTGGCGGTCGATTCCGAACACGGAGAGCGGGATCGAGCTCTCGAAGATGGGGCCGCCGCTGAACAGCAGTACGGCGACGACTTCCCGTCGTCGTCGTCCACTGAGCTTCCGTACAGCCTCCGTTGCGGCGGCGGAGTCCTGGCTCATGACGCTAAGCCCCCCTCGGTGTTCGCGTCTTCCTGGTCCTTGCGGGCCTGTCGCTCCTGCACTTTTCCCCTCGGTCCTGCACGAGTCCCCGTCTTCGATACCCAAGATCGAATCTACTGCGTCCCGTGGTGCCGGCGTGACAAGTTCATCAACCAGCGTTATGTCGACAAGGCAACTTGGCGGGAAGCATTCGATCACGAAGGGTTTCATCCAGCGGCCGTGCAGGGAAGTGCGCCTCGCGTTCATGGCCCGTCCCCGTCGGGTGGAAGCGTACCGCGCGGTCTCTTCCTGCCTGGTGGCAAGGGGGTTGATCGGCCAATTCGGCAAGGAAGCGACAGGGGTGTGAAGTTGGCTGAAAATAGACGGTTGTGCGTACGTGATTCAGTCAGTCGACCGGCGCACAACCTCGATGGGCGGCCACTTCTTTGCGCCCCCTCGGCAGGTCGGACGGCCGATCGTGCGGAAGGATGCGGCGCGTCGGAGGGCAGTGGAATCCCGACCGGCGGGCCGATATCGGTCCGGGGCCGGGCGGAGAGCTCCGGGCGGGGCGGACGTGCCGGGGCCGGCGCGGTGTGACTCGTGGGAGTGGACCGCCGGCCCGGCGCCGGGCGGCGGAGTGGTGATCCACGCCGGGGGTGCGGCGGTCCCGGTGAGCTGTGGGGTGGGTGACGGATACGGCCCTGCCCGGTCACCGAGGGGAGTCGTTCCGGCCCGCCGACGTCGATGTACAGCGCAACCGGCATTGCCATACGGGTCCGCCTCGGGCATGCTCCGTGAAACGTCGCACGCGCTTTGCGTGGGTCTGGGCAGTGGAGGAGTGGCGCCGTACCCTTGGGGGTAAGGGGTTGGGAAGATGATTCCCGGACACCGCAACACCGCCCGCTGACGCACCTTCCCCAAGTCGCTCTCCTCACGAGGACTCTCTTCGCCGAGACACCGATGGCCGGTCACGAAATCCCCGAACCCGCCGACCGCAAGCAGGTGGCCGACCCCATGTCGGACCCGCAGGCGGTCGAAGAAACACGTCATTCCTGCGACCCCGCCTTCCGGCATGGGGTCGTGGTCGGCTTCGACGGCTCGACGTCCAGTGAGCGCGCCCTCGCATACGCCATCGGCATGGCCCGAAGATCAGGTTCCGGCCTGATCATCGTCCATGTGGCCAATCGGCTGCCGACCACCGTCTGGGCAGGCTGCGAGCCGCCCGTCTTCGTCGATGTGCCCGACCACCGCACCGAGGTGCTCGGCCTGGAGCTCGCCTGCGCGGACTACCTCTCCGAGGTTCCCTGGGTGCTCGTCGAGCGCGGCGGGGACATCTGTCACGAGCTGGAGGAGGTCGGCCGGGAGTACTCGGCCGACGCCATCGTCGTCGGCTCCACGCACGGCATCGTCGGCCGCATCTTCGGCTCGGTGGCGGGGCGCCTTGCGCGGCGCGCACAGCGCCCGGTCGTCGTCATTCCCTGAGCGTTCCCCTTCCCGGACGCCCCTGCTGTCACCCTCGTCACCGGTTCCGGACCCGTCAGTCGACGTGGCGTCAACTCGTCTGTGGAAACCGGCAATTCATCAATGCGGAGAGGTGGATTGTGCGCTTGTGAAGGGTACATAAGGGTCACTGGGAAGCAGGACCACTGCATGTGAAGGGAGCCCGCCGTGGACAATGACGTCTCTGCGGGAAGCACCAGCACCTCTGTCCTCGGCCATCTCGCCCTGGGACTCACCCTGTTGGCGTTCGGTATCGGTCACACCGGGGTCGTGGACGGTGTGACGGCGGCCGACGCCGTCTCGCTCGCGCTGTATGTCGGCGGTATCGCCCTGTTCGTCGCCGGACTCCTGGAGTTCCGCGCGGGAAGCGGCTTCACCGGCACGGCCTTCGCCGGGCTCGGCGCCTTCTGGTTCACCTGGGGCACCGGCGCCGACGCGCATGTCTCCAGCCATGCGGCAGGGCTGTTCCTGCTGCTCTGGGCCCTGTTCGCGCTCAGCCTGACCCTCGGCGCGGCCGGTGGCGGTCTGCTCGCCCAGGGGACGTACGCACTGCTGTTCCTGGCGCTTGTGCTCCTGGGCGTCGGGCAGTTCGCGGACAGCGGGAGCCTGGCCGAGGCGGGCGGCTGGCTTGCCGCGGTGTCCGGTCTCGCCGCCTGGTACGGGGCGACGGCGGCGCTGGCCAACTGGCCCACGGCGCTGCCGGGGCGTGCTGCCGGCCGACGGGTGACGGCCACCGGCTGAGACGCCTGTCGGGTGACCTCCGATCGGATAGCGGACGCGGTCTGGTGCGTGCGATTCCGAGGCGGAGGAGGGAGTCGACGCGAAGGGGGTCCCCCCATGCCTTCAGCTATGGGGGAGTTGGTGACTGACGACAACGCGGGAAGCGTGCGTGCCAGGGCGTGGCCGCCCGGTCGGAGGTCACCCGACAGGCTCTGAGGCAGCGACCGGGCCGGTGCGGCAAGGGGAAGAGGTGCCGGCCCCGACGGGAGCGGCCCCGTACCCGCGGTGGCGGTGGGTACGGGGCCGCTCTGCTCCGGGCACAGCCCGTGCAGGGATGCCTACTCGACGGTGACGGACTTCGCCAGGTTGCGCGGCTTGTCGATGTCACGGCCCATGGCCAGCGCCGTGTGGTACGCGAAGAGCTGGAGCGGGATGCCCATCAGGATCGGGTCCAGCTCGTTCTCGTTCTTCGGTACGACGATGGTGTGGTCGGCCTTCTCCTGCACCTGGTGCGCGACGGCGAGGATGCGGCCGCTGCGGGCCTTGATCTCCTCCATCGCGGCGCGGTTCTTCTCCAGCAGATCGTCGTCCGGCACGATCGCGACCGTCGGCATCGAGGGCTCGATCAGCGCCAGCGGCCCGTGCTTCAGCTCGGAGGCGGGGTACGCCTCCGCGTGGATGTACGAGACCTCCTTGAGCTTCAGCGAGGCCTCACGGGCGACGGGGTAGCCGCGCACCCGGCCGATGAACATCATCGACTTGGCGTCCGCGTACTCCGCGGCCAGCTTCTTGATCTCGTCCTCGTTCGCCAGGATCTCGCTGATCTGGGCGGGCAGCCTGCGCAGCCCCTCGATGATCCGCTTGCCGTCGGCGACCGACAGATCCCGGATCCGGCCCAGGTGCAGGGCGAGCAGCGCGAACGCGACGACCGTGTTCGTGAAGCACTTGGTGGAGACGACACAGACCTCGGGGCCGGCGTGCACGTATGTACCGCCGTCGGCCTCCCGGGCGATTGCCGAACCCACCACGTTGACCACACCGAGCACCCGGGCGCCCTTGCGCTTGAGCTCCTGGACGGCGGCCAGCACGTCGTACGTCTCACCGGACTGGGAGACGGCCACGTACAGGGTGTCGGGGTCGACGACCGGGTTGCGGTAGCGGAACTCGGAGGCGGGCTCGGCGTCCGCGGGGATGCGGGCCAGCTCCTCGATCAGCTGCGCACCGATCTGGCCCGCGTGGTACGAGGTGCCGCAGCCCAGGATCTTGATCCGGCGGACCCCGCGCGCCTCGCGGGCGTCCAGGTTGAGACCGCCGAGGTGCACGGTGGAGAAACGGTCGTCGATCCGGCCGCGGAGCACCCGGTCGACGGCGTCCGCCTGCTCGGAGATCTCCTTGTGCATGTACGTGTCGTGGCCGCCCATGTCGTACGACTCGGCCTCCCACTCCACGGTGGTCGGCGTGGCCGTCGTGGACGAGCCCTCCGTCGTGTACGTACGGAAGTCGTCGGCCTTGAGGGTGGCCATCTCGCCGTCGTCGAGGGTGACGACCTGGCGGGTGTGGGCCACCAGCGCGGCGACGTCGGAGGCGACGAACATCTCCTTCTCGCCGATGCCCAGCACGACCGGGGAGCCGTTGCGGGCGACCACGATGCGGTCGTTGAAGTCGGCGTGCATGACGGCGATGCCGTACGTGCCCTCGACCGACCGCAGCGCCTCGCGGACCTTCTCCTCCAGGGTCTCCGCCTGGGCGTGGGCGATCAGGTGGACCAGCACCTCGGTGTCGGTCTCGGAGAGGAAGACGACACCGTCGGCGACGAGCTTCGCACGGAGCTCGGAGGCGTTGTCGATGATGCCGTTGTGGACGACGGCGACCTTGTTGTCGGCGTCCAGGTGGGGGTGCGCGTTCTCGTCGCTCGGGGCGCCGTGGGTGGCCCAGCGGGTGTGGGCGATACCGGTGGTGCCGGTGAAACGCTTGGGAACGCGGGCCTCCAGCTCGCGGACCCGGCCCTTCGCCTTGACCATCTTCAGGGCGGCGGGCTTCCCGGCCGACGCCTTGCCGGTGATGACGATGCCCGCGGAGTCGTAACCCCGGTACTCCAGCCGCTGCAGCCCTTCCAGCAGCAGCGGAGCCACATCACGCTTCCCGATATATCCGACGATTCCGCACATAAAGTCTCTGCCCCTCCATCGACGTACCTGTGGTGCCCGTTGCTCAGCCGTAGACGATGCGGCGCAGCTGGCGGAGCGAGAGCTCCGGCGGCGCGACCGCCCGGTGCGGCAGCTCGGCCGCGATCCGCTCGAAGATCTCCGTGTTCACCAGGCCGCCGGACTGCAGTTCGCGGTGGCGGCGGCGGACGAAGTCGTCGGTCGTCTCGTCGAAGTACGCCAGCACGTCGAGAACCACCCGGGCGGCTTCACCGCGCTGGAGCGCGGTGCTGCGCACCAGGTGATCAATGAGGTCGTCATGTGACGAGCGGCGTTCGAGCACTCGTTGATATTGCGGTGGGCGGAGCACTTACGCAACAATTCTGCCCGATATCGGGCAGGAGTGGGTGTGATTGTGCTCTCGGGTAGGCCTGGAGGTGGTCAGGGAGGGTATGGGGACGCGCTCAGAGACGCTTCAGGACGGCCTGCTTGGCGGCGGTGAACTCGTCGTCGGTGAGAATCCCGGCCCGATACAGCTCGCCGAGCTCGCGCAGCCGGCGCAGCAGCACATCGTGATCGTCGGCGGGCGGTGCGGGGGCGGGTGCCGCCGGTGCGGCCGGGGCCGGGATCTGTGCGGGCCGAGCGCTTTCGGCGGCCGTCGCTGTCTCTGACCCCGCCGCGCCCGGCAGCCGGACCAGTACCGCCGCCGCGACCAGCACCGCCGTGTACTCCTTCTTGGACAGCCCCCACAGATCCAGCGAGTACGGATCGAACTCGGCCGCCGGAGCCGGGGCAGGACCCGTGCCCATGTCCCCGCCCCTGCCCCGTACGAAGCGCAGATGCCCGTTCTCCAGACCGATGGCGGGCAACCAGTGCACCCCGGTCACCTCCGACACCGGGAAGGCGACCGGGCCACCCGAGCTCTTGACCTCCTTGGCCTTCCAGTTCCAGGTGAGGCGGATGACCTCGCCGTCGAACGAGGCCGTGCCGTCC
Organism: Streptomyces sp. NPDC088246; assembly: GCF_044741025.1. Classification (NCBI taxonomy): domain Bacteria; kingdom Bacillati; phylum Actinomycetota; class Actinomycetes; order Kitasatosporales; family Streptomycetaceae; genus Streptomyces; species Streptomyces sp. NPDC088246. The sequence goes on from NZ_JBIURV010000001.1 coordinate 253,121, forward strand.
CCGCCGCCCCCGGCGACCGGCACCGCGGGCCCCGGCAACAGGAAGCCGTCCACCGGCCCGGCGGGCACCTGCTCGACCAGCAGGGCGCTGCGCACCTCGCCGACGAAGTACTCCGCCACTCCACTCCGGTCCTTTTCCACCGTCAGCTGGTACGGATCCGCGGCGTCCTTGAGCCTGCCGTCCGCAGCGCGCAGGACCGGGCAGGCGCCGTCGCGCAGCCTCAGAGCCTGTCGGGTGACCTCTGATCGGGCGGCCACGGCCTGGCACGCACGCTTCCAGCGTTGCCGAAATGCCCTAGTAGCTCCTTCCCCAAGCTCTCAACTTCGTTCGAGCAGGGGAGGCCCCATCCGAGGACATCCCGGCGCCTTGGAATCGCACGCACCATGCCGCGTCCGCTCTCCGATCGAAGGTCACCCGACAGGCTCTCAGCCGGAGCCGGCCGCCCTTGCGGTCCGGTTCGAAGGCGATGCCCGCCAGTGCCCGGAGCGGGACCACGCACTCACCCAGCTCCTGCCGGAGCGGATGAATGCCCTTCCCCCGGCCGGGCACGATCCGCACCGTCTCGCCGTCGAAGGTCCACGTTCCGTCGCGCTGGATTATTTCCACCATGGGCAGATTCTCTCAGCCCCATAACGGGGAAGTGGTCTACACCTTGACCGTGCGTGGGACAGGCGATACGCATGGTGATGGTTCGTTGCTCAGGAGATCCACAGGTGTGAACCCGTCGAAAGGGACCCGGCTTGTGAGACTGCACAGGACACAGCGCACCGCCCTCCCCCGTCTTCTCGGCTCGCTGCTGCTCGTCACAGCGGCCGGCATCTCCAGTGTCGGCGCTGCGCCGGAAGGACAGGCGGCCGGCAGCGGCCCGGCCACTGCCGCCGCGCCCCGTCCGCTCGGGCAGATGGTGCCCGCCCCCGCCGAGGCGAAGCCCGGCGGCTCTGCGTACACCATCACCGCGGACACCAGGATCCGCGTCGAGGACGGCTCCCGCGAGGCCCGGAAGGTCGGCGACTATCTGGCGGGCGTGCTGCGCCCGTCCACCGGTTACGCCCTGCCGGTCACCGGTCGCGGCGGCGACGGTATCCGGCTGCGGCTCGACGCCCACGACAGCGCGCCGGGTGCCGAGGGCTACACCCTGAAGTCGAACCACGGCTCCGTCACGATCACGGCGCGCGGCCCGGCAGGGCTCTTCCACGGCGTCCAGACGCTGCGTCAGCTGCTCCCGGCCGACGTGGAGAAGAACAGCCGCCAGAAGGGCCCGTGGAAGGTCGCGGGAGGCACGGTCAAGGACGCGCCGCGCTATGCGTACCGGAGCGCGATGCTGGACGTCTCCCGGCACTTCTTCTCCGTCGCCGAGGTCAAGCGCTATATCGACCAGCTCGCCCTCTACAAGATGAACAAGCTCCATCTGCATCTCTCCGACGACCAGGGCTGGCGGATCGCCATCGACTCCTGGCCGCGGCTCGCCACGTACGGCGGGCAGACGGAGGTGGGCGGGGGAGCCGGCGGCTACTACACGAAGAGCGACTACAAGGAGATCGTGCGGTACGCCTCCTCCCGCTATCTGGAGGTCGTGCCGGAGATCGACCTGCCCGGCCACACCAACGCGGCCCTCGCCTCGTACGCGGAGCTGAACTGCGACGGCGTCGCGCCACCGCTCTACACCGGCACCAGTGTCGGCTTCAGCTCGCTCTGCGTCCCGAAGGCGCTCACGTACGACTTCGTGGACGACGTGGTCCGTGAGCTGGCCGCGCTCACCCCCGGCAAGTACCTCCACATCGGTGGCGACGAGGCACACTCCACCAGCCACGAGGACTATGTGGCCTTCATGGACAAGGCACAGGCCATCGTCGGCAAGTACGGCAAGACCGTGATCGGCTGGCACCAGCTGACCGGGGGCACGCCGGTGAAGGGCGCGGTCGCCCAGTACTGGGGTTACGACCGGACGGGCGCGGCCGAGCGCAAGCAGGTGGCGGACGCCGCCGTGAACGGCACGAAGCTGGTGCTGTCCCCGGCCGACCGGAGCTACCTCGACATGAAGTACGACAAGGACACCAAGCTGGGCCTGGCCTGGGCCGGTTACGTCTCCGTCCAGCGCTCGTACGACTGGAACCCGGCGACGTATCTGGGCGGTGCCCCGGAGGGTTCGATCCTCGGCGTCGAGGCGCCGCTCTGGTCGGAGACCCTGACCAACAGCGACGAGATCGAACAGATGGCGTTCCCCAGACTGCCCGGGGTGGCGGAGCTGGGATGGTCGCCCGCGTCCACGCACGACTGGGACGCGTACAAGGTTCGGCTGGGTGCGCAGGGGCCGAGGCTCTCGGCCCTCGGCGTCGACTACTACCGGGCGCCGCAGATTCCCTGGGCCGACCGGTGAGGTGACCGGGGCCGTCCGGCGACCGTTGCGTTCTCGATCGCCGGACGGGCTCGGCAGACGTCCTCAGTCGCCGGACGGGCCTGGTTTCACGCCTGTCCGGCGATCGGGTTCTTCAGCGTGCCGATCAGCTGCAGCGCCCCCGACGGATCGGTCAGATCGACCATCTGCTCGTTGTTCCGCAGCTGCAGCCGGTTCAGGCAGGACAGCGCGAACTCCTCCGCGAACATGTCGTACTGCTTGAACTTCCCGGCGAGATACGGCACCGACTCCTGGTAGCCGGTGACGCACTGGGCGACCGTCCGCCAGAACGTCTCCTCGTCGAGCACGCCCTCGCTCGCCAGCCCCGCGCCCAGGAAGCGCAGGAAGCAGTCGAAGACATCGGTGAGGACCGAGAGCAGTTTCATGTCCTCGGGAACCTCGGCGCGGATCCGCTCGACCTTCGGCGGCAGCACCGCGTCCGGGTCCATGACCGCGATTTCCTCGGCGATGTCCTTGAAGACGGTGCGGCGTACAACCCCGTCCTCGACGACCAGGATGACGTTCTCGCCGTGCGGCATGAACACCAGGTCGTACGCGTAGAAGCTGTGCAGCACCGGCACCAGGTATGCGTCCAGGTAGTGGCGCAGCCACACCGCGGGGTCCAGTCCCGACCCGGCGATCAGCGCACCGGCGACGGAGTTGCCCTCGTGGTCGGTGTGGAGCAGCGAGGCCATGGTCGCGACCCGCTCGCCGGGGGCCAGGCCGGGGACGGGGCTCTCCCGCCACAGCGCGGCGAGCATTTTCAGGTACGGGGAGCCCTTGGCAGTGGCCGCCTCGTACGTCCGGTGGTGGTAGCCGATGGCCGCCCGCTCCCGGATGATCGAGAAACGGGCCTCGCGCAGCAGCTCGTCACGCTCGATCAGCTCGGCCAGCCAGTCGTTGATCGCGGGGGTGGCCTCCATGTACGCGGCGGACAGCCCGCGCATGAAGCCCATGTTGAGGACGGACAGCGCCGTTTTGACGTAGTGCTTGTCCGGGTTGCTGGCGTTGAAGAACGTGCGGATCGACTGCTGGGCGAGGTAGCTGTCGTCGCCCTCTCCGAGGCAGACCAGATGATGCTGTGCGAGCTCCCCGGCGAAGGTGACGGCCAGCTTGTTCCACCACTGCCAGGGGTGGACCGGGACCAGCAGGTAGTCGTCGAGGTCGAGCCCGAGGCCGGTCATCGTGGCCGCGAACCGGGTGAGGGTCTCCTCGCCCAGCTCGCCGGCGATCAGCGTCCCGTAGTCGAGGCCGGTGCCCGCGGTGAAGGTGGCGCGGTCGCGTCGGGCGGCGAGCCAGACCAGACGGATCCCGGCTGCCGCCTCGGGGGCGTACGCCCGGTACTCGTCCACACCGAAGCCGAGCCGCCCGTTGTTGGCGACGAAGCAGGGGTGGCCCTCGGTCATGCCGGTCTCGATCGCCTGGAACCCGGCACGGACCAGCTCGGCGGAGGTGACGGGCGGCTTGGTCAGCTTGTACGCGGTGCCGGCCAGGGTGGAGGAGATCTCCTCCAGGTAGACCGGGAGGATCTCCGCGGAGAGGCCGAGCGTGGAGCGCAGCTCGACGAAGAACTCGGCTGCGTCCAGCGTCAGTTCGGAGCCGTGGCGGTGGCGGGTGACCGAGTCGGCCTCGACCTGCCAGTGGTCGAGGGCGTAGATCCGTGCGGCGAAGCGGTACTCGGTCGCCGCGTCGTCGCTGCGCACCGAATAGCGGTCGTCGCCGAGCGGTGCGGGGGTCAGCAGCCGCTCGTGGCTGAACTCGGCGAGCGCCTTGCGGATCAGCAGCCGGTTGGCGGTGGCCCAGTGTTCAGGGGTGAGATGGGCGACGCTGTCGATGACGGGGGACATCAGACGCCACCCCCGGTCGCTGCGGCGAACTGTTCCCGCGTGCAGGCGCTGAGCAGGGCGTTCTTCTCCGGCTTGGCAATCTCGCCCAGCACCTCGAAGCCGACCGCCTTGTTGAGGGCGTGCACCGCGCTGTTGCGTACATCGGGTTCGACGACGACCCGGCGTACGGACGGGTCGGCGAACATCGCCTCCATCACGGCGGTGATCACACCGAGCGTGAAGCCGTGCAGCGGGGTGCCGGCCGGGGCGACCAGGAAGTGCATCCCGATGTCGCCGGGCTCGGCGTCGTACAGCCCCTTGAGCTCGACCTCGGTGGGGTCGTACCGCTCCATCAGGAAGGCGGGCTCCCCGTCGTACAGCCCGATGAAGGCGTCGTGGTGCGGGTGGGCGGCGATCGCCATGTACTCCCGCTCGACGTCCTGGAGTTCCGCGTCGCCCATCAGCCAGAAGGAGGCCTTGGGGTGGGTGACCCAGCCGTGCACCAGTTCGGCGTCGGCAAGGGGGTCCAGCGGACGGGTGGTGAAGATGCCGAGGTCGGCGGTCATACGGCGAACTCCTGGAAGGCTATGGACTTCTCGACCGGGTAGTACTCACGGCCGAGCAGTTCGCCGATGATGTACGCGTTGCGGTAGGCACCCATGCCCAGGTCGGGTGAGGTGATCGAGTGGGTGTGCGTGCCCGCGTTCTGCAGGAAGACGCCGTGCCCGGTGGTGTCGATGGAGTAGTTGCGGGCCACGTCGAAGCGGCCGCGGCCGTCCCGGCGCAGCCGGTCGTGGATGCCCTCCAGGAACGCCGGTGCGCGGTAGCGGTAGCCGGTGGCGAGGATCAGGCCCTCGGTGGTGAGGGTGTAGTCCTTGCCCTGCTCGTCCTGGTGCAGGGCAAGCGTGTACGTACCGCTGCTCTCCTCGTATCTCGCGCTGTCCAGCGAGGAGTTGGTGAGGAGCCGGGTCGGGACGGGACCGGCCAGGTTCTTCTGGTAGAGCAGATCGAAGATCGCGTCGATCAGCTCTCCGTCGATACCTTTGAAGAGGCCCTTCTGCCCGGACTCCAGCCGGTAGCGGGTCTCCTCGGGCAGCGCGTGGAAGTAGTCGATGTACTCCGGGGAGGTCATCTCCAGCGTCAGCTTGGTGTACTCCAGCGGGAAGAAACGCGGCGAGCGCGTCACCCAGTTCAGCCGGTAGCCGTGCACATCGATCTCGGAGAGCAGGTCGTAATAGATCTCGGCCGCGCTCTGCCCACTGCCGACGAGGGTGAGGGACTTCTTCGCCTGAAGAGCCGCCTTCCCCTCCAGATAGCGGGAGTTGTGCAGGTAGTCGCCGCCGAGATCCTGGCAGGCATCCGGGATGTACGGGGGAGTCCCGGTGCCCAGCACGAGCCGTGGGGCGCGGAAGGAGCGGCCGGTGGCGGTACGGGCGGTATAGAGCGCGGTGCCCTCGTCGTACGTGACCGATTCGACGGTCTCGCCGAAGCGGACGCTGCTCAGTCTGGCGGCGGCCCAGCGGCAGTAGTCGTTGTACTCGGTCCGCAGCGGGTAGAAGTTTTCCCGGATGTAGAAGGAGTACAGCCGCCCGCGTTCCTTCAGATAGTTCAGGAAGGAGTACGGAGAGGTCGGATCGGCCATCGTGACCAGGTCCGACATGAACGGCGTCTGGAGATGGGCCCCTTCGAGGAACATCCCGGAGTGCCATTCGAAGTCCGGCTTGGACTCCAGGAACACGCCGGTCAGCTCGTCGATCGGCTCGGTCAGACAGGCGAGCCCGAGATTGAACGGGCCGAGCCCGATACCGATGAAGTCGTGGGGTTCAGGAAGCGCGGTCAAGGGAGTCTCCCAGGTACTGCTCGGCGTGGCCGGAGATCAGATCGAGTACCGCGGCGATGTCCTGCGCGGTCGTTTCGGGGTTGAGCAGGGTGAACTTCAGGTATTGACGGCCGCCGACCCTCGTACCGGCGACGACGGCCTCGCCGGAGGCGAAGAGCGCCTTGCGGGCATGGAGATTGGCCCGGTCGATCTCGCTGGGCGCGGTGACGCCGGACGGGATGTGGCGGAACACCAGTGTGGACAGCCGGGGCTCGACGACGACGTCGAACCGCGGGTCGGCGGCGAGCAGCCGCCAGCCCTCGGCGGCCAGGTCGCAGACCTCGTCGAAGAGCTCCCCGATGCCGTCGGCGCCCATGACACGCAGCGTCATCCACAGTTTCAGGGCGTCGAATCTGCGGGTGGTCTGCAGCGACTTGTCCACCTGGTTGGGAATGCGTTCGGCGGCCATTCGCTGCGGGTTGAGGTACTCCGCGTGGTACGTGGCGTGGCGCAGCGTCGCCCGGTCCCGGACCAGTACGGCCGAGGAACTCACCGGCTGGAAGAAGGACTTGTGGTAGTCCACGGTGACCGAGTCGGCGTGCTCGATGCCGTCGAGGAGGTGGCGGCGCCGACGGGAGGCCAGCAGACCGCAGCCGTACGCGGCGTCGACATGCAGCCAGGTGGAGAACTGCCGGCAGAGCGCGGCGATTTCGGGCAGCGGGTCGATGGAGCCGAAGTCGGTGGTGCCCGCGGTGGCGACGACGGCCATCGGTACGGCGCCGTCGGCGACGCACTGCTCCAGGGCGCGGGCCAGCGCCACGGTCTGCATGCGTTTGTTGTGGTCGACGGGGACGGCGATGACCGAGTCCGGTCCCAGGCCGAGGAGTTTCGCCGACTTCTGGACACTGAAGTGGCTGCACTCGGAGGTGAAGACGCGCAGCCGGGTGAAGAGGTGCGGCGGAGTCTTGGCCTCCTCGCGGGCGAGCAGCAGGGCCTGCAGATTGGACTGTGTACCGCCGCTGGTGAAGATGCCGTCCGCGGCCGGTCCGAGGCCGATCCGGGCCGCGGTCCAGTCGATCAGGCGCCGCTCGATCAGGGTGCCGCCGACGCTCTGGTCCCAGGTGTCCAGGGAGGAGTTGACGGCCGAGAGCACGGCTTCGCCGAGGACGGCGGGGATGACGACCGGGCAGTTGAGGTGGCCCAGGTAGCGGGGGTGGTGGAAGTAGACGGCGTCACGGAGATAGACGCTGTCGAGCTCGTCGAGGGCGGCGGACGCATCGCCCAGCGGCCGGTCCAGATCGATCGCGTCAACGACGGGAGTGAGCTCGTCGACGGAGATTCCGGTGAACGGCCGGTCTGTGGCGGCGAGTTTGGCTGCGACCCGTTCGACTCCTGCGGTCACGGAGCGCCGGTAATGCTCCGCGGTCGTGTCGTTGAGCAGGTGCGAACGCATGAAGGGGTCCTCCCGGATGCGGGGAAACTTCATCGGTCCTCAGGGCAGAAGGAGGGGCGAGGGCCCGATGGTGAAGTAAGGTTAACCTAACCTAACTTCACATCGGGTTGTTCCCTCGCCCTCGGAAGGTGCGGAGCTTGTCCGATTCACGCGTACGGGGTGGCTGCTTCCTGCCGTCGGGCCGTGCGCGGTCCTCGCTCCGGCGCCGCTTCCGGCTACGCGTCCGAGCCCGTCGCCGCCTCGCGCAGCTGCTCCTCGCTCATCCCGCGACGCCAGTACCCGACGAACGTCACGCGCCTGCGGTCGAACCGGCGTTCCTGCACGAGATGGCGGCGCAGTGCCCGCACCTGTGACGACTCGCCCGCGATCCAGACGTACGGCGTCCCCTCGGGCAACTCGGCCGCCCGGACGGCCTCCAGGGCGGTGGGTGCGCCCTCGTCGCGGACGAGCCAGCTGATCCGGGCCTTGGCCGCGGTGTTGAGGGCCTGACGGTCCTCGGTGTGCTGGACCTCCAGCCAGACCCGGGCCTTCATGCCGGCCGGCAGCCACTCCAGGGCGGCGGACGCGGCGGGCAGTGCGGTCTCGTCGGCCCAGATCAGCACCCAGTCGGTGTCCTGCGGCGGGCGGAAGCGGACGGCGGTGTTGTCCTCGACGGCCGGGCCCAGCGCCTTGAGCGGATCGCCGGGGGTGGCGGCGGCTGCCCAGCGGCAGGCGGGCCCGCCGTCCCCGTGCAGCGCGAAGTCGATGTCGATCTCGGTCGCCCCGTCGGGAGTTCGGCGCTGGGCGCGCACGGTGTACGAGCGCATGACGGCCCGTACGTCGTCCGGAAGGGCGCGCCAGGCGGCGAACCAGTTGCCGTCCTCATCGACCGGAATGACTGGTTCCGGCTGACCGGGGTGCGGCAGGAACAGCGACAGGCTCTGGTCGCGTCCTCCGGCGGCGAAGCCGTCGAGTCCCGGGCCGCCGAAGGTGACCCGGAGCATCGAGGGCCCCAGTCGCCGGGTCCGCAGAACGACCAGATCGAAGAACCGGAAGGGGGTGATGGGGGGTGCGACGGACGTCGTCATGCGGGAGGTCCTCCCAGGAACCGGAAGCGAAGCCGGGAACAGGCCACCGGCATGCCAGAAGGAAGGTTAGCCTAACCTCATCGAACATTCGAGGGTTCCCTCCGGCCGCTCACCGGACCAGGACCCCGCCGCCCACCGCCCGGGCCCGCAGGGCGGCGCGGGTGATGTTGGCGAGCCGGGCCACCACGTAGTCCCGCCGGTCGCCACCGCCTCCGGCGAGTGTCGCGGCGTTCCGGTGCAGCAGTTCGCACTCGGCGAGGAAGTCGTCGACGTCCTCCGGCTCCACGTACAGATCGCCGGTGGCCAGCTCCGGGAGGAACCGGGCGCCGAGCGCCCGCGCGGCGTCCGATCCCCACAATGTGGTCCGGCAGACCTCGGTCCCGGCCATGTCGCTGCCGTCCTCGGGGTCGTCGAGCAGACGCGATCGGCGGTGCTCGTCGTAGACGAAGGTGTGCACCAACAGCGTCACGCCCCGAACTCCTCCCGGCAGCCGTCGAGCCCTTCGACGGTGACGTCGACGTCCCGGCACTCCTCCCAGCGGGCCCGGTCCAGCCGCAGCCGTTGCAGAGTGACGGGCACACCCCGTACCCCGGCGACTTCCATGCCGTCCGGCAGATATCCGAGCCGGCGCGAGACACCCAGCGAGCGCGGGTTGTCGGTCATGGCTGCCGAGACCGCGGTCCGGGCCCCGAGTCCGGCGAAGGCGAGATGCAGGGCGGCGGCCCGCATCTCGGTGCCGATGCCCTGCCCTTGGTGGGCAAGGCCCAGCCACGAGCCGGTGCTCACCTCACCGGTGATGGCGAAGTCCTTCGCCATCACGTCCTGCCGCCCGACCACCTGGCCCTCGTGCAGCACGGCGAGGCTCAGCGCCCAGTCCCGTACGGACCAGTTGGCGATGGTGGCCAGCACATGCTGGAACACGGCCTTGCCGCACTCGGCGGGCGACGCGTCGGTCCAGGGGACCGTGAACGGCATATCGGCCGGCGGGTGCACCCCGTCGACGGCCACCGACGCGAGGCCGTCCAGCAACTCCAGGTCCGGAAGCCGGAGTTCCAGGCGCGGCGTGCGGAGGCGGAGCCCGTACAGGGGCCAGTGCTGCGGCTTCATGTACGGACTCTGCCGCTCGGGGCCGCGCGCTGTCGAACGAATTGCACCCCGACCGTGCAGAAGGGCCCCCGCCGGGGCCCTTCTCCGTCACGCGGCAGTGGTGTGCTGTTCCCTACTTCGTGAAGTACAGGTATTTCCACGCGCCGTGCGTCGTCGAGTTCACGTTGTCACCCGAGGAGCCCTTGATGTACGAGGAGCGCATCCGGGCGCGGATGCCGGACTCGCCAGGGGCTTCGAGGCGGACCACGGACTTTCCGTTGGTGCCCAGCGCGAAGTACTCGGGGTCCGCGTCGTACCACTTGCCCTGGTAGTAGACCTGGAGCCCGAAGCGCTGCTGGCGGCCCTTGTAGTACGTCATCGACGTAGTGAGGACCGGGTCGGTGTTCTTGTGGAACCAGTAGTACGTCGTGGAACCGATCTTGCCTGTCTTGTACTGCTTGGAGACGGAGGTGGAGACCTTCACCTTGGCATACGCGGTCGACTTCACGGTCTTGGAACCCGAGCGGGCATCGCCCGCGTAGACCGCGGTGACCGCGGTGTTACGGGACATGCTCACGGTGACCGACAGGTTGCCCTTGGAGTTGACCTTGCCCTTCTTCAGCAGCTTCTTGGGCTTGTCGGCGCCGAAGGGATCGGCCCAGATCTCGACGGTGCGGTTCTTGTACGTCTTGCCGAGGTGGGCGGTGAACGAGACCTTGGCGCCGTAGGAGTAGGTGCCGCCGTTGTGGTTGAGCGTGAGGGCGGTGGCGGTGCGCGAGACGGCGACCGTGTCCTTGCCCGATGCGGGCGCGTGCGTGGCGTCGCCCGCGTACGTCGCCGTGTAGGTGACGTTGCCGCCGGCGGGCGGGGTGTCGCTGAAGGAGAACGCACCGGACGAACCGACCGTCTTCGTGCCGAGCGACTTGCCCTTGGGGGAGTCGATATCGGTCCGGGTGACGGTGACCTTGGAGCCCGAGGGGAAGGACTTGCCGGAGGTCAGTTTGCCGGTGACGTCGAGCTTCTTGGCGCGGGTCGCCTTGGCGGGCGCGGAGACGGTGGCTTTGACCGGGTAGCGGGTGGCGTCGTCGAGGACCCGCAGGGACGGCCCGCCGTAGCCGTTGGCGAGGGCGAACAGCTTGGTCCCGTCGGGGGCCCACGCCAGTCCTCGCGAGGTGATGGTGTCGCCGCCCGGCGTGCCCTGGTCGTACGTGTACGTGCGGTACGGCGTCGTCGCGCCGGGCTTGTAGATGTAGATGTCTGTGTCGTACCAGCTGTAGGTGGACAGGGCGACCGTGCCGTCCGGGGCGATCGCGGCCGAGTTGGGATGGTCCGCCTCGGTCGGGTAGCCGCCGGTACGGGTGAGGTCGTCGGTGTTGATCGCGGTCGCCGCGTAGGGGGACTCGCCCGAGGCGGCGACGATCTTCTTGCCGTCGGCGCTGAGTGCGAAGTCGTCCATGTAGTTCGCGGCCTCGGACGGCATGCCCTGCTTGCGCAGGACGGGGGTGCTCGTCGACACGTCGTACACGGCCAGTCCGGACCACGTGCCGTGGACGCCGAGCACCAGGGTGTTCCCGGCGGACTCCAGCTCGGGGGCGTCGTACCAGCCGATGCCGGGGAGCTGGTCGAGGGCGACCTCCGGGCTGCTCTGCGCGGGGTCGAACGAGCCCAGGTGGTGCGAAGGCTGCTTGCCGTACATGAACCAGACCCGCCCGCCCGCCACCGCCAGCGTCTGGGGCCGGGTGTTCTCGCCGGTGCCGTACTGCGCGGCGGCCGTCGAGGTGGTCGTCTCGATGGCCACGACGGCGTCGCTGCCCGGGACGGCCGCGTAGACGGAACGGGAGTCGGGCGCGATCGCCAGATCCTGTACGCCAGGGAGATTCGGGACGGTCGTCACGACCTTGCCCGCGTAGTCGGTGACGACGACCTTGTTGCCGCTCGGATCGCTGATGTAGACCCGCTTGTGTACACCGTCCACGGCGATGTCGCCGTACGAGGAGATCGGCAGGGCCTTGCTGGAGTCGGCCATGGCCGACCCCGTGGTGCCGACGGCCAGCGCCGTCGAGCTGAAGAGGACCGCGAGCGCGGTCGACACGGTGCGCGTGCGCACGTTGATGTACCCCCACAGTGAAACCCGGTGGATGGGCCGGGTGACGAGTCGGGCCGCGCGGCATCCGGACACCGTTACGTGAAGACGGTGTGCAGGGCGCGGCCGTTGTTGTGAAGGGTATGTCATGGCGGTGACAGGCGGGAGGGGATATGTGCGCGGGGCCGGGGGAGCCGCGCCGGACGAACTCCGCGGCGGAGCCGCGTTGTTCCCGGGGCGCCGGACTCAGTGCCCCGTCTCCGCGCCGCCCGCGACGAGCCGGCTCGTGAAGCCCCCGCGGGCGCGGGCGCGGGTTGTTCGGTCGTGGCGGACGAGATCGCCGTCCTGGCGCCGAGTCCGGCGAAGGCGAGGTGCCGGGCGACGGCCCGTATCCCGGCGGACTCTCCCGGAACGCCCGGTGCGCCGTCGAATCCTTTACGAGCCGCTGCGATGCCGGCGGGCGGAGTAGCTGCGCAGGGCCCGGAGAAAGTCGATCTCGCGGAAGGCCGGCCAGTACGCCTCACAGAAGTACAGCTCGGAGTAGGCGCTCTGCCACAGCAGGAAGTTGGACATCCGCTGTTCGCCGCTGGTGCGGATGATGAGGTCCGGGTCCGGCCGCCCGGCCGTGTACAGATGCCTGGTGATGTCGTCCACCGTCAGGTTGTCCGCCAGTTCGCGCAACGACTGCCCGGCCGCGGAGCGTTCCTGCAGCAGGTCGCGCAACGCGTCGATGACCTCCTGACGCCCGCCGTAGCCGATGGCCAGGGTGACATGGGCGCCGGTGGCGCACGCGCGGGTGGCCTCGACCGCGCTCTTGAGGGCCTCTGCGGTGTGGGCGGGGAGTACGTCGAGCGTGCCGGCGACGTGGACTTGCCAACGGGCGTCGGGGCGGGCCAGCTCGTCGGTGACGACCCGCTCGATCAGATCCATCAGGTAGGACACTTCACCGCCGCCGCGACGGCCGAGGTTCTCCGTCGAGCAGACGAACACGGTGACGTGCCGGATGCCGAGACTCTCGCACCACGACAGGACATCCGCCACGTGCTCGGCCCCGTACTTGTGCCCCAGGCTCGGGCTGGCCAGGCCCACTTGGCGGGCCCACCGACGGTTGCCGTCCATGATCAACCCGATGTGCCCGGGGATCTGCCCGCGCATGACCTGACGGCGCAGGCGTCCCGCGTACAGGGGGTAGAAAGGTGCGGTCAGCTGCATGGTGTCCCTTCGGTATGTACGGGCCACGGGCCACGCTGGATCCTTCCTCGGCCCGGTACCTCCCACGACCCGAAATCCGCTCGGCGGAGTACCGGGACGTTCTCACGCACGGCCGGGTCGGCCCGGAAAGCGGATCGGGCGGGCCCGGAACCCGGACCCGCCCCGTACCACCGCGAAACGTCAGGCCGGAAGCCCCAACTCCCGTGCGATCAGCATCCGCTGCACCTCGCTCGTACCCTCGCCGATCTCCAGGATCTTGGAGTCGCGCCACATCCGGGCCACCGGGTACTCGTTCATGAAGCCGTAGCCGCCGTGGACCTGGGTCGCCTCGCGGGCGTTGTCCACCGCCACCGTCGACGAGTACAGCTTCGCGATCGCCGCCTCCTTCTTGAACGGTTCGCCCGCCACCAGGCGCGACGCCGCGTCGCGCCAGCCGGTCCGGGCCATGTGGGCCCGCATCTCCATGTCCGCGATCTTGAACTGGATGGCCTGGTTGGCGCCGATCGGCCTGCCGAAGGCCTGGCGCTCCTTGGCGTACTTCACCGACTCGTCCACACAGCCCTGCGCCAGGCCCGTGGCCAGCGCGGCGATGGCGATCCGGCCCTCGTCCAGGATGCGCAGGAACTGGGCGTAGCCGCGGCCCTCCTGCCCCAGAAGGTTCTCCAGGGGCACGCGGACGTCGGAGAAGGACAGCTCGCGGGTGTCCGAGGCGTTCCAGCCGACCTTGGAGTACGGGGCGGCGACCGTGAAGCCGGGGGTGCCGGACGGCACGATGATGCAGGAGATCAGCGGGGCGCCGTTCTCCTTGCGGCCGGTCACCGCCGTGACCGTGACCAGCTCCGTGATGTCCGTACCGGAGTTGGTGATGAAGCACTTGGAGCCGTTGATCACCCACTCGCCCGTGGCCTCGTCGCGCACCGCCGTCGTGCGGGTGCCACCCGCGTCCGAACCGGCGTCCGGCTCGGTCAGGCCGAACGCGCCGAGCGCCTCGCCCGAACAGAGCCTCGGCAGCCACTGCCGCTTCTGCTCCTCCGTGCCGAAGTGGTGGACCGGCATCGCGCCGAGCGAGACCCCGGCCTCCAGGGTGATCGCCACGGACGAGTCGACGCGGGCCAGTTCCTCCAGGGCGATCCCGAGGGCGAGATAGTCGCCGCCCATGCCGCCGTACTCCTCGGGGAACGGCAGCCCGAACAGGCCCATCCGTCCCATCTCCCGCACGATCTCGTACGGGAACTCATGGCGCTCGTAGAAGTCGCCGATCTTCGGCGCGATCACATCGTGCGCGAACTCCTCGACGGTGCGACGCAGTTCCTCGTGCTCGGCGGTCAGCCGGTGGTCCAGGGACATGGCGGGGGTCACTCCTTGTGGGACTGTGTTTATTGAACCGAGAGCGCGCGGACGGTACGGGACGGGCTCGGGCGGCCCAGTTGTTCGGCGAGCCACACGCTGGTGGCGGTGAGCGCGTCGAGGTCGACCCCGGTTTCGATGCCGAGGCCGTCGAGCATCCACACGAGGTCTTCGGTGGCCAGATTTCCGGTCGCGCTCTTCGCGTACGGGCAGCCGCCGAGGCCGCCCGCGGAGGCGTCCACGGTGGTCACCCCGTGCTGGAGCGCGGCGAGGGTGTTGGAGAGGGCCTGGCCGTACGTGTCGTGGAAGTGCACGCCGATGGTGTCGGTGCGCACGCCCTCCTCGTTCAGCTCGGAGAGCAGGTCCCGCACATGGCCGGGGGTGGCGACGCCGATGGTGTCGCCGAGGGAGAGTTCGTCGCAGCCGAGGTCCATCAGCGCCTTGGCCACGCGGACGACCTGGTGGACGGGGACGGGCCCCTCCCACGGGTCGCCGAAGCACATCGACAGATAGCCACGGACATGCACCTTGTCGGCCTTGGCCCGGGCGACGACCGGCTCGAACATGGCGAGCGACTCGTCGACGGTGCGGTTGAGATTGCGGGCGGCGAACGTCTCGGTCGCCGAGCCGAACACGGCGATGCGGCGGGCGCCGAGCGCCAGGGCCCGGTCCAGGCCGCGTTCGTTCGGTACGAGTACGGGCAGGGCGACGCCCCCGATGTCGTCGAGACGAGGGAACAGGTCCTCCGCGTCGGCCAGTTGGGGCACCCACTTGGGGTGCACGAAGCTGGTCGCCTCGATGGTGGTCAGGCCCGACGCGGCCAGACGGTGGATGAACTCCGCCTTCACCTCGGTCGGTACGACGGCCTTCTCGTTCTGCAGCCCGTCTCGGGCGCCGACCTCGTGGATGCGCACCCGCGGGGGCAGGTCCTGGGCGGACACGGTCATGGGCAGGGTGCGGGGTGTCATGCGCCCTCCCCGGGAGCTTCGGCGGGCGTCACCACGGCCAGGATCTGGTCCATGGCGACCGTGGCGCCGGCGGCGACATCCAGCTCGGTCACGGTCCCGGCGTGCGGGGCGGAGATGACGTGTTCCATCTTCATCGCCTCGACGACGAGCAGGCTCTGACCGGCCACGACCTCGTCCCCGACCTCCACCTTCACAACGGTGACGGTCCCGGGCATGGGCGCGGCGAGCGTGTCCGCCCCGGTGCGGGCGGCGCCGGCCAGCGACGCCTGAACGGGATCGTGATCCTGTACGTGCCAGGTGTCGCCGTCGCGGCCCAGCCAGATCCCCTCGGGGGACGCGGCATGGGTGAACGTGTGGGTGACACCGGCGAGTTCGAGCGTGAGGTGATGCGGGGACAGCTCGATCAGCCTGGCCGTCTCCTTGCCGCCGGGCATCGGGGCCAGCGGGCCGCAGGCGCCCGTCGCGGGCTCCGGCGGCTGTGCGCCCTCCCCGACATGGCCGAACGTCAGCTCGGTGCCCGCCGGGCAGGAGCGCAGTGACACCTGCACCGGGTCGTGGCCCGGCAGCCGGAAGTGGCGCACCGTCCGGGCCGGGGTGCCGCCCAGCCGCCAGCCGCTCGCCACGGAGAACGGGTCCACCCAGCCGGAGCCGTCCACGGGGGAGGTGCTCAACGGGGAGGGCTGCCGCAGCAGCGCCGCCGCCGCGTACACCTCCTCCGGCACCCCCTCCGGCACCAGCCCGGCCACCTCGCGCTCCACCAGACCGGTGTCCAGATCGCCCGCCACCACCGCCGGGTGGGCAAGCAGCCGGCGCAGGAAGCCGGCGTTCGTCGGGACGCCGAGGATCACCGTGTCCGCGAGCGCCGCACGCAGCCGGCGCAGGGCGGCGGCGCGGTCGGGGCCGTACGCGATGACCTTCGACAGCATCGGGTCGTACAGGCTGCCGACCTCGCCACCCGTGCCGAGCCCGGAGTCCGTCCGTACGCCGTTGCCCTGCGGCTCGTGCAGCGCGAGCACCGTGCCACCGGACGGCAGGAAGCCGCGGAACGGGTCCTCCGCACAGATCCGGGCCTCGACGGCATGGCCGGTGAGCTTTATGTCCTGCTGCTCGTAAGGGAGTTGCTCGCCCGCCGCGACCCTCAGCTGCCACTCCACCAGGTCCAGGCCGGTGATCAGCTCGGTGACCGGGTGTTCGACCTGGAGGCGGGTGTTCATCTCCATGAAGTAGTACGAGGCGGGGTCGTTGCCCGGGACGATGAACTCCACCGTGCCCGCGCCCACATATCCGCAACTGCGGGCCGCCTGGACGGCCGCCTCGCCCATCGCCGCCCGGGTCTCCTCGTCGAGCAGGACGGACGGCGCCTCCTCGATGATCTTCTGGTGGCGGCGCTGGAGCGAGCACTCGCGCTCACCGAGGTGGACCACGTTGCCGTGGGCGTCCGCCAGCACCTGGATCTCGATGTGCCGTGGCCGGTCGATCCACCGCTCCACGAGCAGCGTGTCGTCGCCGAACGAGGCTCGTGCCTCGCGCCGGGCGGCCGCGATCTCGTCCGCGAGCAGCGCCTCGTCGCGTACCAGCCGCATGCCCTTGCCGCCGCCGCCCGCCGAGGGCTTCAGCAGGACGGGCGTACCGATCTCGCGGGCCGCGGTGTCCAGCTGGGCATCGGTGAGCCCGCTCCCGGACGAGCCCGGCACCACCGGGACCCCGGCCGCCGCGACCGTCTCCTTGGCCCGGATCTTGTCGCCCATCAGCGAGATGGCCTGGGCGGGCGGACCGATGAAGGCCAGCCCCGCCTCCGCGCACGCCCGCGCGAAGCCCGCGTTCTCGGCGAGGAATCCGTACCCGGGGTGGACGGCCTGCGCGCCGGTGCGGCGGGCCGCGTCCAGCAGCGCGGGCACGCTCAGGTAGCTCATCGAGGCGGGCGCGGGCCCGATCCGTACGGCCGTGTCGGCCTCCCGTACATGCCGGGCCTCCGCGTCCGCGTCGCTGAAGACGGCGACCGAGCGGACGCCGAGCTCGCGCAGCGTACGGATCACACGTACCGCGATCTCGCCGCGGTTGGCGACAAGAACGGTGTCGAACATCGTCATCATGTTCCTCACATCCGGAAGACGCCGAAGCCGGGCGCTGCGTGGTCCTTATGGGGCAGCGGGGCGTTCGCACACGCGGTCAGGGCGAGCCCCAGCACCTGCCGGGTCTCCATCGGGTCGATCACGCCGTCGTCCCAGAGCCGGGCCGTGGCGTAGTACGCATTGCCCTGGGTCTCGTACTGCTCGCGGATCGGGGCCTTGAAGGCCTCCTCGTCCGCCGCGCTCCAGTCGTCGCCCAGCTGGTCGCGCTTGACCGTCGCGAGGACGGACGCGGCCTGCTCGCCGCCCATGACGGAGATCTTCGCGTTGGGCCACATCCACAGGAAGCGCGGTGAGTAGGCCCGTCCGCACATCGAGTAGTTGCCCGCCCCGTACGACCCGCCGACCACGACGGTCAGCTTCGGCACACGGGTGCAGGCGACGGCCGTGACCATCTTCGCGCCGTGCTTCGCGATGCCGCCGGCCTCGTAGTCCCGCCCCACCATGAAGCCCGAGATGTTCTGCAGGAAGACCAGCGGGATACCGCGCTGGTCGCACAGCTCGATGAAGTGGGCGCCCTTCTGGGCGGACTCGGAGAACAGGATGCCGTTGTTGGCGACGATCCCGACCGGGTGGCCGTGGATACGGGCGAAGCCGGTGATCAGCGTCGTCCCGTACTCCGCCTTGAACTCGGCGAACCGGGAGGCGTCCACCACCCGGGCGATCACCTCCCGTACGTCGTACGGCGTCCGGGAATCGACCGGGACGGCCCCGTACAGCCCGGCGGGATCGACCTTCGGCTCCTCGACCGGCTGCACCGACCACGGAAGCGCGCCGCGCTCCGGCAGCGTGGCGACGATGTTCCGCACGATCCGCAGCGCGTGCGCGTCGTCCTCGGCGAGATGGTCGGTCACCCCCGACGTACGGGAGTGCACCTCGCCGCCGCCCAGCTCCTCGGCCGTCACGACCTCGCCGGTGGCGGCCTTCACCAGCGGCGGGCCGCCCAGGAAGATCGTGCCCTGATTACGGACGATCACGGCCTCGTCGCTCATCGCGGGGACGTACGCCCCGCCCGCCGTGCACGAGCCCAGCACCGCAGCGATCTGCGGAATCCCGGCCCCCGACATCCGGGCCTGGTTGAAGAAGATCCGCCCGAAGTGCTCCCGGTCCGGGAAGACCTCGTCCTGCATCGGCAGGAACGCCCCGCCCGAGTCGACGAGATACAGGCAGGGGAGCCGGTTCTCCAGCGCCACTTCCTGGGCGCGGAGGTGCTTCTTCACGGTCATCGGGTAGTACGTGCCGCCCTTGACGGTCGCGTCATTGGCGACGATCACGCACTCCCGGCCGCTGACCCGGCCGATCCCGGCGATCACCCCGGCCGCCGGGGCGGCGCCCCCGTACAGTCCCTCGGCCGCCAGCGGCGCCAGCTCCAGGAAGGGCGACCCGGGGTCCAGCAATGTGTCCACCCGGTCCCGGGGCAGCAGCTTGCCGCGCGCCACGTGCCGGGCGCGGGCCTTCTCACCCCCGCCGAGCCTGGCCGTGGCGAGCCGCTTGCGCAGCTCGTCGGCGAGCGCGTGATGCGCCGCCTCGTTGGCCTGCCAGGCCTCGGAGGCGGGATCGGCCGCGCTCGCCAGCACCGGTGCCTGCTGCATCGTGTCGAGCCCCCTTGCCCGTACCGCAGTAGTTAATGAACGTTAACGTCCAACTTCAGGTTAACGACCGCTAACAGCCTTGTCCAGGCCGCTCGGCCGGTGCCCGCAGTGGTTCCGGCAGGTATCGGTCACGTACGTCCCGCAGAGGACGGCTCGCGCGGTGGGCCCGGAATAATGACCCGTGCCGCTCCCCGACCCGGAGCGGCACCGGTCGCGGTCCGACGAGAGCCGTGACCGAGCGAGTTGCCTGGCGTGTGTGTGGGGGCTCCGGTCGTCCTGGCCGGAGGCGTGCAACGGCCGACGGCCTATCGGGTGGGGGAAACCAGCAGATGACGCAGCAGTCGCAGTCGCAGTCCGTGCGAGGGGTGGGCGGGGGAACGGCCAGGGGAGTGACGGAGAGGCCGCGCATCCTCGAAGTGGACGCCCTGCGCGGGTTCGCGCTCGCCGGGATCCTGGTCGTGAACGTCCTGACGACGGCCGGCCCCCCGGGTGTCAGGGGCGGGCTCACGCATGTGCACGCGGCGGACGGGGCCGTGCAATGGCTGGTCGTTCTCCTCGCGCAGTCGAAGTTCTACCTGCTCTTCTCCTTCCTCTTCGGCTACAGCTTCACTCTTCAGATGGACTCGGCCGCCCGCGCCGGGGCACGCTTCGTACCCCGGATGTCACGGCGGCTGGCCGGACTGTCCGTGCTCGGGCTCGCGCACGCGGTGCTGCTCTACACCGGCGACATCCTCATGATGTACGCCCTGTGCGGACTGGTCCTGCTGGCCGCCCGGAACGCCGGGCCCGCGAAGGCCTGGCGGGCGGCGCTGTGGGTGTACGGCGTCGCCGGAGGGTTCCTGCTGCTCGCCGGTCTGGGCGCCGCGCTGTTCGATCCCGGTGACCTGGGCGAATCCGCCGCGGTGAAGGCCGAGCTGACCGCCGCCTACAGGGGTGGCTTCACCGAGGTCGTCGGCGCCAACATCAGGGCTCTGCCCGACATCGTGGCAGCCCTTCCGCTGATGGGCGGATATGTCGTCGCCGCCTTCCTCGTGGGGTTCGCGGCCGGCCGGCGGCAGTGGCTCGGCGCAGCCGCGCTCGCCGACCGGGCGCGGCTGCGCCGCATCTTTCTGACAGGTCTCGCCATCGGAGTCCCGGGGGCGGTCTTCTCCGCGGCCGGGATGGCCGGGCCGCTGCCGGAGCGCTGGGAACTGTTCGGCCTGGCAGTCGGTCTGGCCGCGGCCCCGGCACTCTCGGCCGCGTACGCCACGGGGCTGCTGCTGTGGTTCGCCATGCCGAGCGGCGCCGCGACGGCCCGGGTCTTCGCGCCCGCCGGGCGGATGGCGCTGACCAACTACCTGACCCAGTCCCTCGTCATGGCCCTCGTCTTCTCCGGGTACGGCCTGGGGCTGTACGGCCACACGGGCGCGGCCGCGGCGGTCGGCGGGGCGCTCGTGCTCTACGCCTGCCAGCTCGCGCTCAGCGGGTGGCTGATGCGGCGCCACCGGCTCGGGCCCGTGGAGTGGCTGTTGCGTACGGTGACGCTGTGGGCGTGGCCCGGGAAGGCGACAGCCGGGAGGGTTTCGTAGCCGGGCGAACCGCGACCACTGACGCAGGGGCGGACGCGCGGCGCAGCCGTGCCGGCTCGCGCGGCGTCGCGTTCGCCGAGAGGCGCGGTCACCTCTCGACTCGACCAGGTCGATGAGTGTTGACACGTTGCAATCCGGTTAACGTTCGCTAACCCGACTGTCTAGAATCGAATCCATGACCACCAGGACGGACGCCCCCACCCGCCGCGAGCAGATCCTCAAGGAGGCTGCCCGCCTCTTTGCCGAGCGCGGCTTCCACGGTGTCGGCGTCGACGAGATAGGTGCCGCCGTCGGTATCAGCGGCCCCGGCCTCTACCGGCACTTTCCCGGCAAGGATGCGATGCTCGCCGAGCTGCTGGTCGGTATCAGTGAGCGCCTGCTGGCGGGCGGGCAGCTGCGCGTGTCGGAGGACGCGGCCTGCGAGGACGGCTCCCCGCACGCCCTGCTCGACGCGCTCATCGAGGGCCATATCGACTTCGCTCTCGACGACCGCCCCCTGATCACCCTCCACGACCGCGAGCTGGACCGCCTCCGGGACGCCGACCGCAAGCGGGTGCGACAGCTCCAGCGGCAGTACGTCGAGGTGTGGGTGGAGGTGGTCCGCGAGCTGTATCCGGACCTGCCCGAGCACGAGGCCCGCGCCGCTGTCCATGCCGTCTTCGGCCTCCTGAACTCGACCCCGCACCTGGGCCGCCCCGACGCGCAGCCGGACCGTGCGGACACGGCGGCGCTGCTGCACCGGCTGGCGCGCGGGGCGTTCGAGGCGGCGGCCCGCGCGTAGGGCCTGGCCATGGGCCCGTCGGCGGGTGCGGCGTGATTTCTGTCCGGCCTTTGAATATATGAATTGATACGAGAGGGAAGAAGCGATCCCTCAAATTCCCTTTCATTTTCCGAGTGAACTCCGTCGGTCGGAGTGTCGTGGTGACCCGCAGGCATATGGTTTGAGCTGTCTCGCCCACGCCTGATGGGGAAATTAAATGAAAAAATGTCAGGTCTCGATCGTTGTCCCCTGCTTCAATGAGGACGAGGTGATCGAGGCGTTTCACCGTGCGTTGATCTCTGCCCTCGAACCGACTCGGCGGACCTTCGAGATCTGTTACGTCGACGACGGCAGCAGCGATCGGACCAGGGCTCGGATCGGCTTGCTCGCCACCGGGGACCGACGGGTCCGTTACACCTCCTTCAGCCGCAATTTCGGCAAGGAGGCCGCCATGCTCGCGGGGCTGCGCATGTCCCGCGGTGAAGCCGTCGTGCTCATGGACGCCGACCTCCAGCATCCGCCCGAACTTCTCCCCCGCATGCTGGCGTTGCGGCAGCGCGGGTACGACCAGGTCGTCGCGAGGCGGGACCGGGCGGGTGAAGGCGCCCTGCGTACCTTTCTCAGCGCCGCCTACTACCGGGCCATGGGCCGGTGCATGGACGTCGAGGTCGTCGACGGCGAGGGCGACTTCAGGCTGCTGTCGCGCACCGCCGTGGACGCCGTACTCGCGCTGCCCGAGACCAACCGGTTCTCCAAGGGGATCTTCTCCTGGGTCGGCTTCGACACCGTCAGCTTCACCTACCGGAACATCCAGCGTGCGGCCGGGAGTTCGAAGTGGGGCAGCAGGCATCTGCTCAACTACGGGATCGACGGGCTGATCTCCTTCAACAGCCGTCCACTGCGTCTGGCGATCCACGTCGGCCTCGCTCTCGCGCTGGCGGCACTTGGATACGCCCTGTGGATCATCACCGGCGTCGTTCTGCACGGTGTCGCCGTACCCGGCTACACCACACTGCTGACCGCCGTCGTGGCGCTCGGCGGCATCCAGCTCGCCACGCTCGGCGTCATCGGCGAATACGTGGGACGCATCTACAGCGAGTCGAAACGCCGTCCGCACTACGTGGTGCGCGAAACGAACGAATCTCCGAATGTTCTCCCGGTCGATATCCCACCCGATACGCCGGACGAGGTCCATGCCGCTTCGCCCGCACCCGTGGTCGAGAAACCGATGGCGGGGCACGCCGGGGCGACCGCGCTCGGGGCCGCCAGGTATCGCACCGTACGCCAGTTCGTCATTTTCGCGATGCTCGGGATCATCAATACGGCGGTGTATCTGGCGGTGTACGCCTCGCTGAACACCTGGATTCCCTATCTGGCCGCGCACGTCCTCGGATATGCGGTCAGCATCGTGGGATCGTTCCTGCTCAACTCGTACATCACCTGCCGTACGAAGCCGACCTGGCGCGCCTTCGTCCGGTATCCGCTGTCGAGCGTCGTCAATCTCGTGCTCACCGGTGTTCTGCTCTACCTCGGCGTGAGCAGGCTGGGCATGGACAAGAACATCGCCGCCGTGGCCGCGGGAATCCTCGCCACCCCCTTCTCGTTCCTGCTCGCCCGCTGGGCCATCGACTCAGGCGCCGCCCTGGCCCGGCAACGCGCCGGCCTGGCCGAGAGCCGTGCAGGACACACCACACCTTGATCCCACACCGCCTGAACCACTCGGCGCGCAAGACGCGAGCAACGTACGAAGGGCACCAGTGCACATGACCGCGGACACGTCGAAAACCGCTGACACGCAGTCGGAGAGCGAGAAGTCCCCCCAGCCGGAGGCCCGCCGGGGCCCCGCACGGCGGTGGGCGGCGATCTGGACGGCGGCCCTCACCCTGCTGCCGCTCGCCCTGCTCGGCGTGGCCTTCTGGATCGGCCGCCTGGTCCGCCCGGGAGGGGACGACTGGTGCTTCCTCCCGGTCGTACGCGACGAGGGCGCCTCCGGAATGATCGCGAAGTTCTTCTTCCACGACAACGGACGCGTGGCCAACGCGCTGCTGGTCGTCGCGTACGGGTCCTTCGGTGTCGCGGGCCACCGGTGGTTCGCCCTGGTCAGCGGGGTGCTCATGCTGGGCATCCTCTGGCTGCTGACCGCCTCGGCGCTCAAGAGGGCCGGACTGACCGGGCCGCGCGGGCTCGCGCTGCTGGTGGCGGCGATGATGGCAGTGGTCTTCTTCCTCGCGACGTCCAACACGTACAAGACGTTCTACTGGCCCGCCTCCTCCGTCTCGCACACCGTCTCACCAGTGCTGGCCTGCGCCGCCGTGATCCCCCTGCTGCGCGCGCGGACCGGCCGGGGACGCGACTTCGCGGCGGGCATCGCATTCGTGGCCGGAGCCTTCATCGGCACGCTGTCGGAGGAGACGGCGGTCGTCGCGTTCGTCGTGCTCGCCGCCGCCCTGCTGATCAGCTGCTGGGCCCTTCCCGGGGCCGGCCGAACGCATGCGCGCATCTGGTGCGCGCTCGCCTTCGCCGGGGTCGCGGTGGGATCGGCCATCCTGTACATGTCGCCCGGCGCGCGCGCCCGGCGTGAACGGTTCGGCGCCGACAGTGCCTCCATGTTCGGCCCGGAGGCACTGACCACGGCGCTGCGGGCGTTCGAGCACATCCTGGGGGCGATCTTCACGACCTGGCAGTACCTGGGAGCGGTCGCCGTCGGCGTACTGCTGGGCCTGCTGGTACGCGGTGGCGAGCAGGGAACGGGCGGGCCGGACGGATCCCTGCGGCGCAGGCCCCTCCGCGCGGTCCTCGTCGGAATTCTCGCCTTCCTGGTCTCCGGATACCTCTGCACCGTCATCGCCTACCCCGCCTTCGGGGTGAGCGTGATGTACGCGCCGCGCATCTGGGGCGACTTCCTCCTGCTGTTCGTGATGCTCCTGGTCAGTGTCGGCGCCCTGCTGGGACGGGCGTTGCGCGCCCGCAGGTGGGGGATTCGTGTGGCGACGGCGGCGGCCGCCGGTGTTGTATGCGCCCTGGCCTGTGTCGGCCTCGCCGTCCCGCTGCTCCAGCTGGGGCAGCAGATGGACGTGCGCGCCCAGCGCTGGGACCGCCAGGACCGCTCGCTGAGGACCCAGGCGGCGCGCGGTGCGCAAGTGCTCCCGTACACGCCGGTATCGGTCAGCGGAATGGGGGAGCCGTTCGGCGACCACGGCAAGAAGCTGTGGCCGGGGCAGTGCGTCGCCCAGTACTACCACCTCAAGAAGATCACGTACTCGACCCGGCTTCCCTGAGCGGCCGGTCCGCCCGTCGTACAGGACACCCGGCACACTGCGCACACCTG
Organism: Streptomyces sp. NPDC088246; assembly: GCF_044741025.1. NCBI lineage: Bacteria > Bacillati > Actinomycetota > Actinomycetes > Kitasatosporales > Streptomycetaceae > Streptomyces > Streptomyces sp. NPDC088246. Next base: position 277,754 of record NZ_JBIURV010000001.1, read on the forward strand.
ACGGCACAATGGGTTCATGCCGATACCCAGCCGTGCCGCCCTCGTCGAACACCTCGTCCGTACGCGCATCGCCGGAGACGTCGCCACACCCCGCGACAACAACCTCTCCCACTACCGCAAGCTCGCCAACGGCGACCTCCACTACTGGCTGGGCCTGGAGCTCGGGGACCGGTGGCGCGACGAGCAGGACGTGCTGGCCGTGATGGCCGAGCGCTGCGGGGTCAGCGACGACCCGGAGCACCGGTTCGGGCAGGACACCATCGACCCGGAGCTGACGGTCGACGCCCTGGAGCGGATGGCGGCACGGCTGCGGAAGGCGGCGGCGGGGGCGGAGCGGGTGCTGTTCGCGACCGGGCACCCGGGCGGACTCCTCGATGTGCACCGGCAGACCGCTCAGGCACTGCGGGCGGCCGGATGCGAGATCGTACGGATTCCCTCGGGGCTGGTGGCCGACGAGGGCATGGTGTTCCAGTTCGCGGACGTCGCGGTGCAGGAGCGCGGCGCGACGCTCTGGCACACGCACTCGCCTGCCCCGATGGCCGCGATCCTGGACGGTCTGGAGCGGGAGGGCCGGCCGCTGCCGGACCTGGTGGTCGCCGACCACGGATGGGCGGGGTGCGCGGCGCAGCGCGGTCTCGACGCGGTGGGGTATGCGGACTGCAACGACCCTGCGCTGTTCCTCGGCGAGGCGGAGGGGACGCTCCAAGTGGCCGTACCGCTGGACGACCATGTGCTGGACCCGCGTTTCTACGACCCGCTGACGGACTATCTGCTGGACGCGGCGGGGCTGATCTGAGGCCGACTCGTCCGACGCCGATTGATCGGGCGCCGACTGATCCGGCGCCCGATGCTCAGGGGGAAGCGTCAGTCCCGGGGGACGCGGACCACGCCCTCCTGGATGACGGTGATCGCCAGCCGGCCGTCCTGCGTGTAGATACGGGCCTGACCGAGCCCGCGCCCACCGGACGCGGTCGGCGACTCCTGGTCGTACAGCAGCCATTCGTCGGCCCGGAAGGGGCGGTGGAACCACATCGCGTGGTCCAGGCTCGCACCGACCACATCGCCGACTGCCCAACCCCCTCGTCCATGGGCGAGGAGCACCGAGTCGAGCAACGTCATGTCGGAGACGTACGTCGCCATGCAGACATGCAGCAGCGGGTCGTCCGCGAGCTTGCCGTTGGTGCGGAACCACACCTGGGAGCGGGGCTCGCGCGGTTCGCCGACCGTGCCGAAGGGCGGCGCGTCCACGTAGCGCAGGTCGACGGCGGCCCGTGCCTCGATCAGCCGGTCCACGACACCCGGATCGCTGAAGCGGTCCGCGTACCGGGGCAGCATCTGCGCGGCCGTGGGCAGCGTCTCCGGGTCCGGGGCGGGCGGCATGTCCGCCTGGTGCTCCAGGCCCTCCTCGTACGTCTGGAAGGACGCCGAGAGATGGAAGATCGGCTGGCCGTGCTGGACGGCGACGACCCGGCGGGTGGTGAAGGAACGGCCGTCACGGATGCGGTCGACGCTGTAGACGATCGGCGCGCCCGGGTCGCCCATCCGCAGGAAGTAGGAGTGCAGGGAGTGGGCGGATGGGGTCTCCCCTGCTCGAGCGGAGCCGAGAGCTCGGGGAAGGTCGGCCGGGACGGTGCGGCCCGCGGCAACGAGTGCCTGGGCCGCGACCTGGCCGCCGAAGACCCGGGGCACGACCGCCGAACGGCTCGTACCCCGGAAGATGTCCCGCTCGATCTGCTCCAGGTCGAGCAGATCGAGCAGGGAGTCGAGTGCTGAGCTCATGGAGGGAACGTAACCGCTCTTACAGGCCCATGGACTTGGCGATGATCGACTTCATGACCTCGCTGGTGCCGCCGTAGATGCGGTTGACCCGGTTGTCCGCGTACAGGCGGGCGATCGGGTACTCGTTCATGTAGCCGTAGCCGCCGTGCAGTTGGAGGCAGCGGTCGATGACGCGGTGCGCGACCTCGGTGCAGAACAGCTTCGCGGAGGCGGCCTCGGCGGCGGTCAGCTCACCGGCGTCGTGGGCCTCGATGGCGCGGTCGCAGACGGCCTCGGCGGCGTCCACCTCGGCCTGGCAGGCGGCCAGCTCGAACTTGGTGTTCTGGAAGGACGCGACGGTCTTGCCGAAGACGGTGCGCTCCGAGACGTAACTCTGGGCGAACCGGACGGCGGCCTTGGCCTGGGCGTACGCGCCGACGGCGATGCCGAGGCGCTCCTGCGGCAGGTTCTGGCCGAGGTAGGAGAAGCCCTTGTTCTCCTCGCCGAGGAGGTCCTCGACCGGCACCTTGACGTCGACGAAGGCCAGCTCGGCGGTGTCGGAGGTGCGCAGGCCCAGCTTGTCGAGCTTGCGGCCGACCGAGTAGCCCTCGGCCTTGGTGTCGACGACGAGGAGGGAGATGCCGAAGCGGCGGTCGTCCTCCTTCGGGGCGGCGGTACGGGCGCAGACGATGACCCGGTCGGCGTGGACGCCACCGGTGATGAACGTCTTGGCGCCGTTGAGGATGTAGTGCGTGCCGTCCTCGGAGAGCTTGGCCGTGGTCTTCATACCGGCCAGGTCGGAACCGGTGCCCGGCTCGGTCATGGCGATGGCGTACATCGTCCTGCCGGTGACGAAGTCCGGCAGCCAGCGCTTCTTCTGCTCCTCGGTGGCGTACGCCTTGATGTACGGCAGGCAGAGCAGGACGTGCACACCGGAGCCACCGAAGTTGACGGCCGCGCGGGCGCACTCCTCGGAGATGATCGCCTCGAACTTGAAGGACTCGACCCCGGCGCCGCCGAACTCCTCCGGCACCTCGATGCCGAATATGCCCAGCTCCGCGAGCTTGTAGTAGAAGTCGCGAGGCACCTGGCCGGCCGCGAACCACTCGTCGTAGACGGGGGCGACCTCGGCCTCGATGAAGGCGCGGATGGTCTCCCGGAACGCCTCGTGGTCCTCGTTGAATACCGTACGGCGCACGGGGGTGCCTCCTTGGTCAGCTTCGGGCGGGATTCGGCCGGGACTGGCTAAGCGCTTGCTCAGTCCTGGTCAAAAGTTACCCGGCAGTCACCGAAGCTGTCCAGGGTGATGCTGAGCACGCCCGCGCGGAGCGTCCGGCAGCGGACGCGCAAGAGCCCTTCCCGGCCGCCGGCCGGGAAGGGCTCTTGCGCTGTCTGCGTTCCCTACTGCGGCTTGAAGGAGCGGATCTGGTAGCTCCCCTGGAGGTTGCCGCCGCTTCCGGCAGGGGTGGATCCCACCCGGGCGTTGTAGTTGGTCTGGGTGTAGTACTGAACGCGGTGCCCGGTCGCGTTCCACACGGAGCGGACGTTCTTGCCGCGCTGGATGAAGGAGCAGTCGTCGGCGGTATTCGCCCGCTTCTTGTCCGACCACTGGCAGCGGGTGCCACCTCCGTTCCAGTCGCTGTAGATACAGAAGTAGCCGGGACTGCAGCTGTAGGAAGCCCTGGCGCTCGCGACGGCGGCGTTCGCGCTGGTGCTCTTCACGGCGGCGTTCTCGGCGGCCCCGGCGGCGGCCGGCCCGGCGCCGAGCCCCAGGGCCACGGCGATCGAGGTGACGGTGAGCGCGGTGATGCGGTTCATGACGGAAACCTCTTCTCCTGACGGCGATCAAGGCTCTGCCCCTGATCACCGGCAGCCTGGCATGGCTGTGACCTGCGCAGACAGGCGCGGATGCGGGGCGCTCGAAGCCCACATCGGGGGCCGCGGTGCTCCGCTGTACACCGGCGCGCATGCGTCTTTGGCGAGATCGACCGCAGATACCCCCATGCCTTCCCGGCGCACGCACCGTAGGGTGACCCCTTTTGGGGGTGGATCATGTTCAAAGGCGTACGCACCGTGATGGTTTTCGCGGACAGTCCTGAGGCTTCGGCGCGGTGGTACGGCGAACTGCTCGATGTCCCGGTGCAGGTCGATGTCAGTGATACGGGCGCGGTCTATGCCTGGGTGGAGATCGGCGGGGTCGAGCTCGGCTTCCACCCCGCCGATGACGCGCGCAACCCGAGAGGCGGCAGTCCGGTCGTGTACTGGAGTGTGGACGACGTCGACGCAGTCCGGGAGCTACTGCTGACCGCGGGCTGCGAGCACCACCGCGGGCCCCTGACGATCGAACCGGGTCGGCGCATCGCGCAACTCCGCGACCCGTTCGGCACGATCATCGGCATCGACGGCAAGTAGGCGATGCGCAGGGTGGATGTGCTGAGTGGTGGCGCGGTCAGGCGGCGAACTCGCCGCCCTTGACCGCTGCGATGAACGAGGACCAGCCGGCTGCCGGGAAGACGAGGGCGGGGCCGTGCGGAGCCTTGGAGTCGCGGCCGCGGGTCAGGGTCGGCTCGCGGGCACGGTGTCCCTCGTCACCAATATGTTGCCGGACCAGCAGAGCCGGTAGAGGTCGACCTCGTGCAACAGGTCGCGGCCGGAACGGTAGAACTCGCAACGGGCGCCGGGCGGCTGGGATGCGGAACGGGCGTGGTCGGGCGGATAGGTGTAGGCGTGGGCCGGCAGCAGAGGGGCGAGTTCGGCGCGCGGCCGGCCGGTGGTCAGCTCGTCGAACCGGGAGGGCGGCAGCACGCTCGTCGTCAGTTGCCAGGCCAGGTAGACGGCGGCGGGCACGAAGAAGGCGGCTGCGACGACAGGCGCCACGAAGGCGGCGACGGAGCGGCGGCGGGCGGCGCTCCGTACGGAGGCGAGCCGCTTGGCGGACTCCGGTGCGATGGTATCCGTGTCCGGGGCCGGGTGGAGAGCAGTTCCGGATGGCAACGCGGACTCGGTGTGCCGCCCGCGGGTTCTGGCCTGTGTTCCGGGTTCCGGCGCCGGTCTCCCCGGGCGGGCCGTGGTCGTGTGCGGGAGGACGGCGGTGACGCGGAATCCGCCCCGATACGGGCCGGTCCACAAGGAGCCGCCGAGAACCGTCACCCGCTCCCGAAGCCCCGTCAGGCCCCGGCGGCCGACGCCGACCGTCGGGCCTTCGGCCGCCTGCGCCGACCCGCCAGTCGGCGGAGCGGCGTTCACGACGCTCACGCGGGTACGGGCGGCCTCGTGTGTGATCTGCACCCGGATCGCACTGCCCGGCGCGTGCTTCACCGCGTTGGTGAGAGCCTCCTGCACCGCCCGGTACATTCCCCGTTCGATCAAGGAGGGCAGCGCGGGCATCGCCCCGCGCCGCTCCCAGCGCACCGGAACCCCGGAGGCGACCGCCCGTCCGAGAAGGTCCTCGAGGGTGTCGGTGACGGACAGACCCGCGCCCGGTTCCGTTCCGGTCGGGTCGTGCAGGACTGCGACGGTCTCCCGCAGTTGCTCCACGGCGTCCGCGATCGTCCCGCGCAACTCGGCCAGGTCGGTGCGGTCGCGGTCGGTGAGGTCGGGGGAGAGTTCCAGGGCCCCGGCACGCAGGGCGACCAGGCTCAGAGCGTGCCCGAGAGAGTCGTGCATGTCGGCCGCGATGTCCGCGCGTTCGGTCAGCCGCGCCCGCTCCGCGACCAGGTGCTGCCGCTCTTCCAGGCTCCGGGCCAGCCGCCAGCCCTCCCGTACGAGTTCGCGTCGGCCACGCCAGTGCCGTCCGGCCAACCAGGGCAGCAGGAGGGCGGCGGGCAGCACGGTCAGCGCGTAGAACCACCACACGGCCTGCGTCCGCAGCACCGCGCACGTCACGAGGTCGGCCGCGAGGCACCCGGCGAGCACCAGGAGCGGGCGCCGTGCCGCGACGACCCGGGCGCCCAGCAGACAGCTCAGGACGGCAAGCGACAGGACGTGGGCGTTGCCGGGGGTCGCGGAGTCGGCCAGGCCCAGCGCGCACAGCCCGTTGGCCAGGACGACCGCGGGCCCCGGCCGACGGCGGGACAGCGGTACGGCCAACGCCAGGACGGCCAACGGCAGGTACAGGTCCAGGGTCGGCGAGGCGGCTGCGCCCGCATCCCGGAATCCGTAGCTGGTGGCGGCAGCGAGCACGCCCCACAGCACCACATCGCCGCACACGGATCCGACCGGGGGTATGCGCGTGTGCGGCATGGCGTGTCGACCGTCCTTCCGGTGAATGTCCTCACCTGCCCGGGTCGATTCTGTGGGACGGGGCCGGACGCCCTGCGAGGGGGCACGGTAAGAGCGTCCGGGCCGGTTCCGACGCGGGGTCAGGCGTCCCGGCGGCGCAGCACGTACAGGCCGATCAGGTGCGCGGTCGCGGCCCACGCCGCCACGATCAGGACCGCCGTCGCCAGCCCGTACGGGACCTCGGCGCCGAGGCGCATGAAGTGGTCTCCGGCTCCGTGCGGCAGATGGTCGTTGACGTCCGCGAGCGTCGGGCCGCCGAGCCCCAGGAGCACGCTCGGCAATGCCCACAAGAGGGTGACGAGGATGGAGAGCGTGCCGGCCGGGTGGCGCGCGGCGAACGCCACCCCGACAGTCAGCACGGCGACCAGCGCCTGGTAGAGACCGACCGCGAGGACCTGCAAGAGGGTCGGGCCGGCCCCGAAGGAGGCCCGTCCGTCGAACGCCACCCAGGCCACCGCCGTCCCCACGACGGCGAACGTGGTGCCGGCGACGAACGCGACCACGGCCGCCACCAATGCCTTCGCCGCCTGGACCCGATGCCGCTGGGGCACCGACAGCAGGGAAGCCCGCACGCTGCCCGTCGAGTATTCGGAGGTGACCGCGACCGTGGCCAAGACGACGACGGCGAACTGGACGAGGACGGCGGAGGAGGCCGCCGCGTTCCCGACGGGCTGGACCGGATGCTCGTTGATGCGGGCGATCGAGGCGTAGTAGTAGGTGAAGACACCGGTGATCGCAAGGCCCGCCAGAAGGCAGAGCCAGGGGGCTCGGACGGACCACAGTTTGGTCCATTCCGAGGCGGTCGCCCCGGCGAAGCCACCGGGTGCGCCCCGGTCGGGAGCGTCGGGGACGGCCCGCGACCGGTCCGTCCGCCTGACGGGTGTCGTCGGGGTGGTCACTGTCGGCCTCCTTCGTTCGGCGCTGCGCCCGCGGCGGTCGTGTCCGTGCTGCTGCCGCCCGTCGTGTACTCGACGCTGCGTGCGGTCAGGTCCATGTACGCCTGCTCCAGCGAGACCCGGACGTCGCTCAGTTGGTGCAACCGGACTCGGCAGTGGTGGGCCAGGTCGCCGATCTCGGCGGCGGTGCGACCTTCGACGGTGAGTTCGCCGGACGCGGACGTCTCGACATTCACCCCGTCGGCCGTCATCAGGCGACGGACCAGCGTCGCTCTTTCCCCGGGGTCGGGCACCACGGCGCGCGCCGACGCGGAAGAGGCGGCGGCGAGGAACTCCGTCATGGATGTGTCGCTCAGCAGCCGACCACGGCCGATGACGACGAGATGGTCGGCCGTCAGCTGCATCTCGCTCATCAGGTGGCTGGAGAGGAATACGGTGCGTCCTTCCGCCGCCTGGTCACGGACGAGCCGGCGGATCCACCGCACGCCGTCCGGGTCGAGGCCGTTGACCGGCTCGTCCAGGACGAGCACCGGCGGATCGCCGAGCAGGGCGCCCGCCACCCCGAGTCGCCCGCTCATGCCGAGCGAGTACGTGCCCGCCGGCCGGCGGGCCGCCTTGGTCAGGCCCACCCTCTCCAGCACCTCGTCCACGCGGCGTACCGGGATGCCGTTGGCCCGGGCCTGGGCGACGAGGTGCGTGCGGCCGGAACGGGCGGGGTGGACGGCCCGGGCGTCCAGCATCGCGCCGACCGTGCACAGCGGCCGTCGCAGGTCCGCGTAGGGCCGGCCGGCGATCAGGGCCCGCCCGCGCGAAGGATGGTCCAGGCCCAGAATCATGCGCATCGTGGTGGACTTCCCGGCCCCGTTGGGGCCGAGGAAGCCGGTTACGCGGCCGGCCCGGACATCGAATGTCAGCTCGTCCACGGCGAGGGTGTCGCCGTAGCGTTTGGTGAGTCCTCGGACGGTGATCACGGAGTTCCTTCGTGTCGGTCGCGGACCGCGGAATGCAGCTCGCGGAAGTCGACGGCGGCGCACACCGACGCGTGGTGGGCCCAGGGCGGCCGCCTCGTTTCCCGTACGGAAGCGACGCTAGGAGTCCGCGGCGCCGGCGCCCATTGGTCGAACGGCATCGGCGTCCTGCCCTTCGTCGGGGGTGCGCCCCGACCCGGGGCGGATCTGTGGGGCTTGCCATCCGCTCGGTGGTGCGCCGGCCGTAGGCTCGCCGCGTGAAAGAGACGACACCCGGCAGCCGGCCGGTCCGGGTCCTGGTGGCCGACGACGAGGCGATGGTCCGGGCGGGGGTGCGGGCCATCCTGGCCAGGGACACGCACGTCGAGGTGGTCGCCGAGGCGAGTGACGGGCACGAGGCCATCGCGCTCACCCGCCGGCATCGGCCGGACGTGGTCCTGTTGGACATCCAGATGCCCGGCCTGGACGGGCTGACGGCAGTGGCGCGGCTCCACCAGGAGCTGACGGCCGTCGGTGTGATCATGCTGACGACCTTCGGCCAGGACGAGTACATCACCCGCGCTCTGGAGGAGGGTGCCGACGGCTTCCTGCTGAAGGCGGACGACCCGAGGGAACTGCTCAACGGGGTACGGGCAGTGGGAGCCGGCGGAGCCTACCTGTCCCCGCGTGTCGCCGGCCGGGTCATCGCCGGGCTGCGCGCGCACCGGGCGGCACATCCTCACCGCTCGCTGGAGCGGCTCACGGAGCGGGAACGCGAGGTGCTGGCCGGACTCGGGGCGGGGTTGTCCAACGCGGAGATCGCGAGCCGGCTGCACCTGGTCGAGGGCACGGTGAAGGCGCACGTCAGCGCGGTGCTGGCGAAGCTGGGCGCGCGCAACCGGGTGGAAGCGGCCATTGTCGCGTACGAGGCCGGCCTGGTCCCGCCACGCTGTGGCTGACCTGGTGTCAGCGTTCCGCCACGTGCCGATTCAGTCCTCGGCCACAGAAACGCCGAGCACCTGGGGTGGCGCGGCAGCGCCCGCCAGCCTGTCGTCACACCTCAACGACACTCCACCCCGCCGAGGTACCCGGTTCAGCCTCGGCGGCGTGCAGCGGGATCACGCTGGGCGACGTTCCGGACGACTGCGTCGGCTCCGGGGCGGGCGTATCGCTCCAGGGAGCGGACGGAGGCGTGGCGGGAGCGGGCCAGCAGCATCGGGAGTCGTCGCGCATCTCCTGAAGTCCCCTCAGGGGCACCAGTTCTGCGCACTCGCGAACCGGCGCGGGCGCCTCCCCGGACGCCGCATCAGGCGTTTGCAGTCACCGATGGATGCTGTTCACCGCTGCCGCAGCGCGAACCACAGTTCCGTCCGTACGTCCATGTCGTCCAGGTCCGCGTCCAGCAGCGTCGCGCAGCGGGCGATGCGTTGGCGGACCGTGTTGCGGTGGACCTGCAGGGCCGTTGCCGTGCGGTCCCAGCTGCCGTGCAGGCTCAGCCAGCAGCGCAGCGTCTCGGCCAGCGGCTCGGTGAGCGGGGCGAGCAGGGCGCGGGCGTGGGCCTCGGCCTGGGCCGGGGGGATCAGGGCGGCCAGGCCCGCTCCGGTGTCGGTGTGGTGGTGGGCCAGTGGGGTGCGGGTGGCCACGGCTCGGCCCAGGGCGCGGGACGCCTGGCCGTCGGCGAGATCGAGGGCCGTGATGGGTGCGGGGGCGGAGGCGCCGAGCGTCCAGCCGGGCTGCGGGGTGATCCGGTCGCCGTCGGGGATCAGCACCCTGACGGCGTCGCCGCCCCGGCCCGCGTCGACCAGGGCCGAGCCCAGAGCGGCGCCCAGTGCGCCGGCGGTCAGCGGGTCGACCTGGCCGTCGCCGCTGCGGCGCGCGTGCACCACCGTCCACTGCTCGGCGCCACCGAGCAGCGGGGCGACGTCCTGCGGGTCCGCGCCCAGCAGCATCCGTACGAGGGCGGCCGACCGGCCCGCCGCGTCGGCGCCCTGGTGCGGGGCGGCCAGCAGGGAGAGCAGGACGACCGCTACCCCGGCGATCGTGTGGTCGCCCGCCTCGCGCCGCTGCGTCGCCAGGGCCAGGACGAGGCCCTGGCCGCCGCCCAGCGCGTACGCGGACAGGTGCGCGTCCCGCAACATGTCGGTGGCGGACGACGGGGCGGGGCGCGTCACGGCGGAGACCACCCGGGTGAGCCGGGCCAGCGCCGCCCCGATGTCGGGGGCCGGTCGGCGGCCTGCCGCGTGCAGTTCCTCGCCGTCCGCGGAGAGCAGCACCGCCCGGCCCTCCAGCTGGGCCGCCAGCTGATGCAGCACCGCGGGGATCGGGTCGGGCCGGGCTGCCGCAGTGGCCAGGGCCTGCTGGGCCCGGGTCACCCGGCGCAGCTCACGGTGCCGGGCCTCGGCCATCAGCCGCCACACCGCCCGGGCGATCGCCGTGAACGGGGTCTCGGGCGGCACCTCCACCAGCGGCAGGCCATGCCGGTCGCACGCCTCGATCAGTGCCTGCGGCACCGTGTCGAACACCGGAGTCACCCCGAAACCGAGCGCCGCCGCCCCCGCCTCCACCAGCCGGGCCACATAGGCGTCCGGGTCCTTGAGCAGCACCCCGGCGCTCAGCAGCAGCTCACCGCCGAGCAGATACGGGTACGGGTCGGCCATCTCCGAGGTGTGCACCCACAGCAGATCCGCCTCGACCGGACCCGCGATCCGGTGCAGCCCCAGCTCCTCGCGGGCGAGCAGCTCGGTGAGAGGGATCGGGGGAGTGGGAGGAGCGGAAGGAGAGGGGGGAGTGGGCGGGGTGAGCCCGGCCAAGGCTTCAGGCATGGACGGTCCATCCATCAGTGACTTCAATTATGGATGAAACGTACACTTCAGCGTTGCTTGTGGGCCACCTACCGTCTTCACCACGTACGACGTGCGCACATGACTGAAACGGAGGAAGCCCATGGCTGTCGACTACGCGGTGATCATCGTCTATCTGGCCGGCATGCTCGCCATGGGCTGGTGGGGCATGCGCCGCGCCAAGTCCAAGAGCGAATTCCTGGTGGCGGGTCGCCGCCTCGGCCCCTGGATGTACTCCGGCACGATGGCCGCCATCGTCCTCGGCGGCGCCTCCACCATCGGCGGCGTCGGCCTCGGCTACCAGTACGGACTCTCCGGCGCCTGGATGGTCTTCACCATCGGCCTCGGACTGCTCGCCCTGTCCGTCTTCTTCTCGGCGCGCATCGCCCGGCTGAAGGTCTACACCGTCTCCGAGATGCTCGACCTGCGCTACGGCGGCCGGGCCGGGCTCATCTCCGGTGTCGTCATGTGGGCGTACACACTGATGCTCGCGGTCACCTCGACCATCGCGTACGCGACCATCTTCGACGTCCTGTTCGACATGAACCGGACCGTCGCGATCATCCTCGGCGGCGCCATCGTCGTCGCGTACTCGACGCTCGGCGGCATGTGGTCGATCACGCTCACCGACATGGTGCAGTTCGTCGTCAAGACCATCGGTGTGCTGCTGCTCCTGCTCCCCATCGCGGTGATCAAGGCGGGTGGCTTCAGCGAGATGAAGGCCAAGCTGCCCACCGAGTACTTCGACCCGCTGGGCATCGGCGGCGAGACGATCTTCACGTACGTGCTGATCTACACCTTCGGCATGCTGATCGGCCAGGACATCTGGCAGCGGGTGTTCACCGCGAAGAGCGACCGGACGGCGCGCTGGGGCGGCACGGTCGCCGGTACGTACTGTCTGGTGTACGCGATCGCCGGCGCCGTCATCGGTACCGCCGCCAAGGTCATGTACCCGAATCTGCCCAGCGCGGACGCCGCGTTCGCCACCATCGTCAAGGACGAACTGCCCGTCGGTGTACGAGGGCTGGTCCTGGCCGCCGCACTGGCCGCGGTGATGTCCACGTCCTCCGGCGCGCTGATCGCCTGCGCCACCGTCGCCAACAACGACATCTGGTCCCGGCTGCGGGGCGTGGTGTCGCGGGGCGGCGGCGAGGAGCACGACGAGGTGAAGGGCAACCGGGTCTTCATCCTCATCATGGGTGTCGCCGTCATCGCCATCGCCATCGCGCTCAACAACGTGGTCGAGGCCCTGACCGTCGCGTACAACCTGCTCGTCGGCGGGCTGCTGGTGCCGATCCTGGGAGGTCTGCTGTGGCGCAGGGGCACGGCGGCCGGCGCGCTGGCCTCGGTGGCCGTCGGAGGCCTCGCGGTGATCGGCCTGATGGTGTCGTACGGAATCCTCGCCAACGAACCGGTCTACTACGGCCTGCTGTCCTCGCTCGTGGTGTACGTGATCGTCTCGCTGGCCACGAAGCCGACCGACGCGGCAGTGCTTACCGCTTGGCGCGAGCGGCTGGCGGGGAAGGGCCCCGAGCCCACGGAGTCCGCCCCGGACCCGGTCACCGTCTAATACCTGTCCTCAATCGCCGGACGGGCTTGATTTTCTGGCCCGTCCGGCGATCGAGGACGTAACCCGTTGCGGTGGGGCCCGCACTCCACCGCACCCAGCACACTGAATACCGTATGAACGCCCACGAAGCGTGTACCACTCGTATTGCCCGAAGAAAGGCACTCCCATGAGCAGCAACGAATCGCCGCGCGGTCCGATCGACTCCTCCCGCGTCCCGCGGTACGCCGGACCCGCGACGTTCGCCCGGCTGCCCCGCCTCGACGAGGTCGCCGCCGCCGATGTCGCCGTCGTCGGCGTGCCCTTCGACACGGGGGTCTCCTACCGTCCCGGTGCCCGCTTCGGCGGCAACGCGATCCGTGAGGCCTCGCGCCTGCTGCGCCCGTACAACCCGGCGCAGGACGCCTCGCCGTTCGCCCTCGCACAGGTCGCCGACGCCGGTGACATCGCCGCGAACCCGTTCAACATCAACGAGGCCGTCGAGACGATCGAGGCCGCCGCCGACGACCTCCTGGCCACCGGCGCCCGCCTGATGACGCTCGGCGGCGACCACACCATCGCGCTGCCGCTGCTGCGTTCCGTCGCGAAGAAGCACGGCCCGGTCGCCCTGCTGCACTTCGACGCACACCTCGACACCTGGGACACCTACTTCGGCGCCGAGTACACCCACGGAACCCCGTTCCGCCGGGCCGTCGAGGAAGGCATCCTCGACACCTCCGCCCTCTCCCACGTCGGCACCCGCGGCCCGCTCTACGGCAAGCAGGACCTGGACGACGACGCGAAGATGGGCTTCGGCATCGTCACCTCCGCCGACGTCATGCGCCGCGGTGTCGACGAGGTCGCCGACCAGCTGCGCCAGCGCATCGGCGACCGGCCGCTCTACATCTCCATCGACATCGACGTCCTGGACCCGGCGCACGCCCCCGGCACCGGCACCCCCGAGGCCGGCGGTCTGACCTCCCGCGAGCTCCTGGAGATCGTCCGCGGGCTGTCCTCCTGCAACCTGGTCTCCGCCGACCTGGTCGAGGTCGCCCCCGCGTACGACCACGCCGAGATCACCTCCGTCGCCGCCTCCCACACGGCGTACGAACTGACGACGATCATGGCCCGCCAGATCGCAGAGGCCCGTACGAAGTGAGCCACGACCACCACGACGAGCGCCCGCAGCTCACCCCTGAGCAGATCGCGGCCGCCCTGAACCCCCCTGCCGGACGCAATGGCGGCGACCTCGTCGTCGAGACCCTCCAGGGCCTCGGCGCGACCACCGTCTTCGGCCTGCCCGGCCAGCACGCGCTGGGCATGTTCGACGCGCTGCGCCGCTCGGCCCTGACCTACATCGGCCTGCGCGTCGAGAACAACGCGGGCTTCGCCGCCGACGCGTACGGCCGGATCACCGGGGAAGTGGCGCCTCTGCTGCTCTCCACCGGGCCGGGTGCCCTCACCTCCCTCGCCGCGCTCCAGGAGGCGGCGGCGGCCTCCGCTCCCGTGCTGGCCATCTCCAGCCAGATCCCGACCGCGGGTCTGGGCGGCGGACGCCATGGCTACCTGCACGAACTGAGGGACCAGAAGGCGTCGTTCCGCGACATCGTGAAATCGGTCCACACCGTCCGTACGGCCTCCCAGATCCCGTCGGCGATCGCCGCCGCCTGGGAGTCCGCGCTCACGGCCCCGCACGGCCCGGTCTGGATCGAGATCCCGCAGGACGTACTCCTCGCCGGGACCACGCTCCCCGTCGTCACGGCGATGGACGCCACCCCGCCCGTCCTGCACCCCCGCCCCGAACTGACCGCCGTGGCAGCCGACCTGCTGTCGAAGGCCGAGCGTCCGGCGATCATCGCGGGCGGCGGAGTCGTACGGTCCGACGCGTCCGGCAAGCTGCTCGCGCTCGCGGAGAAGCTCGACGCCCCGGTCGTCACCACCTTCGGCGGCAAGGGCGCCTTCCCTTGGGAGCACCCGCTCTCGCTCCAGTCCTGGCTGGAGGACCGCCACACGACGGACTTCCTGGAGTCCGCCGACGTGCTGCTCGTCATCGGCTCCGGACTCGGTGAACTCTCCTCGAACTACCACACGTTCGCCCCGCGCGGTCGCGTGATCCAGATCGAGGCCGATGCCGGCAAGCTGGAGTCCAACCACCCCGCACTCGGCATCCACGCCGACGCCCGCGAGGCCCTGGCCGACCTCCTCGACGCGGTCGACCGCCGCGAGGACCCGTCGGCGCCGGACCGGGTCCGTACGGTCCTCGAAGCGGTACGGGACAGGATCGCCGGCCAGGAACTCACCCTGGAGCAGCAGCTCATCGCCTCGGTCCGCCAGGCGCTGCCCGACACGTCCCCGAGCTTCTGGGACATGACGATCCTCGCCTACTGGGCGTGGTCCGCCTTCGACGCCCGCCACCCGAACACGATGCACTCGGCCCAGGGCGCGGGCGGTCTCGGCTACGGCTTCCCGGCCGCGCTCGGCGCGGCGGCGGCCGACCGTACGAAGCCGGTCCTGGCGGTCTCCGGCGACGGCGGTGCGATGTACTCGATCGCGGAACTGGCCACGGCCCGCCAGTACGACCTCCCGGTCACCTGGCTGATCGTCGACGACGGCGGCTACGGCATCCTGCGCGAATACATGACGGGCGCCTTCGGCGAGGCCACGGCGACGGAACTCTCCCGCCCCGACTTCGTCGCCCTCGCCGAGTCCTTCGGCGTCCCGGCGGTCCGCACGACCCCCGAGACGCTCGCCGACGACCTGGCGAAGTCCTTCGCGGAGCCGGGCCCTTCGGTGGTCGTGCTCCCGGCCCTGCTGAGGATGTTCGAGCCGACGCATCTGTGATCGGGCCGGCCCGCACGGGTCACGTCATCAGGCGGCCGTGCGTGGGCGCGTACTCGGCCATCTGCTGATGGAAGCCCTTGGTGAACTCCCCCTTCTCTCCTTCCCCGAGAGAAGTGGGGAGTTTGCCGTTGACCGGTATGAAGTCCGCTATGGCACGGAATAGTTCGTCGGCTGCCTTTCCGTGGTCTGCCCCTCGCCGCCGGGCCTTGATCAAGTACTGGGCTGCCTCGCGCAGCGGAGGCTTGAGGTTGTCCTCCGGTCGCTTCAGCACTTTGTCACGGGACTCCTGCCTGTCCAGCTTCCGGTCGCCGGTGCCGACGGAACACAGGACGTGCAGGGTCGCGTACAGCTGACCGCAGCGGTATGCGGTGCTCGGCTGGGCATCGGGCATGACTTCGTGTTCCTCCTCATGGGGGCGACCGACGACTGCGATCACTGACTACCCCGGGCCCGGGCGCCGCGAACTTCCCGCACGGCCCACGGGAGCCTCCGAGCGTCAAGTCCTGGTCAATTGCACCGTGTTTCGCGCAACTTTCCGGTCGGCCGGGAGTCATTCGTGTCGGGTGTGCCGGGGGCGCGCCCGTACAGATGACCAAGGGGATGGGAAAGCCTCATGACTGGATCCCACGTAACCCGCCGTGCGCGGGGCGCGCTGGCCGTCGCGCTCGCCGCAGGCGTGCTCGCACCCGTGGCGCTCGGCGCCTCGCCCGCCGCCGCCGCGACGCCGACGGTGAGCTGCACATCCGGCAAGGCGGGGCTGGCCGCCAAGCTGTCCAAGGACATCACCGCCGCGCTCAAGGGGCGGAAGTCGACGACGGCTGTGGCGCTCTACGACCGGACCACCAAGACGACGTGCTCCTTGCGGGCGACGACGAAGTACGACTCCGCCAGCGTCGTGAAGGCGACCGTGCTGGCGGCGCTGCTCTGGGACAACAAGAAGCACAACCGCTATCTCACGCAGCGCGAGATCGACCTCACCACCGCCATGATCACCAAGTCCGACAACAACGCGACCACCAGCCTGTGGAAGCAGCTCGGGGTGACCAAGGTCAAGGCGTTCCTGAAGGCCGCCGGGATGACGCACACCGTGCCTGGCTCCGGTGGCTACTGGGGGCTGACCCAGATCACCGCCCAGGACGAGCAGCGGCTGCTGACCCTGCTGACCACCAAGAACTCCGTGCTGAGCGACAACGCGCGGGCGTACGAACTGGGCCTGATGCGCAAGGTCGTCTCCTCCCAGCGCTGGGGCACGCCCGCCGGTGCGCCGTCCGGCGTGAGCGTCCAGGTCAAGAACGGCTGGCTGCCGCGCGCCACCCACGGCTGGCGGGTGCACAGCATCGGCGCCTTCACGGGCAAGGGGCACGACTACGCGATCACCGTGCTCACCCAGGACAACAAGACGATGAACGACGGCATCGACACCATTCAGGCCGTCGCCCGCGCCGTGCACAAGGACCTGAATCCGGCCGCCGCCACGCAGACGACGGTCGCCCCGCCCGCCGAACCGCAGGAAGCGGTGCCCGCGGTACCGGAGGCACCGGCGGTACGGATGCTCACCGCGACGCCGCGGTCGTAGCGGACGCGGCTGAGGCCGTACTCGATCGCCGGACGCGGTATGAGCATTCGGCGGTCGAGGTCGTCGCGGGCTGCGGGCCCACCGTCCCGGTCCCGTCCCCGGCTCCGGTCAGCCGCTGACAGCCTGCGCACCAGCAGCCGTCTCCACTGTTGCACCCGCCGCCGCCTCGGAACCTGCATGGGCGGTGAACGCCACTCGCATCGTGTCGCCGTCGAGCTCCATGCTGAACGTGGAGTCCATGGCCCGCGCCAGGCGGGCCAGCAGCGCGACTGTCGGCAGCGTGCCGCCCAGTTCAAGTTTTGACACCTGCGGCTGGGTCATCCTGGCGCGCCTGGCCAGCTCGGTCTGCGAGAGCCCGGCCTCGGTCCGGCGGTCGTACACGGCCTGCCCGAGGTCGTAGCGGAGCCGGATCTCCTCGCGGCGTTTCTCCACATCGGGATCTTCGGCGATTCCCTGGGCGACCTTCTTGTCGCGGGCGATCTTCCAGTGTGCGTGGCTGACCATTACCGGTCCTTCCTCTCCGCATCCACATCGCGTGTGTACACATCGTGTGCCGCTTCGTGCTCGGCCTCGCACAGTGCTTTGGTGCGCCTGGCCCGTGCCACTTCCGTGTTCTCCCGCTGCCGGGTCTTGCGGAAGACGGTGAGCAGGACGATCCTCCGACCGGGTGCGAGCCAGTAGGGAATCCTTGTGGCGTCCCGATTGCAGCCCAGGTGGAATCTCAGTTCCCGGACGCCGTCGCCGAGATACCGGGAATACGGTTCTCCGAGCGCGGTCGGCCGTTCCCGCAGCAGGTCGGTGAGGTGCTCGACCGCGAGATAGTCGTCGCCGCGCAGATTCATCAACCACAGCCGAACCTCGGGTTCGATCTCGATGGTGTAGGCACTGTCCATACATTGGAACGTATAGATGCCTCAGTGTATGGCGGCTGGGTTTGTTCCGCATTCGCCCATACGGGTGAGCGCACCTAGGGCCGATGGCGGACCGCCCTACGCCGCAAGACCCGTCTTTGTAACGGCGGGATGAAATCCGCTGTCCACGGCGTTGGTGCCTTCCGGTAGACCAGGTCGAACGGGAGGCACCGGTGACGGACGCAGGGGACGCAGAGGGCGCGGCGCAGGCCCCGGGCTGGGCTCGGCGGCTGAGTGGCTACGCATGGCGCTACCGGCGCAATGTGCTGCTGGCGCTCGGCTCGTCGCTGGCCGGCATGGCGGTGATGGCCCTCGTCCCGCTGATCACCAAGGTGATCATCGACGACGTCGTCGGCGACCACACGCGTTCCCTGGCCGTCTGGACCGGACTCCTCGTGGTCGCCGCCGTGCTGGTGTACATATCCACGTACATCCGCCGCTACTACGGCGGCCGGCTCGCCCTCGACGTACAGCACGATCTGCGTACCGAGATGTACGGGACGATCACCCGCCTGGACGGGAAGCGCCAGGACGAGCTGTCCACCGGACAGGTCGTCGGGCGCGCCACCAGCGACCTGCAGCTGATCCAGGGGCTCCTGTTCATGCTCCCGATGACCATCGGGAACGTGCTGCTCTTCATCATCTCCCTGGTGATCATGGCGTGGCTCTCGCCGCTGCTCACCCTGGTCGCGATCGCCGTCGCCCCCGCCCTGTGGTTCATCGCCCGCCGCTCCCGCTCCCGTCTCTTCCCCGCCACCTGGTACGCCCAGGGGCAGGCCGCCGCCGTCGCCGGAGTCGTCGACGGGGCCGTCTCCGGCGTCCGGGTCGTCAAGGGGTTCGGGCAGGAGGACCAGGAGACCGGCAAGCTGCGCGAGGTCGGGCGCAGGCTCTTCGCCGGACGGCTGCGGACGATCCGGCTGAACTCCCGCTACACCCCCGCCCTCCAGGCCGTCCCCGCGCTCGGTCAGGTCGCGATGCTGGCCCTCGGCGGCTGGCTCGCCACCCGGGGCGAGATCACCCTCGGCACGTTCGTCGCGTTCTCCACCTACCTCGCCCAGCTCGTCGGCCCGGTCCGGATGCTCGCCATGGTCCTCACCGTCGGACAGCAGGCCCGGGCCGGCGTCGAGCGCGTACTGGAACTGATCGACACCGAGCCGACCATGCAGGACGGCACCAAGGAACTCCCGGCCGACGCCCCCGCGAGCGTCGAGTTCGACGACGTACGGTTCGGCTATGACGAGGAGCGCCCTGTCCTCGACGGCTTCTCGCTGACCATCGAGCCCGGTGAGACCGTCGCCGTCGTCGGCGCGTCCGGCAGCGGGAAGTCCACCGTCTCGCTGCTGCTGCCCCGCTTCTACGACGTGACGCACGGCGCCGTCCTGGTCGGCGGCCACGACGTCCGCGAGCTGACCCAGCAGTCCCTGCGCGCAGCCATCGGCCTCGTACCGGAGGACAGCTTCCTGTTCTCCGACACCGTCCGCGCCAACATCGCCTACGGATTCCCCGACGCCACCCAGGAACAGATCGAGGAAGCGGCCCGCGCCGCCCAGGCCGACCGGTTCATCGCGGAGCTGCCCCAGGGCTACGACACCAAGGTCGGCGAGCACGGACTCACCCTCTCCGGCGGCCAGCGCCAGCGCGTCGCGCTCGCCCGCGCCATCCTCACCGACCCCCGGCTGCTCCTCCTCGACGACGCCACCTCCGCCGTCGACGCCCGCGTCGAGCACGAGATCCACGAGGCGCTGCGGCAGGTGATGGCAGGGCGGACGACCCTCCTGATCGCCCACCGCCGCTCCACCCTCGGCCTCGCCGACCGGATCGCCGTCCTGGAGCACGGCAGGCTCGCCGACATCGGTACGCACGAGGAGCTGGAGCGCCGCTCCGCGCTCTACCGGCGGCTGCTCACCGACCCGGACGAGCTGGGCGGCACCTCGCCCGGACATCACCCGCCGACCACCGCCGCCGACACGAGCCCCGAGGACGACCGCGCGCTCCAGGAAGAACTGGACGCCGAGTTCGACGCCGAGCGCGGCATCAGCCCCCACCTGTGGATCCGCAAGGAGGAACCGCGCGACACCGGTGCGGCCGGCATGCCCGCGACGCCCGAGCTGCTCGCCCAGGTAGAGGCCCTGCCGCCCGCCACCGACACACCCGACATCGACGAGGCGCGGGCCGTCCGCGCCGAGGAGTCGTACGGGCTGCGCAGGCTGCTGCGCGGCTTCGGGCTGCCGCTCCTGGTGAGCCTGGCGCTGGTGGCGGTGGACGCGGGCGCCGGACTCCTGCTGCCCGTACTGATCCGGCACGGCATCGACCAGGGTGTCTCGCAGCTCGCACTCGGTGCCGTCTGGGCGGCGTCCGCCTTGGCCCTGGTGGTCGTGCTCGTGCAGTGGGCGGCTCAGATCGGTGAGACCCGGATGACGGGCCGCACCGGCGAGCGGGTGCTGTACTCACTGCGGCTGAAGATCTTCGCGCAGCTCCAGCGGCTCGGCCTGGACTACTACGAACGCGAGCTGACCGGCCGCATCATGACCCGGATGACGACGGACGTGGACGCGCTGTCGACGTTTCTGCAGACCGGTCTGGTCACGGCCTTCGTCTCCGTCGTCACCTTCTTCGGCATCATGGTCGTGCTGCTGGTACTCGACGTACAGCTGGCCCTCGTCGTCTTCGCGACGCTGCCGGTGCTGGTCATCGGTACGTTCTTCTTCCGCCGCAAGAGCGTCAAGGCGTACGAGCTGGCCCGGGAACGCATCAGCGTCGTCAACGCCGACCTCCAGGAGTCCGTCTCCGGGCTGCGGATCGTGCAGGCGTTCCGCCGCGAGCGCGACGGCGCGGACCGGTTCGCGGGGCGCAGCGACCACTACCGCGAGGCCAGGGTCCGCGGTCAGTGGCTGATATCGGTCTACTTCCCGTTCGTGCAGCTCTTGTCGTCGGTGGCCGCGGCGGCCGTACTGATCGTGGGCGCGGGCCGGGTCGACAACGGCACGCTCACCACCGGTGCGCTGGTCGCGTACCTCCTCTACATCGACCTGTTCTTCGCCCCGGTGCAGCAGCTCTCCCAGGTCTTCGACGGTTACCAGCAGGCCACCGTCTCCCTCGGCCGTATCCAGGAACTCCTGCGGGAGCCGACCTCCACCGACGCCCCGGACGAACCGCTGGACGTGCTGTCGCTGCGCGGCGAGATCGCCTTCGAGGACGTGTCCTTCGCATACGGCTCCGGCGACGACACCGAGGAAGCCCTCATCGGTGTCGACCTGCGGATCCCGGCCGGTCAGACGGTCGCGTTCGTCGGCGAGACCGGCGCCGGGAAGTCCACCCTCGTCAAGCTCGTCGCCCGGTTCTACGACCCGACGGGCGGCCGGGTCACGGCGGACGGCACCGATCTGCGCCGCCTCGGCCTCACCGCGTACCGGCACCGGCTCGGAGTCGTACCGCAGGAGGCCTACCTCTTCGCCGGTACGGTCCGCGACGCCATCGCGTACGGGCGGCCCGAGGCCACCGACGCCGAGGTGGAGGCGGCGGCGCGGTCGGTCGGCGCCCACGACATGATCGCCACTCTGGACGGCGGCTATCTGCACGAGGTCGCCGAGCGGGGCCGTAACCTTTCGGCCGGCCAACGCCAGCTGATCGCACTCGCCCGCGCCGAACTCGTGGACCCGGACGTCCTGCTGCTCGACGAGGCGACCGCCTCCCTCGACCTGGCCAGCGAAGCCCTGGTCAACCAGGCGACCGACCGGCTCACCGGCCGCCGCACCACCCTCGTCGTCGCCCACCGGCTGACCACCGCCGCCCGCGCCGACCGGGTCGTGGTGATGGACCACGGCCGGGTCGTCGAGGACGGCACGCACGACGAACTCCTCGCCCGGGAAGGGCACTACGCCGTGCTGTGGCGCACCTTCATAGGGGAGGACGAGCCCGCGGGGGTGTGAGAGCCGGGCCCGTCCACCGGTTCACCCGCCGATGCCGGAGATCTTGCCGGTCTGCAGGTCCGACCGCACGGTCAGATACGAGTACGTGGGGTGCTTGCCGTTGCTCCAGGTGAGCCGCACCTTCGACCAGGTGTGGCCCGCGCCGCTGTCGCCGGAGGTGACCCGGAAGGCGAGCGGGGTGTTCTGGGCGCGGAGCACACCGTCCGCGTGGTTGCGCTCTTCCCACGTCTTCAGCTGGGTGCGCAGGTGGGGCGTCAGGTAGAACGTCCTCAGGGCGGTGGCGAGCTTGCCGCCGCCCTCCGCCGTGGCGGCATCGATGTAGGCGGCGTAGAAGTGGGCAACCTGTTGGAAAGCCGGGGTGCCGGCGTCGCTGCGTACCGGCGCCGCGGCCACCGGGGCCTGCGGGGCAGCCGCAGCGGCCGGGACTGCGGCGACGACGGTGAGGAGAGCGGTGGCGAGCAGCGTCCGGCCGGTGGTGTGCCGGCCGCGGGGGCCCTGTGAGTAGCGGAGTCGGAGCATGGCAGTTCCTGCCTTTCGTATGGCTCTGCCGTGTTGGAGCCATGCTGTGGCGATTCGGTTGCCCCGGAGGCGGAGCGCGCCGGGTGCAACCTCCGGATGGCCTCCTGCGTCGTACGCATGTACGTGTATGTGTCGAGCGAGGGCGTAAGTGTTCGATCGGACGATGGGGCTGCTGGTGATCAGAGGGACCGGAGAGGCCGGAGAGGTCGGCGGGGGCGGAAGCGGCCGGGGGTGCCGGATGCTTGTGCGCCTGTTCGTCCTGCCGCTGGTGGCCGCCGTCGGTCTGGTGCTCAGCGGCAGTGCGGCGAACAGCGCGGACGCCGCGACGGCCTGCGCCGGGCGCCCCGCGAAGACGGTCGAGTTCAAGACCGGCGAGCTGCGCGTCTACAAGAGCCGCTCCTACGCCTGCGCGGTCGCGGTCGCGAAGAAGCCGGGCTCACGCCGCAAGATGTCCGTGCACATCCAGGCGCGCGGCGGCAGCCCTGTCGTCGACAGCGGCAGATACGCCCGGCAGGCCGGCCCGGTGACGGTCCATGCGCTGAACCGGTGTGTCCGGGCCTCGGCCACGATCTCGGGAAGGTCCGGCTCCACGGGCTGGATTCTCTGCTGACGGCGGCGGCCCGTCGCGGTCCGTGCCAAAAGGGTCTGGCGGCAGAGGTGTTGCCCCGCTAGGTTCACGATGTCTGTTGTGAATCAAGGGGAGGGTGCATGCGCAAGGCGCTCAGAGGGTTCCTGTCGCTCGCGGTGCTCATCGGCACAGTGAGTGCGACGGGTGCCTCGGCCGGGGCGGCCACCGCCGCGGAACCGACCGCGTTCGGGAGCACGGCCGGCAGTGACAGCGGCACGAGCACGGACATCAAGGACCGCATCCTGGCCATCCCGGGAATGAGTCTCATCGAGGAGAAGCCGTACGCGGGCTACCGCTACTTCGTCCTCAACTACACCCAGCCGATCGATCACCGGCACCCGTCCAAGGGCACCTTCCAGCAGCGCATCACCCTGCTGCACAAGGACACGTCCCGCCCGACGGTCTTCTACACCAGCGGCTACAACGTCTCCACGAACCCCAGCCGCTCCGAGCCGACCCGGATCATCGACGGCAACCAGGTCTCTCTGGAGTACCGGTTCTTCACCCCGTCCCGCCCGGCTCCCGCCGACTGGTCCAAGCTCGACATCTGGCAGGCCGCCAGCGACCAGCACCGCGTCTTCACCGCGCTGAAGCAGATCTACACCAAGAACTGGCTGACCACCGGCGGCTCCAAGGGCGGCATGACCGCCACGTACTTCGAGCGCTTCTACCCCAAGGACATGGACGGCGTCGTCGCGTACGTCGCGCCCAACGACGTGGTCAACAAGGAGGACTCGGCGTACGACCGGTTCTTCGAGAACGTCGGCACCAAGGAGTGCCGTGACAAGCTGAACGGGGTGCAGCGCGAGGCGCTGATCCGCCGCGAGCCGCTGGAGAAGAAGTTCGAGGAGTACGCCGCCGAGAACGGTTACACCTTCAACACCGTCGGCTCGCTCGACAAGGCGTACGAAGCCGTCGTCATGGACTATGTCTGGGCGTTCTGGCAGTACAGCCTGCTGTCCGACTGCGACAGCATCCCGGCCGACGCCAAGACCGCCCCCGACCAGGCGATCTGGGACTCGATCGACGGCATATCCGGCTTCTCCGCCTACGCCGACCAGGGCCTGGAGAAGTACACCCCGTACTACTACCAGGCGGGTACCCAGCTCGGCTCGCCGGACATCGAGCAGCCGTGGCTCGGCAAGCTGAGCCGGTACGGATATCAGCCGCCGCGCACCTTCGTGCCGCGCTCCATCCCGATGAAGTTCCAGCCGTCGGTGATGCGCGACGTCGACAGCTGGGTGAAGCACCACGCCAACCACATGCTGTACGTGTACGGGCAGAACGACCCGTGGGGTGCGGAGCGCTTCCGGCTCGGGGCGGGCGCCCGTGACAGCTATGTCATGACCGTGGCCGGCGGCAACCACGGCTCCAACGTGGCCGGGCTCGCCGACGACGAAAAGGCGAAGGCCACCGCGGCCATCCTGCGCTGGGCGGGCGTCGCCCCGGCCGCCGTGCAGGACGACCCGGCGAAGGCGAAGCCGCTCGCGAAGTTCGACGAACGGCTCGACAAGCGGGACGTGATGAACGAGCGCGGGCTGCGGCCGTAACCGGTCCTTGACCGAAGCCGTACCAAGGAAGGGGCTGTGCGGGTGCACAGCCCCTTCCCGGTTACCGGATCTCTAGTAGGTCAGCCCGTACCCGACCGGGTACAGCACGCGCGCCGGATCGTCCGCGCGCTGCACCGGCACCGGCAGGGTGCCCTCCGGTTCGGCGCGGCCCGCGATCACCCGGGCGGCGGCCCGCAGTTCGACATCGGTCCAGGAGTACGTGGCCAGGTTCGCCGCGAACCCGGTCCCGGACAGCTGGGCGATGTCGTACGGATTGCGGATCGCGACCGTGATCACCGGGATGCCGGTCGCCGCCAGCGCGCTCACCAGGGTGCGCTGCGAGCTGGTCGCCGAGACGTTGTACGTCCCCACGATCACCGCGTCCTTGCCCTGTGCGGCCGCCACCGCCTCGTCGATCTTCGCCTTGGTGGGGGCGGTGCCGGTGGACAGCGCGCTTGCCGCGTACCCCAGTTCCACGAAGGCCGTGGCCAGGGTGGTGGTCGGCGGCCCGGTGGTGCCGGACGGCGAGGCCGGATCGGCGCCGACCACGAGGAGGTTCTTGTGGGAGCGGCGGGAAAGCGGCAGCACCGCGCCGTCGTTGGCGAGCAGTGTGGTCGTGCGCTCTGCGAGCCGGTCGGCGGCGGCGAGATGGGCCCGCGTCCCGACGGTGCGATCCACTCCCTTGTGGCTGACGAACGGGTCGTCGAACAGCCCGAGCTTCGTCTTCAGCCGCAGGATCCGCAGGATCGATTCCTCGATCCTGGCCTCGCTGATCTCGCCGTTCTTCACGGCCTCCAGGACGGCGTTCCAGGAGACGCCGAGGTTCGGCGGGTTGAGCAGCTGGTCGACTCCCGCCTGAAGCGCGAGGACCGGCACGCGCTCGTCGCCGTACTTGGTCCGTACGCCCTCCATGCCGAGCGAGTCGGTGACCACGACACCGTCGTAGCCGAGCTCCTCGCGCAGGATGCCGGTGAGGATCGGGCGGGACAGCGTCGCCGGGTCCTCCGCGGGATCCAGCGCCGGGACCACGATGTGTGCGGTCATGATCGAGTCGATGCCCGCGGCGATCGCGGCCCGGAACGGCGGCTCGTCCAGCTCCGCCCACTGCTCCCGGGTGTGGCGGATGACGGGCAGACCGGTGTGGCTGTCGGTGCTGGTGTCGCCGTGGCCGGGGAAGTGCTTGGCGGTCGAAGCGATGCCGCTGCTCTGATACCCCTTCACCTGGGCGGCGACCATCCCGGCCACGGACTGCGGGTCGGAGCCGAAGGAGCGTACGCCGATCACCGGGTTGGCCGGGTTGACGTTGACGTCGGCGTCCGGGGCGTAGTTCTGGTTGATGCCGATCGCGGCCAGTTCGGCGCCCGCGATCTGCCCGGCCCGGCGGGCGTCGGAGCGCGAACCGCCGGCGCCCAGCGCCATCGCGCCCGGCATCAAGGTGGCGGGCGCGCCGACGCGGCAGACGATGCCGTGCTCCTGGTCGGTGGAGACGAGGAGTGGCAGGGGAGTGGGGCCGGCGAGACCGGCGCGCTGGATGCCGTTGGAGAGGTCGGCGATCTGGTGCGGGTCGCGGGTGTTGTGCGCCCAGGCGAAGTAGATGATCCCGCCGACGTGGTACTTCGCGATCAACTCGGCGGCCGTACGGACCCCGATCTCGGCCAGGTTGGCGTCGATGTCGGCCTGGTCGGGTTTTGTGGCGGAGTGCCCGTACACCCGCATCACGAAGAGCTGCCCGACCTTCTCCTCCAGGCTCATCCGGGAGATGAGGCCCTTGAGGCGCTTGATGGCGGCGGCTGAGTTCTGCTGCCCGCTGCTCTGCCCGCTGCTCGCGGACCTCTGGGCGGCGACGGCGCCGGGGGCGACGACCCCGCCCGTGACGGCGGCTGCGGCGGTCGCGGCGGTGGCGGTGAGGAGGGTGCGTCTGGAGGTGCGGTGGTGCACGTGAGCTCCTTCGGCCGTACTCGGGGACGAGGGGGTGGTGAAAGAAACTTCCAAGGAGCACGGATATCCAGAAAATAACTTCCGGTCAAGGGTCCGGACCGTTTTGAGCCCGTCCGGTGATCGGGGAGGTGTGGGCGAATCCGGGCAGGTCCGGTGATCGGGGAGGTGTGGGCGAATCCGGGCAGGTCCGGTGATCGGGGCGCGGGGCCGGGACGCCTGCCGGGACCACTCACCTCCTCAGCCCCACCGCGGCCCCGTGCACCTGGAGTGCCGACACCGCCGCCGTGATCGCGGGCCGCCGGGCCGCCTCCGTACGCCACAGCGCGTACAGCCGACGCACCGGTACGGGATCGAGCGGCACCGCCACCACCCCCGTCGGCAGCGGCCCCCGCCCCAGTCGCGGGATCAGTGCGACCCCGAGACCGGCGGCGAGCAGGGCCAGTTGGGTGTGGTTCTCCTCCGCCTGGTGCCGGATGTCGGGCTCGTAGCCCGCCGCGCGCAGCGTCCGTAGGAGCCAGTCGTGGCAGACCGTCCCCGGCGGCTGGCAGATCCACCGCTCCTTCGCCAGCTCCTCGCGCCGCACCGCCTCCCGCCCGGCGAGCCGATGGCCCTCGGGCACCAGCAGATCGCACCGGTCGTCACCGATCACCGCCTGTGCCACCCCCTCCGGGGCGGGCAGCGGGGCGATGTCCCAGTCGTGCGCGACCGCCAGATCGATCACGCCCTTGGCCACCAGGTCGACCGAGAGATGCGGATCGACCTCGGTCAGCCGGACCTCCAGCGCCGGATGGTCCCGGTCCAGCCCGGCCAGCACACCGGGCAGCAGCCCGCGCGCCGCGGACGCGAACGCGCCGATCGAGAGCCGCCCGGTCGGCAGCCCCCTGCGCTCCTCCAGCGTCGTCTCCGCGCGCTCCACGATCGCCAGCAACTGCTGGGCCGTTTCGGCGAGATGGAGCGCCTCCTCGGTCAGTGCGACGCCGCGCCCGCGCCGTTCGAGAAGGGTCGTACGGGTCTCCCGCTCCAGCTTGGTGATCTGCTGCGAGACCGCCGACGGGGTGTAGCCGAGCGCGGCGGCGGCGCCCGCGACGGAGCCATGGACGGAGACGGCATGCAGCGCGCGCAGCCGGGAAAGATCGAGCACCGGAGCCTCCGGCCCTTGTTGATTCGTTAGCAACGCTCAATTCCATCATGAAGAAATCCGCGCTGGTGCTACATGGTCGGCGTGGGTGATCCTCGGTGCATGCGTCCCCTCCACATCGCCCTGGCCGCCCTGGTGGCCGCCGTCTGGGGTGTCAATTTCGTCGTCATCGAGGTCGGCCTCGGGCACTTCCCGCCGCTGCTCTTCTCCGCCCTGCGCTTCCTGGTCGCCGCGCTGCCCGCGGTCTTCTTCGTCGGCCGGCCCAAGGTCGCCTGGAAGTGGATCGTGGGTGTCGGGCTCGTCCTCGGAGTGGCGAAGTTCGGGCTGCTCTTCATCGGCATGGACCGCGGCATGCCCGCCGGTCTCTCCTCCCTCGTGCTCCAGGTCCAGGCGGTCTTCACGGCTCTCTTCGCGGCGCTCGCCCTCGGTGAACGGCCGGGCAGAATACGGGTGTTGGGGATGATGGTGGCTCTCGCGGGCATCGGGGTGGCCGCGGTCGACGAGGGCGCCGGCGGGCCCGTGCTCGCCTTCGTCCTGGTGATCGCGGCGGCGGCCTGCTGGGGCGTGTCCAACGTACTGACCCGCAAGGCCGCGCCGCCCGACTCCCTCAACTTCATGGTCTGGGTCTCGACCGTGCCCGTGCTCCCGCTGCTCGGTCTCTCCCTCCTCTTCGAGGGCTGGGACCGCGACGCCGACGCCCTGGCCGCGCTCGACTGGAGCGGCGTCGGGATCATCGTCTACGTCGCCTGGATCACCACCGTCTTCGGCTTCGGGGCCTGGGGCTTCCTGCTGCGCCATCACCCGGCCTCGTCGGTGGCCCCGTTCACCCTGCTCGTCCCGGTCTTCGGGATGTCGGCGGCCGCGCTGCTGCTGGGCGAGTCGGTGAGCCCGCTGCGGTGGTGCGCGGCGGCGCTGCTGGTCGGCGGGGTGGCCCTCACATCGCTGGCGGGGGCGCGGCGGACCGGCCGGGCGGCATCGGATCGGGCTCCCGTGCCCGATGGGAATGCGGGACCTGCGGAGCCGGAGACACCGGAACCGGCACCGCGGCCGGCGCGGACCTGAGCGCAGCCGCCTACGGCTTGGGCGCACCCAGCCGCAGCAGATGCTCCCGCCCCGCGCTCAGCAGCCCCGGCAGCTCCGCCGCCCCCGGGTGCCACCGCTTCTCGTACTCCCAGCAGACCCAGCTGTCCGGGTCCAGCGTGTCCAGACAGGCCCCCAGCGGCAGCACCCCGGCACCCAGCGCCAACGGTTCGGTGTCCTGGGCCGATGCGATGTCCTTCACCTGTACGTAGCCCAGGTGCGGGGCCAGCACCGCATGGCTCGCGGCAGGTTCCTCGCCCGCCAGCCAGGTGTGCATGATGTCCCAGAGCGCACCGATCTGCCCGTGCCCGACCGTCCCGACGACCCGGGCCACATCGGCGCCCGCCCGGTGCGAGTCATGGGTTTCGAGCAGGATGCGTACGCCCAGGTCGGCGGCGTGCGGAGCGGCGGCGGCCAGCCGGCGGGCGGCGGTCGCGTCGGCCACGGCCGGGTCCTGGTCACCGCCGCCCGGGAAGACCCGGACGTTCTTCGCACCCAGGTCGTGCGCCAGCTCCACCAGCCCGGCGAGCTCGTCCAGCGCGGCCCGGTCGTCCCCCTCGGCCGCGACCCGGACATACCCGGCGACGGTCAGGATCTCGACGCCGCCCTTCTCGAACTCCTCGACGACATCGGCCCGTTCGAGCGCCGAGATGCCCGGGTGAACCGGTTCCTCGGGGTGGGCGCGCAGCTCCACCCCCTGATAACCGTGCTCCGCGGCGAGCCGGACGACATCGGCCACCGGCATCCCCGGCACTCCGAGGGTCGAGAAAGCGAGCTTCACGTGCATGTTCCTTCCATCGGTACGTGCCACCGCGCCGTACGCACCGGACAGCGGCCAGCACATCATCGGCCCGGGGCATGCATACCGGTACCCCCGGGCCGGGAGCACAACCTCAGCCCACACGCGGCGGCGCCGTCGACCCCCGCACCATCAGCTCCGCCGCGATCGTCGCGATGCCGCCCGGCGGCGGCGTCTCCTTGCCCATCGCCAGCCGGCCCGCCCGCGCGCCCGCCTCGAACAGCGGCAGTCGTACGGTCGTCAGCGCCGGTACCGCGTCCACCGAGAACGGCAGATCGTCGAAGCCCGCCACCGAGATGTCCTCGGGGATGCGCAGACCACGGTCCCGGATCGCCGCGCTCGCGCCCAGGGCCACAGTGTCGTTGGCGGCGACGACAGCCGTCACCTCCGGCTCGCGGCGCAGGAGTTCGAGGGTGGCGTCGTAGCCGGAGCGGCGGTCGTAGGGGCCATGGACGGTGAGGTGCTCCTCGTCGCCGACGAGGCCCGCCGCTCTCATCGCGTCGCGGTGACCCTCAAGACGGTGCCGGGTCGTCGTCCGTTCCAACGGGCCCGCGACATAGCCGATCCGCCGGTGGCCGAGTGAGAGCAGATGCTCGGTGAGGCGACGCCCCCCGCCCCGGTTGTCGAAGGCCAGTGCGGCCACGACCGCCTCGCTGTCCGGCAGCGGGGGCCGCCCGCACAGCACCACCCGTGTGCCCGCGTCCGCGAGTTTCGCCAGCTTGGCGGAGATCGCCGCCTGGTGCGCCGGGTCCTCCACGGCGCCTCCGGTCAGGACGACGGCCGCGGCGCGCTGGCGCTGGAGCAGGGTGAGATAGGTGAGTTCGCGCTCGGGGGAGCCGCCGGTGTTGCAGACGATGGCGAGCTTCTCGCCGCCCGCCCGGCCCGAACCGTCCCCGGGTCCGCCGATCTCGGTCTGCGCCGCCCCCGCCATGATCCCGAAGAACGGGTCGGCGATGTCGTTGACCAGGATGCCGACCAGGTCGGACGTGGCCGCAGCGAGTGCACTCGCGGGCCCGTTGAGCACATAGTCCAGGTCGTCCACCGCGCGCAGGACCCGCTCCCGGGTGGATGCGGCCACCGGGTAGTTGCCGTTCAGCACGCGGGAGACGGTGGCCGGGGACACCCGGGCGCGGGCCGCCACATCCGCCAGGGTGACTGTCATCGTTTTCCTCCGAGGGTGACGAGGAGTGAGAGGAGTTGTCGGCGCGCCCCCTCTTGTCCGGGCCGCTGTCGGCAGGCTAGCGTCATCACCGATAGAAAGCGCTTGCTACGGGTGTATGGAGGAATTTTCGTGACACGCAGGACAGTGCGCATCGCCATGAACGGCGTCACGGGTCGCATGGGATACCGGCAGCACCTGGTGCGCTCGATCCTCGCGATCCGCGAGCAGGGCGGCCTCGATCTCGGTGACGGTGACGTGCTGTGGCCCGAGCCCGTTCTGGTCGGCCGTCGCGCCCATGCGCTGGAGGAGCTCGCCGCACAGCACGGTCTGACCGAGTGGTCGACCGACCTCGACGCGGTCCTCGCGGACGACAGCATCGACATCTACTTCGACGCCCAGGTCACCTCGGCCCGCGTCGAGGCGATCAAGAAGGCGATCGCCGCGGGCAAGCACATCTACACCGAGAAGCCCACCGCCACGGACGTCGAGGGTGCCCTGGAGCTGGCCCGCCTGGCCCGTGACGCCGGGATCAAGCACGGCGTCGTCCAGGACAAGATCTTCCTGCCGGGCCTGCTGAAGCTGAAGCGACTCATCGACGGCGGATTCTTCGGAGAGATCCTCTCCGTACGCGGCGAGTTCGGCTACTGGGTCTTCGAGGGCGACTGGCAGGAGGCCCAGCGCCCGTCCTGGAACTACCGCGCCGAGGACGGCGGCGGCATCGTCGTCGACATGTTCCCGCACTGGGAGTACGTGCTCCACGAGCTGTTCGGCCGGGTCTCCACCGTCCAGGCGCACGTCCAGACGCACATCCCGCAGCGCTGGGACGAGCAGGGGAAGCCGTACGCCGCCACCGCCGACGACGCCGCGTACGGCATCTTCCAGCTGGAGAGCGGAGCTGTCGCACAGATCAACTCCTCCTGGACGGTCCGCGTCAACCGCGACGAGCTCGTCGAGTTCCAGGTCGACGGAACCCACGGCTCCGCCGTCGCCGGCCTCCGCAACTGCCGTGTCCAGCACCGCTCGGCCACCCCCAAGCCGGTCTGGAACCCGGACCTCCCGGTCACCGAGTCGTTCCGCGACCAGTGGCAGGAAGTCCCCGACAACGCCACCTTCGACAACGGCTTCAAGGCCCAGTGGGAGCTCTTCCTGCGCCACATCGTGCTCGACGAGCCGTACACCTGGGACCTGATGGCCGGCGCCCGCGGCGTCCAGCTCGCCGAGCTGGGCCTGAAGTCCTCCGCCGAGGGCCGCCGCTTCGACGTACCGGAGCTGACGCTGTGACGATCCACCTCCCGCAGGGCCCCTACGAACCCCGCACCACCCCGCTCGACCTCGCCCCCGGCGATGCTCCCCTCGCCTCCCGAACGGTCTTCTCCGCCGCCCATGTCGTCGCCGACCCGTACGCCGACATCAGCCTCGACTCACCGGCCGCCGTCGACTGGGACGCCACCCTCGCCTTCCGCCGCCACCTCTGGTCGCACGGTCTCGGCGTCGCCGAAGCCATGGACACCGCCCAGCGCGGCATGGGTCTGGACTGGGCCGGCGCGGCCGAACTGATCCGCCGTTCCGCCGCCGAGGCGAAGGCGGTCGGCGGCCGCATCGCCTGCGGCGTCGGCACCGACCAGCTTCCCGCCGGACCCGCCTCTCTCGCCGAGGTGCGGTCCGCGTACGAGGAGCAGCTCACCCTCGTAGAGGAGAGCGGCGCCCAGGCCATTCTGATGGCCTCCCGCGCGCTCGCCGCCGCGGCAGAGGGGCCCGAGGACTATCTGGAGACGTACGCGCACCTCCTGCGCCAGGCCTCGGAGCCGGTCGTCCTGCACTGGCTCGGCCCGATGTTCGACCCGGCGCTGGAGGGCTACTGGGGCTCCTCGGACCTCGACGCCGCCACCGACACCTTCCTGAAGGTCATCGCCGAGCACCCGGACAAGGTCGACGGCATCAAGATCTCGCTCCTGGACGCCGAGCGCGAGATCGACGTCCGCCGCCGCCTGCCCGGCGGGGTCCGCTGCTACACCGGCGACGACTTCAACTACCCCGAGCTGATCGCGGGCGACGACCAGGGCTTCAGCCACGCCCTGCTCGGCATCTTCGACCCGCTGAGCCCGCTGGCCGCACACGCGGTACGGGTCCTGGACACCGGGGACGTCCAGGGCTTCCGGGACCTCCTCGACCCCACGGTCGAGCTGTCCCGCCACCTCTTCCAGGCGCCCACCCGCTTCTACAAGACGGGCGTGGTCCTCCTCGCCTGGCTGGCCGGCCATCAGGACCACTTCACCATGGTCGGCGGCCTGCAGTCCGCGCGCTCGCTGCCGCATCTGGCGAAGGCGTACGAACTCGCGGACCGGCTGGGACTGTTCCCCGACCCGGAGCTGGCCGAATCCCGGATGCGCGCCCTGCTCGCGGTCAACGGAGGCACACGATGAGCGACGGCCGGCTCTCCATCAACCAGGAGACGATCAAGCAGTGGTCGCTGCCCGAGCTGGCCGAGGGCTGCGTCAAGGCGGGCATCGACAAGGTCGGCCTGTGGCGGGCCCCCGTGCAGGAGTACGGCATCGAGCGCACCGCCCGACTGCTCGCCGATTCCGGCCTCTCGGTCACCAGCCTCTGCCGAGGCGGCTTCTTCACGGCCATCGACCCGGCGGAACGGGCCCGAGCCCTGGACGACAACCGCGCCGCGCTCGACGAGGCGGCGGCCCTGTCCACCGACACCCTGGTCCTCGTCTCCGGCGGCCTTCCCGTCGGCAGCAAGGACCTGTACGGCGCGCGTGAGCGGATCGCGGACGCCCTGGGCGAACTCGCACCGTACGCGGCCGAGCGGGGCGTACGTCTGGCGATCGAACCGCTGCACCCGATGTTCGCCTCGGACCGCTGCGTCGTCTCCACGCTCTCCCAGGCCCTGGACATCGCGGAACGCTTCCCCGCCGAGCAGGTCGGGGTGGTCGTCGACACCTACCACATCTGGTGGGACGACCAGGCGGCCGCACAGATCGCCCGGGCGGGCGCGGGCGGTCGTATCCACTCCTTCCAGCTGGCGGACTGGATCACCCCGCTCCCGGCGGGTGTCCTGGTCGGCCGGGGCCAACTGGGCGACGGGGCCGTGGACTTCCGCGCGTTCCGCACGCTGGTCGAGGCCACCGGCTTCGACGGCCCCATCGAGGTGGAGATCTTCAACGAGGCCCTCTGGGCCCGCGACGGCGCCGAAGTCCTCGCGGAGGTCGCGTCCCGGTACGCCGAACACGCCTGCTGAGAAGGCTTTTTGCCGCCAGGGTAAAGAGATCGCCAAGACGTGCAACCGTTCGGCACCCTGCCGGGTCATATCTGACGTCGGGCGCTTCCGGGGAGGGATCCGGGGGGATCGGGAAGCCCTGACGGAGGGGGAAAGCGAGGGGGCCCGGTCTTCTGACCGGGCCCGTTTCGCCTTGTCGGGACCGCCTCGCGAGTTCCCGACGTTTCATCGCATGCTGATCAATAGGCCGAGTTGACGTTGTCGATCGAGCCGTAGCGCTGTGCCGCGTAGTTGCAGGCGGCGGTGATGTTGGCGACCGGGTCGTAGATGTTCCACGAGGTGCCGGGGACGTGATACGCCCTGAAGGTCGGGTCGATGACCTGGAGCAGCCCCTTGGAGGGGATGCCCTTGGCGGCGTTGGAGTCCCAGTTGTTGATGGCATTCGGGTTGCCGCTCGACTCGCGCATCAGATTGCGGTGGATCCCGTGGTAGGAGCCCGGGATGCCCTGCGCGCGCATGATCTCCAGTGACTGGTTGATCCAGGTGTCGACACTGCCGCCGAGCCGGGCGGGGGTGGCGGCCGAGGCGGCCGGGGCACCGGCGAGAGAACCGGCGAGAGAACCGGCGACGACTGCGGCACCGGCGGCGGCCATGCCGAGCGAGATCTTCTTGGTCTGGGTCATGCGGGCGAACTTCTTGGGCAGCGCGGATATCTGCATCGGGAATCACCTCTTCCGTGGGATTCCGAGAATTGTTAAGCCGGGTTCAAGTTTCGGTCAATGGCTCTCTTTACTATCGGAATACGTACAGGGAACTGGCAACGGCCTCCGAAATCGCCGCAAACAGGCCATGAGGCGGGCTCTTTGCCCTACTAAGTCGTATCATGGTGACGCACACCATATCGGCCACATCACACGACAGAAGTGTTAAATCAGCCCAAAACGGACACTGTTATATGGTCCATGGCGAGCGAAAAAAGCCCTCTATTCGTCCCGTGTAATGAATGAAATACGCGGCGCAGTTGGAGCGCGGTCGGACCATTTGAAGTGACCTGAGGGAACTCGCGGTCCCCACCGCGCACGACCGGCATCACGCTGCGGACGGACGGATCTTCGTGGTTCCGAACGCGAATGCGTGCAGCCGTGGGCGGCGGTCGGCCGAGGTGCGGCGACGACGGCGGACGCTGCGGCTCGCCGCGCGGGACGTGGTCCGCGTCGCCTGGGGCCGCCCGTTGGCGGATGTACTGGCCGCGATGTTCCACCAGGCCGCCCTCCCGGTCGCCGAGAGCCTTTCGGCGGCGAGGACGATGTACTGGAGTTGCTGTGCGATGCGTCCGTGCGTGAAGGGTTTCTCGGGGGAGCGTGACAACGAGCCTCCGCCAACTTGAAACCGCAGCTCACAGGGCTGGTGTGACCAGCGCTCGGGGTGCTCACGCTGGTCGTGGGCGGCTGTCTGCGGAGTAGATCGTCTGACGGAACGGCCGTTTCGCTGTTTCCAGGTCAGGAGCGGTGCCTGATGCGGTCTAGGTCTGCGCCGAAACGTCCTGGTGGACCGGGACGTCGGCGGCCGCGCTCAGGCGCGGCGGGCCCGCCAGAGCCATACTGCCGTGCCGACCATCAGGGCGAGGCTTCCCAGGTTGCCCAGGAGGGCCGGGACTTCGCCCGCCGCCCAGCCGCTGATCAGGTTCCAGGTGACGATGACGGTGGTCGGCACGATGACGGTGAGCAGCACGCCGGTGGTCTTCTGGACGGCGGTCCAGTGCACTGAGGTGCAGAGAAGTACCGCGCCGGTGACACGGAACAGGAAGCCGAACACCGGGCCGGGGTCGAACGCCGCGTCGGGGCCGATGGAGAAGATCATCGTGAAAGGCAGCGAGAGGGTGAGCATCAGGAGCGGGACCAGGGGGTGCACCTTGCCGCGCCGGGCGGGTGCGTCCACGTCGCTCCGGGCCGGGGTGCCGGTGGTCCCGTTCCCCGCCTCGGCCAGTGCCATCGCCGCGATCGTGCGGGGGTCCCCCAGCTCCGCGAGTATCTCGCCGATCGCGGCGTCGGGACGCTCGGTGCGCGTCACCTCGATGTGTTCGGCGAGGTCGGCGAGGAGTTCCTGGCGACGGTCGGCGGGGAGTGCGGAGCTCTCGCGCTCGACGGCGGAGAGGTAGTCGCGTACGGGGTCGGCAGAGGTCTTCATGCGGGGTCTCCGGTGGAGGGGTGCGGGGTGGTCAGGAAGGCGTCGACGGCGTTGCGGAAGCCGGGCCAGACACGGGTGAACTCGTCGAGTGCGGCCCGGCCGCTGTCGGTGAGCGCGTAGTAGCGACGGGGTGGGCCGGAGGCGGACTCCTGCCAGGTGGTGGTGACCAGGTCGTCGCGGCGGAGCCGGGAGAGCAGCGGGTAGACCGTGCCCTGGCTGGTGGCCAGGGCGCCGGAGTCCTCCAGGGCATGGAGGAGTTCCACGCCGTAGCGGGGGCGGTCCCGCATCAGGGCGAGTACGCAGTACTCCAGGACGCCCTTGCGTAGCTGAGCGGCTGCCCGGGCCTGCTTGGTCGAATCACCTGGTTCCATGCGATGCAAGATACCTGGTGGGGCAAGCGGACAGGAAGGGGGGGTCCCCTTCCAGAGCGTCGTCAGCGGTTGTTTTCGAGGTTCGTCAGGACGAGCAGGGCACGCAGGAGGTAGGTGGCGCGGGCGGGGTCGGCGCGGAGCTTGGTGAGGATCCGCCAGTTCTTGAGGTGGGCGAAGCCGTGCTCGACGGGTGCGCGTCCGACGGCGAGGACACGGTTGGCGGTCTTCTGGCCGGGGGTGAGTTTGTGGGTGCGGCTGGCGGTGAAGCCGGTGACGATCACAGGATTGCGTACGTCGTTGTCCAGGCCGCGGAAGCCGAGGTCCGCGAGGGCGCCGAGTCCGGCGGCGCGCAGGCGGGCCAGGACGTGGTCGTGGCGGGCGGCGGTGATGTCGTGGGTGCGGCCGGGCCGGGCTGCGGATATCCAGATCCGTTCCAGCAGCTCGGGATCCATACACCGGATCGTAGAAGGCCGCCCCGCCACCGCGCGCAGGAACCGGCAAGTCAACCGTTGACGGACGATCTACTGCTCAGACAACTGCCCACGACCAGCGCGAGCACCCCGAGCACCGGTCACACCAGTCCTTTGACCAGCGACTTCAAGTTGGCGGAGGCTCAATGCCTCGCATCCGTTCGCCCGGGTCGATCGGTTGCGAGGCGTGGAAGGCGTCAGACCGCGATGCTGTCGTCGTTGACCGCCGCGACGAACGACGACCAGCCGTCGGCGGAGAAGGCGAGCGCGGGGCCGCTCGGGTTCTTGCATGCCGCCGACCTCCTGGCGGACCGGCGTGTGACCGGCAGCTGTCGTCGTGATCCCCAACCTGGCCGCCCCCACTGGCAACGAAAGAAAGCGCAGGTCAGAGCAGATATGCAACGAACTCCGGCGCTACGCGGCTCCGCCCCAAGGACCCATTCCTCCCGGGCTGAAGCCCGGGGCATCCTGGGAGAACCGGTGAAGCCGCACTGAAGCGGCGGTCCGGCCGGTCGCGGCGTGAGTGGGCGAGGAGGCGTGATGCGAACCAGCGACGAGATCTATCACCGGGTCCGCTGGGATCCGCGGTTCGACCCGGCCCGGTTCGTGCTGGGGATCAGCCAGCGGGGGGATGCCTGCAAACGCATCCCGCTGCCTTCATTCGTGCCCGGGGGCGACATCCCGTGGCACCGGGTGGTGTTCATCGAGGCGGACGGCGAGGTGGTCTGGGACCGGGCCACGGGCGTGGACCGTATCGATGTGTCGGGCGCCGGCCGGGTGCGGGACCCGCAAGCGGACCTGAGCTTCGATACGAGCTCCGGCAGGGGCGATCCCGCCGGCGTCCTCGACGTGCCCCCGACGGCCCGCACAGCGGTGGCCTGGATCCCGCCTGCGGAGCTGTGGCCGCCGATCCAGGACATCCGCCGGGATTACGATCCGCAGATCCACCGGTGGCCGCCGCACGTCAATGTGCTCTTCGGCTTCGTGCCGGAGTCCGACTTCGAGCGGGCCGCCCCGCTGCTCGCCGCGGCGACGGCCGAGACGCCGGTCTTCACCGCCCGGCTGGACGGGGTGCACACCTTCCGGCACAGGGCGTACTTCACCGTGTGGCTCGACCCGACGGCAGCCGGCCAGGCGCCGTGGGCCCACCTGCACCGCCTGCTGCAGCAGCGGTTCCCGCGCTGCAGTGGGCCCGCCAAGAACTTCACCCCACATCTGTCCCTGGGCCGGACCCGGGATCCGCGGCGAGTCACCGCCGACTGTGTCACCCGGCTCGACACCATGGCGGCGACAGTCTGGGAACTCGTCCTGCTTTCACGCAGGGGCGACGGGCCGATGCGGCCACGGGCCACGGTCGCCCTGCGAACGGGCGAGGTCCG
Source organism: Streptomyces sp. NPDC088246 (assembly GCF_044741025.1). Taxonomy (NCBI): domain Bacteria; kingdom Bacillati; phylum Actinomycetota; class Actinomycetes; order Kitasatosporales; family Streptomycetaceae; genus Streptomyces; species Streptomyces sp. NPDC088246. Next base: position 315,726 of record NZ_JBIURV010000001.1, read on the forward strand.
CCGGCTGCCCGCGCCCGGCCTCGGAGCGCCGGGCCCGGAGGACACGGCATGGCTCTCCGGGATCACCGACAGATGAGGCCATGGCCAGCTGGGGCAAAGTGCCGCCGGACAACAGCTTCCCAGCCGCTCCGCCCCATGGGCGCAACAGGCCCTGGCCCGGCTGTGTTCCCGGCGGTCCGGACAGCGCTGCTCAGGCGCCGTCACCACAGGAAACGGGCGGCCTCCGAGGCCGGGAATGCGTTGTCGGTGGGAACCGATACCGTCGGAACATGTCCAACATGGCCGTCCTCGAAGGGGTCCTGGAGCGGATCACCTACGCCAACGAGGAGAACGGGTACACCGTCGCCCGCGTCGACACCGGTCGGGGCGCAGGTGATCTGCTCACCGTGGTCGGCTCGCTGCTCGGTGCGCAGGTCGGCGAGTCGCTGCGGATGGAGGGGCGCTGGAGCTCGCACTCCCAGTACGGCAAGCAGTTCACGGTGGAGAACTACACGACCGTGCTGCCCGCCACCATCCAGGGCATCCGCCGCTACCTCGGCTCCGGCCTGATCAAGGGCATCGGCCCGGTGATGGCGGACCGGATCACCACCCACTTCGGCGTCGACACCCTCGACGTCATCGAGCAGGAGCCGAAGCGGCTGGTCGAGGTGCCCGGGCTCGGGCCGAAGCGGACGAAGATGATCGCCGCGGCCTGGGAGGAGCAGAAGGCGATCAAGGAAGTGATGGTCTTCCTCCAGGGGGTCGGCGTCTCCACCTCCATCGCCGTCCGTATCTACAAGAAGTACGAGGACGCGTCGATCTCCGTCGTGAAGAACCAGCCCTACCGGCTGGCCGCCGACGTCTGGGGCATCGGATTCCTCACCGCCGACAAGATCGCGCAGGCCGTCGGCATCCCGCACGACAGCCCGGAGCGGGTCAAGGCCGGGCTCCAGTACGCGCTGTCGCAATCCACCGACCAGGGGCACTGCTTCCTTCCCGAGGAGCGGCTGATCGCCGACGGGGTGAAGCTGCTCCAGGTCGATACCGGGCTGGTCATCGAGTGCCTCGCCGAACTCGCCGAGGACCCGGAGGGTGTCGTCCGGGAAAAGGTGCCGTCGCCCGAGGGCGGTGAGCTGGTCACGGCGATCTACCTCGTGCCGTTCCACCGTGCCGAGGTCGCGCTCGCCGCGCAGGTGCAGCGACTGCTGCGGACGCCCGAGGACCGGCTGCCGGCCTTCGCGGACGTCGACTGGGACAAGGCGCTGACCTGGCTCGCGGGCCGTACGGGGGCGAAGCTGGCCCCCGAGCAGGAGGCCGCGGTCCGGCTCGCGCTCAGCCGTAAGGTCGCCGTCCTGACCGGTGGGCCCGGCTGCGGGAAGTCGTTCACCGTCCGGTCCATCGTCGAGCTGGCCCGCGCCAAGAAGGCCAAGGTGGTGCTGGCCGCGCCCACCGGGCGGGCCGCCAAGCGGCTCTCCGAGCTGACCGGGGCCGAGGCGTCCACCGTGCACCGGCTGCTCGAACTGAAGCCGGGGGGCGATGCCGCGTACGACCGGGACCGGCCGCTGGACGCCGATCTGGTCGTCGTCGACGAGGCGTCGATGCTGGATCTGCTGCTCGCCAACAAACTGCTGAAGGCGGTGGCACCCGGTGCCCATCTGTTGCTCGTGGGAGATGTCGACCAGCTGCCGTCGGTCGGCGCGGGGGAGGTGCTGCGCGATCTGCTCGCCGACGGCAGCCCCGTTCCGGCGGTCCGGCTGACCACGATCTTCCGCCAGGCCCAGCAGTCCGGAGTCGTCACCAACGCACACCGGATCAACTCCGGAGTACCGCCCCTCACCCAGGGCCTCACGGACTTCTTCCTCTTCGTGGAGGACGAGACGGAGGACGCGGGCGTGCTCGCGGTGGACGTCGCCGCCCGCCGCATTCCGGCCAAATTCGGGCTGGACGCGCGGCGTGACGTACAGGTCCTCGCCCCGATGCACCGAGGCCCGGCCGGGGCGGGCACGCTCAACGGGCTCCTCCAGCAGGCCATCACCCCGGCCCGCCCCGACCTGCCCGAGAAGCGGTTCGGCGGCCGGGTCTTCCGGGTCGGCGACAAGGTCACCCAGATCCGCAACAACTACGACAAGGGGGAGAACGGTGTCTTCAACGGCACGGTCGGCGTCGTCACCGCCCTCGACCTGGACGAACAGCGGCTGACGGTACTGACCGACGAGGACGAGGAGATCGGTTACGACTTCGACGAGCTGGACGAGCTGGCCCACGCGTACGCCATGACGATTCACCGCTCCCAGGGCAGCGAGTACCCGGCCGTCGTCATCCCCGTCACCAAGAGCGCCTGGATGATGCTCCAGCGGAACCTGCTGTACACCGCCGTGACCAGGGCCAAGAAGCTCGTCGTGCTGGTCGGCTCGCGGCAGGCGATCGGCCAGGCGGTCCGCACGGTTTCCGCAGGCAGACGCTGTACGGCGCTGGATTACCGGTTGTCAGGGGGTCTGGGCGGAGGATCCCCGGAAAAAATGATCGATCAAATCGGTGGGAAACATCACGGAGGCCTTCCGGAACCGGAGTCAAGGGGGCAGGATGAGTAAGCTCGCGGCACTCAGTGCCGCGAGTAGGTCCAATGGACGACCCCGAGTGCACTCTCCTGAGCCAAATGGGGGAGGGTGGAGACAGTCAGGGAACCTCGAAGAAGAGGCACTACGTCGGTGAGGGATGACGTGAGCGAGCACACCAACAACGCTGTAGTACTGCGGTACGGCGATGGCGAGTACACCTACCCGGTGGTCGACAGCACCGTCGGCGACAAGGGCTTCGACATCGGGAAGCTCCGGGCCAATACCGGCCTGGTCACGCTGGACAGCGGATACGGCAACACCGCAGCGTATAAATCCGCCATCACCTACCTCGACGGTGAGCAGGGCATCCTGCGCTACCGCGGCTACCCGATCGAGCAGCTCGCCGAGCGCTCGACGTTCCTCGAGGTCGCGTACACGCTCATCAACGGTGAGCTTCCCAAGGTCGACGAGCTGTCGACCTTCAAGAACGAGATCACCCAGCACACGCTGCTGCACGAGGACGTCAAGCGGTTCTTCGACGGCTTCCCGCGCGACGCCCACCCGATGGCCATGCTGTCCTCGGTCGTCAGCGCGCTGTCCACGTTCTACCAGGACAGCCACAACCCGTTCGACGAGGAGCAGCGTCACCTCTCGACGATCCGTCTGCTGGCCAAGCTGCCGACGATCGCCGCGTACGCGTACAAGAAGTCGATCGGCCACCCCTTCGTCTACCCGCGCAACGACCTCGGGTACGTCGAGAACTTCCTGCGCATGACCTTCTCGGTCCCCGCCCAGGAGTACGACCTGGACCCGGTCGTCGTCTCCGCGCTCGACAAGCTGCTCATCCTGCACGCGGACCACGAGCAGAACTGTTCGACCTCCACCGTGCGTCTGGTCGGCTCCTCGCAGGCGAACATGTTCGCCTCGATCTCCGCCGGTATCTCGGCGCTGTGGGGCCCGCTGCACGGTGGCGCCAACCAGTCGGTGCTGGAGATGCTCGAAGGCATCCAGGCCAACGGCGGCGATGTCGACTCCTTCATCCGCAAGGTGAAGAACAAGGAGGACGGCGTCCGGCTGATGGGCTTCGGCCACCGCGTCTACAAGTCCTTCGACCCGCGCGCCAAGATCATCAAGGCCGCGGCCCATGACGTGCTGTCCGCGCTCGGCAAGTCCGACGAGCTGCTCGACATCGCGCTGAAGCTGGAGGAGCACGCGCTCTCCGACGAGTACTTCGTCTCGCGCAACCTCTACCCCAACGTGGACTTCTACACGGGTCTGATCTACCGGGCCATGGGCTTCCCGACCGAGATGTTCACCGTGCTCTTCGCGCTCGGTCGGCTTCCCGGCTGGATCGCCCAGTGGCACGAGATGATCAAGGAGCCGGGTTCCCGCATCGGCCGCCCGCGCCAGATCTACACCGGCGAGGTCCTGCGTGACTTCGTCCCGGTCGAGGGCCGCTGAACCTCGTACCGCCCCTGCGTCACCCCGGCCGCCGAGGCCGGTCGTCTTCGCCCCGAGTACCGCGCTTTCGCACAGAGCGCGGTGTCCGGGGCGATTTGCGTGACCGGCGCAGCCGTGCGGGGTGTTGCCCGCCGGGCGGACAGCGAGAAGCGCCCCGCCATCGATCCCCCCACGGGCCGACAGCGAGGCGCTTCCCATATCCCGGAGCGGATTCCCCCCACGGGATCCGGCCGGGCGTCTGCGGGAGCCGAAGCTCCTGGGCGCTCCTCACCTACTGCGAGCTGCGCTCTTCACTTGTACTTCCAGTGCGGTCCGCCGGGGTACGTACGCACGGGAGGGCCGCTCAAAGCTCCCCGGTGCACGTGCCCCGGCCAACGCTTGCCCGAAGCATCCCCCAAGACACTTCGATGGACGTCCCCCAAGACATCCTTGGCATCGCACTCTTAGACTCGCGAACCCGCCGGATGGTTACCCTGAAACCGGTGTGATCTAAATCTCTTTGTGGAAGTTACGTGAAGGCGCGCAACCGCAGGCTGTTCGTCACGACGAAGACTGATGAGAACGCCATCGCCGCTCCCGCAATCATAGGGTTGAGCAGGCCAAATGCCGCAAGGGGTAGGGCGGCTACGTTATAGCCGAATGCCCAGAAGAGATTGCCCTTGATGGTCGCCAGGGTGCGCCGGGAGAGCCGGATCGCATCGGCCGCCACCTTGAGATCTCCACGAACGAGGGTCAGATCGCTCGCCTCGATCGCGGCGTCCGTACCGGTTCCCATCGCCAGGCCGAGATCGGCGGTGGCGAGTGCGGCCGCGTCGTTGACCCCGTCGCCGACCATGGCTACGGAGCGCCCCTGGGCCCGGAGCCGCTCGATGACGTGAACCTTCTCCTCGGGCAGGACCTCGGCATGGACCTCGTCGATTCCGACGGCGTGGGCCACGGCGTCCGCCACGGCCCGGTTGTCGCCGGTCAGCAGAACGGGACGGAGGCCGAGTGCGCGCAGCTCGGCGACGGCTGCCGCGCTGGACTCCTTGACCGCGTCGGCGACGGCGAGGACGCCGCGTGCCTGTCCGTCCCAGGCGACCACGATCGCGGTACGGCCCCGAGCCGCCGCGTCCGCCGCGGCGCCGGACAGGTTGTCGGGGATGCCGATGCCCGCGTCGGCGAGCAATTTCGGGCGGCCGACCAGTACTTGGTGCCCGTCGACCGTGCCGCGTACGCCGAGGCCCGCGACGTTGGCGAAGTCCTCGGGGGTGGGGAGGGGGCCGCCGATGCGTTCCGTGGCTCCGGCGGCGACGGCCTGGGCGATGGGGTGCTCGGAGGAGTGCTCCAGCGCGCCGGCCAGCCGCAGGAGCCGGGTCTCGTCGGTGCCGGGTGCGGGGTGGATGTCCTGGAGCGTCATCCGGCCGGTGGTGACCGTGCCGGTCTTGTCGAGGACGATCGTGTCGATGCGATGCGTGGTCTCCAGGACCTCGGGGCCCTTGATCAGGATGCCGAGCTGGGCGCCGCGTCCCGTACCGACCATGAGAGCGGTGGGAGTGGCGAGGCCCAGGGCGCAGGGGCAGGCGATGATCAGTACGGCGACGGCGGCGGTGAACGCGGCGGTCACGTCGTCCGTGACGAGCAGCCACGCGATCAGGGTGGCCACTGCGAGCACCAGCACCACGGGGACGAAGACCGCGGAGATCCGGTCGGCGAGGCGCTGCACCTCTGCCTTGCCGTTCTGCGCGTCCTCGACGAGCTTCGCCATCCGGGCCAACTGGGTGTCGGCGCCGACCCGGATGGCTTCGACGACGAGCCGGCCGGAGGCGTTCACGGTGGCCCCGGTGACCCGGTCGCCGACGCCCACATCGACCGGGACGGACTCGCCGGTGAGCATGGAGGCGTCCACGGCGGACGCGCCCTCGACGACGGTGCCGTCGGTGGCGATCTTCTCGCCGGGGCGGACGACGAAGCGGTCGCCGACGGCGAGCCGGCCGACGGGGATGCGTACCTCGGTGCCGTCCCGGAGGACGGAGACGTCCCTCGCGCCCAGGTGCATCAGCGCGCGCAGGGCGGAACCGGCCTTCCGCTTGGACTTCGCCTCCAGGTAGCGGCCCAGCAGGATGAAGGTGACGACGCCGGCCGCGACCTCCAGATAGATGGTGGACGAGCCTTCCCCGAGCTCCCGGCTCCGCTCGAGCAGGGGAGAGCCCATTGCGCGCGAGACCGTGAAGTCGAAGCCGTGCCGCATCCCGGTCATGCCGGCGTCACCGAAGAACAGCGCCCACAGGGACCAGCCGAAGGCGGCGAGGGTGCCGACCGAGACCAGGGTGTCCATGGTGGCCGCGCCGTGCCGGAGATTGGTCCAGGTGGCGCGGTGGAAGGGCAGCCCGCCCCAGACGACGACGGGGGCGGCGAGGGTGAAGGAGAGCCACTGCCAGTTGTCGAACTGGAGGGCGGGGACCATCGCGAGCACGACGACGGGGGCGGCGAGGACGGCAGAGACGGTCAGACGCTGACGCAGTGATGCGAGGGCGTCGGCGGCCTTCCGCTCGGCGGGGTCGTCGGCGTAGGCCTCGGTCTCGGTCTCGGCTTCGGTGCCTGTGCCTGTGCCTGTATCGGTCGGGCTTTCGGTGGCCTGCTCGGTGCGGACCCGGGTGCTGTGCGGGCCGCCGTCCTCGGGGGTGCCTGTGACGGTGATTGCGGACGTGACCGGTGCCTCGGCACGTGCCGGGGTGGGCGGTGCCGATTCGGGGCGGCGTACCGGCTGAGCGGTATAGCCGGTCTTCTCGACCGTGGCGATCAGATCCGCGAGGCCGGTCTCTGAGCCGAAGGAGACGCGGGCCTTCTCGGTCGCGTAGTTGACGGTGGCGGTGACGCCGTCCATCCGGTTGAGCTTCTTCTCGACGCGGGCCGCGCAGGAGGCGCAGGTCATCCCGCCGATCGTGAGTTCGGCCTGCGAACTCTCCGCTGCCGGGGTCTCGGCCTCTGTTGCGCTGTGCATGTCCGAACTCCTGAAACGCCGACCGGGCCGTACTCCACCAGTATCTGCTGGTCGGTCCGGCCCGGCGGCAAAGGGGGGTTATTCGGGTGTATCCGGCGTATCGGGTGCGCCCGATGGTGTTCAGGCCCGGCCGACGAGCTCGTAGCCGGCCTCGTCGACTGCGGCGCGCACGACGTCCTCGGCCAGCGGGGCCCCGGAGACGACGGTCACTTGGCCGGTGGCGGCGACGGCCTTCACCGAGGTGACGCCATCGATGCCGGAGATCTCCTCGGAGACGGCGCCTTCGCAGTGGCCGCACGTCATGCCGGACACCTGGTAGACGGTGGTCACCCCGCCCGCAGGGGTGCCGGAGTCCGCACCGTCGTGGCAGGAGCCGCTGGGTGAGCAGCAGGAGCCGGTGGCCTGGGGGAGCTGGGTCTCGGCGGTCATGGTGTTCTCCTCTTCGACGAGCACAAAGGGCGTGGCGTGTCGGGAACCCCGGGAGACCCGTGAGCCCCAACGCTCATCACACTATACCCCTAGGGGGTATGAATGCGAGTGTCCGCTGCGCGCGCTTGCTCGTCGGTGGAGGCCGGGGTGCATCCCTGTGCGAAGCGTGCGCGGCTCGGGCCGGTGTCGGTGACCCGGGCGGCCGGATCGCGATACGTGCATCGAGTCCCGGAGTGAGTGCAGCACGGTGACGCCGAGGTGCCTGGCTATCGCGGGCGCGGCGAGCTGGAAACGCCCGTTCGGCCTCCGGAGGGAGAGTGGGGCGGCAACCCCGGCGAACGCCGTCCGGAGGCTGCGCCCGACGGTGTGGGCGCCCCGCACGGTACCTCGGTCTCCAGTGGGGCGCGCAGGCCTGCGCCGTTCATGGCGACGGCATCATGCCGAGCCTGCCCACGAGTCAGCTCCGAACGTGCCCTTCACATCGGATGCGACGGTGGTGGCGTCCACCTTGGCCTGCAGGGCGTACACGATCGTCTTGCGTGCGCTGCGGACGCTGAGGTGGACTGGGCTGTCGCCCGGGTGGTCCGCAAGGATGCGCTTCAGTTCTCTGACGGACTGTTCGGTGATCCGGTGGGCGGGGAGGGCAAGCCGCACGGGGGGTTTCCCGCCGTGCTCGGCGGAGGACACGTCCAGTACCGCGAGTTCTCTGCCGAAGACGTTCACGGTTCCGTCCCGGTCTTCGATCTTGCCCTTGACAGCAATGACGTTGTCTTCGGCCAGTGCGTGCTGCACGAGCTGGTAGGCGGCGGGGAAGAAGAGGACCTCGATGCCGGCATCACGGTCCGCGAGGTTCACGATGGCCCAGGCGTTGCCCTGTTTGGTCATCTTGAGCTGGATGCTGGTGATCAGACCGGAAAGCTGCACGTCCCCGGTGGTGCGGCCGGAGGCGAGCAGTTCGGCGATGGAGCAGTCCCGCGCGCCGGAGAGGATGTGCTCGGCGCCGTCCAGCGGGTGGGCCGAGACGTAGAGGCCGAGCATTTCGCGTTCGGTCGCCAGGAGCTGTCTGCGGGGCCACTCCGAGTCGTCGATGGGGAAGTCGAGGCCGAAGGCCGGTTCGCCGCTTCCTTCGCCGCCCAGGTCGGCGAAGAGATCGTCTTGTCCGAAGCTTGCCGCTTTCTTCACGGGGATGATCGCGTCGATGGCGTCCTCGTGGATGGCGGTGAGGCCCTTGCGGGAATGCTCCAGGGAGTCGAAGGTGCCGGCCTTGATCAGGGACTCCACAGCTCGCTTGTTCAGTGCGGGCAGGTCGGCCTTGTCGAGGAAGTCGGAGAAGGAAGCGAATTTCCCTTTCCGGCGGCGGGTGTCGACGATGGCCTCGATGACGTTGTCGCCGACGTTGCGTACGGACCGCAGCCCGAACCGTACGTCGTCGCCGATGGCGGTGAACTCGGCGACGGATTCGTTCACGTCGGGCTGGAGGACCCGGACGCCGTTCCTGCGGGCGTCGGCGAGGTAGATCGCGGCCTTGTCCTTGTCGTCGCCGACCGAGGTGAGCAGGGCGGCCATGTACTCGGCCGGGTAGTTGGCCTTGAGGTAGGCGGTCCAGTATGAGACGAGGCCGTAGCCGGCGGTGTGGGACTTGTTGAAGGCGTAGCCGGAGAACGGGAGCATGACGTCCCACAGGGCCTTGATGGCTTCCTCGCTGTACCCGTTGCCCCGCATGCCGTCGTGGAACTTGTCCCACTCCGCGGCCAGCACCTCCGGTTTCTTCTTGCCCATCGCACGGCGCAACAGGTCGGCACCGCCGAGGGTGTACCCGGCCAGTTCCCGGGCGATGGCCATGATCTGCTCCTGGTAGACGAGCAGATGGAAGGTGTTGCCGAGGATCGGCTCCAGTGAGTCGCGCAGCTCGGGGTGGATCGGGGTGATCTCCTGGCGGCCGGTCTTACGGTGTGCGTAGTTGGTGTGCGCGTTCGCCGCCATGGGGCCGGGCCGGTAGAGGGCGTTGACCGCGGCGATGTCCTCGAACCGGGTGGGTTCCATCTGCTTCAGCAGGACGCGCATGCCGCCGCCGTCGAGCTGGAAGACACCGAAAGTGTTGCCCTCGGCCAGCAGTCGGTACGTCTTGGCGTCGTCCAGAGGGATCACGACGGTGGACGGGGCGCCGTCCAGGGGATCTACGGTGGCCAGACTGATGCCCCGGTTCTCGCGGATGTTCTCGATGGCCTGGTCGATGACCCCCAGGTTCCGCAGTCCCAGGAAGTCCATCTTGATCAGGCCCATGGCTTCGCAGGACGGGTAGTCGAAGCCGGTGATCTTCACGCCGTCCGAGGCGCGCATGTGCAGGGGGATGCGGTCGGTGAGCTTCGTCTTGGAGAGGATCACCGCCGCGGCGTGCACGCCGGTGCCGCGGGTGAGGCCCTCCACCCCGCGGGCGGTGTCGATGACCCGCTTCACATCCTGTTCGCTGTCATACATCTGCCGGATCTCGCCGGCCTCGCCATACCGCTCGTGGGAGGAGTCGAAGACGGCAGCCAGTGGGGCTGACTTGCCGTTCTGGTCCGGCGGGAGCGCCTTGGTGATCCGCTCGCCGTGGGAGTAGGGGTAGCCGAGGATGCGCGAGGAGTCCTTGATCGCGTTCTTGGCCTTGATCTTGCCGAACGTGTTCACCATGGCGGTGTACTCCTCGCCGTACTTCTCGGTGACGTAGCGGACCATCCGGTCGCGCTGACGGTCGTCGAAGTCGAGGTCGACGTCCGGCGGGTTGATGCGTTCGGGGTTCAGGAACCGTTCGAAGAGAAGGCCGTGCTCCAGGGGGCACAGCTCGGTGATGCGGGTGGCGTAGGCCACGATGGAGCCGGTGGCCGACCCCCGGCCCGGACCGAGCGGGATCTTGTTCTCCCGGGCATGGCGGCAGATGTCCGCCACGACGAGGAAGTAGGAGCTGAAACCCATGGGGCCGATGACCGACATCTCGGTCTCGAAGCGGTCCATGACGTGCTGGGGGACCGGGTCCCCGTAGCGCGTCGCCAGACCCTTGAGGACTTCCTTGCGAAGCCACGACTCCTGGGTCTCGCCTTCGGGCACGTCCGGGAACTGCGGCATCTCGTCGACGTAGTCGAAGACCTCGTCATAGGACTCGATGCGCTCGGCAATCAGCAGGGTGTTGTCGCAGGCTTCCGGCAGCTCCGAGAACAGGCTGCGCATCTCGGCGGCTGTCCTGAGGTAGTAGCCGGAGCCGTTGAACCGGAAGCGGCCCGGGTCGTCCTTGTTCTTGCCGACACCGATGCACAGCAGGCTGTCGTGAGCGTCGGCCTGGTCCTCGGTGACGTAGTGCGCGTCATTGGTGGCCAGGAGGGGAATGCTCAGTTCCCTGGCCAGACGCAGCAGGCCCTCACGGACCTCACGCTCGATGTCCAGGCCGTGGTCCATCAGCTCCAGGAAGTAGTTCTCGCGGCCGAAGATCTCCTGGTAGACCGCGGCAGCAGCCTTCGCCTCGTCATACTGGTTCAGCCGCAGGCGGGTCTGGATCTCGCCGGACGGGCAGCCGGTGGTGGCGATGACGCCGTCCGGTCGCTCAGCGATCAACTCCCGGTCCATGCGCGGCTTTCCGGCAGGGAACTGACCCTCATAGCTGGCCTGCGTGCTGAGCCAGAACAGGTTCCGCAAGCCCTGGCTGTTCCGCGCCCACATGGTCACGTGAGTGAAGCGGCCGCCACCGGAGACATCCTTCGACCCCTCACCGTCCGCGCTCATGGCGCGACGGCCTCCCGGCCCCCAGAACTCCTGCTTCCGGACGAACCGGGAGGAAGGCGCCACGTACGCCTCGATGCCGATGATCGGCCTGATCCCCTCGAAGCCCTTCGCGACCTGCGCGAACTCGTAGGCGCCGAACATGTTGCCGTGATCGCTCATGGCGATCGCAGGCATCCCCTGTCGGGCCACCTCGCCGAACATCGGCTTCAGCTTCTGCGCGCCGTCCAGCATCGAGTATTCGGTGTGATTGTGCAGGTGAACGAAGGAATCCGGCACGGGTGGGTCACCTCCGAGGTGAGTAGGAAGCCCCATCCCGACCAGAGACGCGATGGTGGCCTTGTCGGTGGCCGACCGCACCGGCATCGGCAGATGGGCGGACGGCTCGGCCCGTCGCGGTGCGGTCACGCCGACAGGACGGCCAATGGGCCGCACCGCTCGTGAACGCGATCGGCCCGAGCCCTTGAAGCGCAGGCCCGTAGCCACCCGGCCGCCGGGCAGCACTCCTCCTGCCGCACTGCTTGCCAAACCACACGTTGACCAGAGACATCAAAGCGAGCATGGAGTACTGGAATCAAACAACCATTTCGCCGATCGGACTCAACGATTGGTTGTCCATCTAAGATGGTCGGCATGGACCTCACCGCCGTGCGCACCTTCGTCACCGCTACGGACGCGGGACAGTTCCAAGAAGCCGCTGCCAACTTGTCGATCACCCCACAAGCCGTCTCCAAGCGCATCGCCGCGCTGGAGAAGGACCTCGGTGTGCAGCTGTTCAGCCGTACGGCCCGCGGAGCCCGGCTCACCATCGATGGGCAGGCGTTCCTGCCTTACGCCCGGGCTCTCCTCCAAGCCGAGGAACGGGCAGCCGCTTCCGTGCGGCCAGGGCGCCGGGCGTTGCGCGTCGACGTGATCGGCCGCCGGGTCTCAGTGGCGGGTCTGCTGCGCGACTTCCACCGCGCGTATCCCGAGACCGATCTCGATGTCGTGACCCTCTTCGACTCCGACACGGCCATCGCCGCCGTCCGGTCCGGGACGATCGACGCGACCTTCCGCGCCGTGACCATGCCGGGCCGGCAGCTCCCCGACGGTATCGAGGCCACTCCGGTCTTCGATGAACCGCTGTACCTGTTCACCGGGCCGGCTCACGAGTTCGCGGCCGCCCGCGCGATCGCTCCCGCCCAGCTCGCCGGGCGCCGGATCTGGATGCCCGGCAACATGCCTGGCACCGAGTGGGCCGCCTACTACGACGAACTCGCCGCCACGTTCGGTCTCACCATCGACTCGGTCGGCCCCAACTTCGGTATCGAGCCCCTCCTCGACACGATCGCGGGCTCCTCGACATTGGCGACCTTCGTCAGCGAGCAGACTCCGCTGGTCTGGCCCGCCGGCCACGACCTGCGGCGCATCCCCCTGCACGACCCGACCCCGGTCTACCCCCACTCGCTGATCTGGCGCACCGACAACCCGCACCCCGCCCTCACCGCACTGCGTAACCACCTCACCTCTACATACCCCGGCCGCCCCGACAGCGGGACCTGGACACCGAAGTGGGCCCAGCGAGCCACACGGCCGAGCTAGTCGACGGTCTTGAATGCCTCGATCCGGCTCACCGGAGACGGCCTCGTCGCGGGGTCGGTATCAGTGCAGCAGGTCGTACACGTAGCTCCGGCAGGTCAGTGGGCTCATGTCACCAAGCATCCGGTCCAGCGAATAGGTGCTGACAGACACGATCTCCCGACCCGCGCCATCCGCCACAACCCACGGCAATGACGGACTGTCGCCGGCAAGTGCCGCCCCGATCCGCGGCGGCCGGCCTCGGCCACCGGGCGCCACCACCGGGTCGAGCCCTACTCCTTGCTGGTGCAGTCAGCAGACCAGTGGCTCCAGATAACGGAGCAGTGCGGTCTTCAGCTCCCTGATGTACGCGTCCCGCTCATCGCCCTCGTGGGCCATGATCAGGTCGAGCCCGCCCTTGAAGAGGATGAAGATCATGTTGGCGATACGGGTGATCTGGGCGGGCGGAGTGTCCGGCAGGTAGTCGCCGAGGATCGCCTCGACGCGGTCGAGCATGGTCATGTGCAGCGCGTCGTGCCCCTGGGTGATTCCGGGGATCTCGGAGCCGTGCATGAGGACGGTGAACGCCGGATTCTCGCAGTTGAAGGCGATCAGCGGGTCAAGGGTGGCGTCCAGCATCCGGTCCAGCGGGAGCGTCAGATGGTCCGGAAGGAATGCGGCGCCGTATGTCTCCCGCCAGCGGTTCAGGAGTTGGTCGCCGAGTTCGACGGCGATGGCCTCCTTGTTGGGGAAGAACTGGTAGAGCGTGCCCGGTGAGACGCCTGCCTCGCGGGCGATGGCGTTGGTGCTCGCCGCGGTGTAGCCGGTTGTGCAGAAAACGTTGGCCGCCGCTTTGAGGAGCTGCGTGATACGGGCTTCGCCGCGGGCCTGGCGACGGCGGGGGCGGGTGGCACCGGCGGCCGCTTCGGGGCGTGCGCTGCCGGTGTCGCTCGCGCTGTGTGCGCTGCCGCCCACGCTCCCGGCGCCGCTCGTGGCCGGGGGGTTCGCGGTGCCGCCCGCGCCGCCCGTGCCCCTGGCACCACCGGTGCCCTTCGCTCTGGCCTCCGACACGGTCGATCCCCAGCTTTCATGACGCGATTGACAAACACGAGCGGTCGCTCGCATTCTTGGTGAAACGCGAGCGATGACTCGTGTTTGCCAGTGTAATTGGCAACGACTGATCCATGCTGCCCTGCGCGGCCACTCCGTGTGGCCGTCTCGCGCCGCCGGATCTGGGGGAAGGGGACACCGCGCCATGCCTGAAGTCAACAGTCCGGAGCGTCTGGGGGGCTGGACCCGCTTCGTCACTGCGCGGCCACGGCTCGCGCTGCTCGCGGCCCTGGTCATCACGGCGCTCGCCGTGTTCGCGGGAAGCGGGGTGGCCGACCGGATGGGCAGCGGCGGCTGGGAGGCCCCGGACGCCGAATCGACCTGTACGACCAAGGCGCTGGAGCGTGAGTTCCCCGCATCCCAGCCGAATCTGCTGCTGCTCGTGGACAGCGGCAGCACATCGGTCGACGATCCCGCGGTGGCCGCCGAGGCGGCCCGGCTGGCCGAACGGCTGGCCGGAGAGAAGGACATCACGGGCGTCGGCTCGTACTGGCAGAGCAAGGCACCCGCGCTACGTGCCGAGGACGGGCGGGAAGCGTTGATCGCCGCCCGGATAGAGGGCGACGACAAGGCGATGGGCGAGGTCCTGGACCGGATAGCCCCCGCATACCGTGGTGCGCACGGCCCCGTGGAGGTCTCGGTCGGCGGCCCGGTCGCCGTACGGCACGAGATGCAGACGATCATCCAGGAGGACCTGCTGCGGGCCGAGATGATTGCTCTGCCGGTGACGCTCGTGCTGCTGGTCATGGTCTTCGGCAGTGCGATCGCCGCCCTGCTGCCGCTCGGCGTGGGCATCGTCGCAATCCTGGGGACCAACGCCGTGCTGCGCGGCATCACCGAATTCACCGACGTCTCGGTCTTCGCCCAGAACCTCACCACGGCCCTCGGCCTCGGGCTCGCCATCGACTACGCGCTGTTCATCGTGCGCCGGTTCAGGGAAGAGCTCGCGGCCGGGGCGGACACCCGGGCGGCTGTGGGGGCGACGCTGCGCACCGCGGGGCGCACGGTGCTGTTCTCCGCGCTGACCGTCGCGGTTTCGCTCGCCGCGATGCTGGTCTTCCCGCAGTACTTCCTGCGCTCGTTCGCCTACGCGGGGATCGCCGTGGTGCTGCTGGCGGCTGCCGCCGCACTGATCCTGCTGCCGGCCGCGCTGATGCTGCTCGGACCACGGGTCAACTCCCTGGATCTGCGCCGTCTGCTGCGACGGGGGGCCGGGCGCACGGGTGGGCGTGTCGAGCTGTCCGCGACCGCCGCAGCCGGATCCGGCAGCGGGTGGGGCCGGTTCGCGGCCCTCGTGATGCGTCGGGCGCCGGTCTTCGCCGCCGTCACCACCGTGGGTCTCGTCCTGCTCGGGCTGCCCTTCCTCGGGGTGAAGTTCGGTACGGCGGACGACCGCCAGCTGCCCGCGACCGCCGAGTCGCATGTCGTCCAGCAGCACATCCGGGACGGCTTCCCCGGCAGCCCGGGCGGCGGCCTCGCAGTACTCGCGGAGGGTGCGGCGACGCCGGCCCAGTACGCCGAATACCGCAGCAGGATCGCCGGCCTTCCCGGTGTGCTGCGGGTCGACGGGCCGGTCACGACGGGGCGGTTCGCCTACTTCAGCGTTCTGCCCGACGGTGAGTCCGTGGGGGAGGAGTCCCAGCAGCTCGTCCAGGACCTCCGGGCCGAGCCCGCCCCCTTCGACACCTCGGTGACGGGCACGGCAGCCGTCCTGGTCGACTCCAAGCACGCCATCGCGGACCGGCTGCCCTGGGCGGTGGGCATCATCGTCGTGGTGACACTGCTTCTGGTCTTCCTGCTCACCGGAAGCGTGCTGATCCCCCTCCAGGCGGTCGTGCTCAACGCGCTGAGTCTCACGGCGATGTTCGGAGCGGTCGTCTGGGTCTTCCAGGACGGGCATCTGTCCGGACTGCTCTCCTTCACCAGCACCGGGGACATAGAGACGACACTGCCGGTTCTGATGTTCTGCGTCGCCTTCGGACTCTCCATGGACTACGGGGTCTTCCTGCTTTCCCGGATCAAGGAGGAGTACGACCGCACCGGGGACCACGAGCGGTCGGTGACCTTCGGGCTGCGGCACACCGGCGGGCTGATCACCGCGGCAGCCGTGATCCTGGCGGTGGTGATGGTCGCCATCGGTACGTCACGGGTGGCCAACACCAAGATGCTTGGCCTCGGTATCGCCCTGGCCGTGCTGATGGACGCGATGGTGGTGCGCAGCCTGCTGGTTCCTTCCGTGATGAAGCTGATGGGCAAGGCCACCTGGTGGGCACCCGCTCGGCTCCGGGCCTTCCACCGGAGGTTCGGCCTGAGCGAAGGGACGTCCGTGCCGCTGCCGGCCGAGGAGATATCGAAGGACGCTCCGGAGCGGGACAAGATCACCAGCGGAGCGTAGATTCGGCCGCCCGGACGACGGATGCGGAGCGCATCGCGGCGCGGACCGAACAACGGCGCGGAGCGGACAACGGGGCTGAACGAAGGGCTGGGCCGATGCGAGCAGTAGTGTTCGAGGAGTTCAAGCAGGACGCCCGGGTGCGGGAAGTGCCGGACCCGAGCCCTTCCGGCCAGGGCGTCGTGGTCCGCGTCGAGGCAACCGGGCTGTGCCGCAGCGACTGGCACGGCTGGATGGGCCACGACCCCGACATCACCCTGCCTCATGTGCCCGGTCATGAACTCGCCGGTGTGGTCGAGGCGGTGGGGAGCGATGTCGTCAACTGGCGGCCCGGTGACCGGGTCACCGTGCCCTTCGTCTGCGCGTGCGGCCGCTGTCCCGCCTGTGCGGCCGGGGCCCAGCAGGTCTGCGAGCGGCAGATCCAGCCCGGCTTCACCCACTGGGGCTCGTTCGCCGAGTACGTGGCGCTGGAACGGGCCGACGTCAATCTGGTCTCCGTTCCCGAGGGCCTGTCCTTCGCCACGGCGGCAGGTCTGGGGTGCAGGTTCGCCACGGCGTTCCGGGCGGTCGTGGCTCAGGGGCGGGTGGCACCGGGCGAGTGGGTCGCGGTGCACGGTTGCGGAGGGGTCGGGCTCTCGGCCGTCATGATCGCGGTGGCCTGTGGGGCCAGGGTCGTCGCGGTCGACGTCTCGGCGGGTGCTCTTGAACTGGCGCGGGCGTTCGGCGCGGTGGAGTGCGTGGACGCGTCCACGCACCCGGACGGGGCGGACGAGGTGGTACGCGAACTGACGGGCGGCGGGGCCCATCTGTCTCTCGACGCGTTGGGCTCCCCGGTGACCTGCGCCGCCTCGGTGCGGAGCCTGCGCCGGCAGGGCCGCCATGTGCAGGTCGGGCTGATGCCCACGGCCGCCGGTGACCCCGTCGTGCCCATGGCGCGGGTGATCGGCCTGGAGCTGGAGATGCTCGGCAGCCACGGCATGGCCGCGCACGCGTACCCGCCGATGATGGACATGGTCCTGGCCGGCACCCTGCGCCCCGATCTGCTGGTGACCTCCACCATCGGCCTGGACGCGGCCCCGGCGGCGCTCGCCGCGATGGGGACGGCGCCCGGGGCAGGGTTGACGATCATCCAGCCGTCGAGCGGTGGGACGTACACCCCGGCGAAGGAGTGAAGCCCCGTACGGCGGCAGGTGGGAGTTGTTCCCCGTACGGGGCGCCGGAGGTGTCAGTCCCTGCGTCCTCGGTTGCCGGGTCTTGAGGCGACCCAGGCGCGGATGGTGTCCGCGTACCAGTAGGGCTTGCCGCTCTCCACATGGTCGGGTGACGGGAGGAGGCCGTGTTTGCGGTAGGAGCGGACGGTGTCCGGCTGTACCCGGATGTGCGCGGCAATGTCCTTGTAGGACCAGAGTCTTCTGTCCGTCATGTATGACACCTCTCTGCGCCGCAGCGCAGCCGGGCAGGCCGTCGGGGGAGCTGCGGCGCGGACGCTGACGATCACTCAGCCTGCTCCCGGTGCAACGACAGGGGGAGAGTTCCGGGGAGGGGCTGTCGAGCGCCTGTGACGGAAGACCCGCGTAACGGAGACATGTGTGACGAGAGTGTGATCTCTGTTACAGAAGGCATGCATGGTGCCCAACGGGGCCACGGGAGAGGAGTCCCGCGTGCCGGGTCACACCGGTGGGTAGGGGAGAGGGGTCGTGCGGGTCGGTCCCGCGTGCCAGAGCGCCGACCAGGTGACCGGGGTGACCAGGCCGTCCGGCACGAGCGGCGGATTGTCCGCCTGGAAGCGCTGTACGGCGAGGAGGGTCTGCGGTCCGAACGTTCCGTCGAGTGCTGACCACGGCAGATAGTGGCGGTTGGCCAGCATGCACTGCACCTGGGAGACCCGATCGCCCTGGTCGCCGTACACGGTGAGCCCGTCGCCGTCGTAGAAGACGCAGACCGGGCTCGAGCCGGGCGGTGGCGGCGGGTTGTGCTCGTCGGCCGAGGCGCCCGGGGCAGTGGCGAGGGCGGCGGCCAGGGCGACGACGGCCAGGGCCGAGGCACCGGCCGTCCTGCGGGACGACAACATCTTCCGGATCATGGCGAGTTGCTCCTGGTGCGCTGGTGGGGTGTGCGGTGGTGGGGCGCGGCCCGGGCCGCGCACCGACTTCTCATCGAGGACAACACCGCGTACCGCCACTACGTCACTTCCCGGGGCCGCTCGGCGTGTCAGGGAGCCCGGTGCGGGCTGCCGCAGGAGCGGAGGAAGTCCCGGGTGCGGCGGGCGATGGGAAAGGGCTTGTCGGGCGGGCAGGGATACATGTCCTGCTCGACGATGGCGAAGAGATCGACATCCAGCTTGCGGGCGGCTGCGAGTACGGGCTCCAGCGCGGGCACCCCGCCCGGCGGTTCGCACATCACTCCACGCGCCACGGCGGGTCCGAACGGCAGTTCGTCCGCCACGACTTCGGCCAGGATCCCCGGGTCGACCTGCTTGAGATGCAGATAGCCGACCCGTTCGCCGTAGGTCTCGATCAGCTTGACGCTGTCGCCGCCGCAGTAGGCGTAGTGGCCGGTGTCGAGGCACAGCGAGACCAGTTCGGGATCGGTGGCGTCGAGGAAGCGGCTGACGTTCTCCTCGCTGTCGATATGGGTGTCGGCATGCGGATGGACGACGATGCGCAGCCCGAAACGGTCCTGCACCTCGCGGCCCAGCCGCTCCGTCTGGGTGGTGAGGCTGCGCCACTGCTCCGCGGTGAGGCTGCGGTCCTCCAGGACCTCGCCAGTCTTGTCGTCGCGCCAGAACGACGGGATGACCACGAGATGTCCGGCGCCCATCGCCCGGGTGAGTGCCGCGATGTCGGCGACATGCGCCCAGGTCCGGTCCCAGACGTCCGTGCCATGGTGCAATCCGGTGAAAACGGTCCCGGCCGAGACCGTGAGCCCGCGGCGGCGCGTCTCGTCGGCGAGGCGGGCCGGGTCGGTCGGGAGGTAGCCGTACGGGCCGAGTTCGATCCACTCGTAACCCGCCGCGGAGACCTCATCGAGGAAGCGCTGCCAGGGCACTTGCCGCGGATCGTCGGGGAACCACACACCCCACGAGTCGGGTGCCGAACCGATACGGATACGGGCCGGAGCCAATGCGGAGGAGGTCATGCGGCCCAGCCTTCCGGCCCGGAAGACGAGTGTCAATCATTCGTCCTTATGTCCGGACAAAACATTGACAGGGTTCCGGGGGAGGGCTAGACCTGGGAGCAGCCGCCCCGGTCGCCGGTCGAAGGGATGCATATGCCTGAGCTGTACGACGTGATCACCATGGGCCGGATCGGTGTGGATCTCTACCCCCTGCAGACCGGTGTGCCGCTGGCCCGGGTCGAGACATTCGGGAAGTTCCTCGGCGGCTCACCGGCCAATGTCGCCGTCGCGGCAGCCCGGCTCGGCCGGCGGACCGCCGTGGTGACCCGCACGGGCCGGGACGCCTTCGGGGAGTATCTCCACCACCAGTTGCGGGAGTTCGGGGTGGACGACCGGTGGGTGACGCCCGTCGACGCGTATCCGACACCGGTCACCTTCTGCGAGATCTTCCCGCCCGACGACTTCCCGCTCTACTTCTACCGGCAGCCCAAGGCCCCCGACCTGGAGATCCACGAGTCGGAGCTGGACCTCGACGCGGTGCGGTCCGCCCGGGTCTTCTGGATGACGGGCACCGGGCTGTGCGCCGAACCGAGCCGCACATCGACCCTCGCCGCACTGCGCGCCCGCGACCGGTCCGGCATCACCGTCTTCGACCTCGACTGGCGCCCGATGTTCTGGGACTCCACAGAAGCAATCCCCGAGGCCGCGTCCAACCCCTCCGCCCGCTACCGCGAGGCCCTCGCCCATGCCACCGTCGCCGTCGGAAACCTCGACGAATGCGAGATCGCGACCGGCGAGCGCGAACCGCACGCGGCCGCCCGCGCCCTGATCGCCGCGGGTGTCGAGCTCGCCGTCGTCAAACAGGGCCCCAAGGGCGTACTCGCCGTCCACCGCGACGGCACGGTGGCCGATGTGCCGCCGCTGCCCGTCGAGGTCGTCAACGGCCTCGGTGCCGGTGACGCCTTCGGCGGGGCGCTCTGCCACGGGCTGCTCGCAGGATGGGAGACCGAACGCATCATGCGGTACGCCAACGCCGCCGGTGCCATCGTCGCCTCCCGGCTCGCCTGCTCGTCCGCCATGCCGTTCCCGTACGAAGTCGAAGCGGCCCTGACCGAAGGTGCCGTCACCTCCCGCCCCACCGGAGCCACCCCATGACGCCCCCGGCCTCCTCGGTCTCCGAACTCGTCCAGCTGCGCATGCGCCACCCCGAGGCCATCGCCGAAGCTGCCGCGCGACGCCGCAGACGCCCCCTCGTCGGCAGCGGCGGCCGCCTGATGATCATCGCGGCGGACCATCCGGCCCGTGGCTCCCTGGCCGTCGGCGGCCGCGAACTGGCCATGGCCAACCGCTTCGAGCTCCTGGACCGGCTCTGCCTCGCCCTCTCCCGCCCCGGCGTCGACGGAGTCCTCGCCACCGCCGACATCCTCGACGATTTGCTGCTCCTCGGCGCACTGGAGAACAAGGTCGTCGTCGGCTCGATGAACCGTGGCGGACTCGCGGGCGCCGCCTTCGAACTCGACGACCGCTTCACCGGCCACCGCCCCGAGGACCTCGCCCGGCTCCGCTTCGACGCGGGCAAGCTGCTGCTCCGTATCGACTACGACGACCCCGGCTCGCTCGACACCATGCACGCCACCGCCCGTGCCATCGACGCCATGGCCGCGCACCGGCTGCCCGTCTTCGTCGAGCCGTTCCTCTGCCGCCGCATGGACGGCCACGTCCGCAACGACCTCGGCGCGGAGGCGGTCACCACCTCGATCGCCATCGCCTCGGGGCTGGCCGGGACATCCGCGTACACCTGGCTCAAGGTCCCCGTCACCGAGAACCCCGACGACATGGCCCGGGTGATGGAGGCTTCGACGCTGCCCGCCGTGCTGCTGGGCGGCGAGGTGGGTGACGACCTGGACGGCGCGTTCGAGAAGTGGCGCACGGCGCTGCAACTGCCGACCGTCCAGGGCCTGGTGGTGGGGCGTTCGCTGCTCTACCCGGCCGACGGTGAGGTGGCCGCGGCCGTCGACACGGCCGTATCGCTGCTGGAGCCGAGAGGAACGGGCGGGGACCGGGTATCGAGTAGGGAATGGGTATGACGACGCACAACGAACCGCGGTACCACCTCGGCGCCGGGAGCGCGGCGAGCGGGCCCTACGCCCTCGACATCGACCCGAAGCGCGCCGGCTGGGACCGGTCGAGCCTGCGTGTGCTGGAGCTGGGGCCGGGCGGAGTTCACACGCTTGTCACCGGGGAGAGCGAATGGATCGTTCTGCCTTTGACCGGTGGCTGTACGGTGCACACCTCAGGTGAGATCTTTGAACTACTGGGCCGGGAAAGCGTGTTCAGCGGGGTATCCGACTTCGCGTACGTACCGCGCGACGCCCATGCACAGATCGCCTCCGGCGCAGGAGGCCGCTTCGCCCTGGCAGGAGCGAAGTGCGAGCGACGACTCCCCGCTCGCTACGGCCCCGCGCCGGAGGTACCCGTCGAGCTGCGCGGCTCCGGGAACTGCTCCCGCCAGGTCAACAACTTCGCCGCCGCCGACACCTTCGAGTGCGACCGGCTGATCGCCGTCGAGGTACTCACCCCGGGCGGCAACTGGTCGTCCTACCCACCGCACAAGCACGACGAGCACCGACCCGGCGTCGAGTCCGTGCTGGAGGAGATCTACTACTTCGAGGTGGAGAACGACGGCCTCGGCTACCACCGCGTGTCGCCGTCGAGGGACGGCGGTACGGATGTCCTCGCCGAGGTCCGCAGCGGTGACGCGGTCCTCATTCCCGACGGCTGGCACGGTCCGTCCATCGCCGCCCCCGGCCGCACGCTCTACTACCTCAATGTGATGGCGGGCCCGGGGGAGCAGCGGGAGTGGCTGATCAGCGACCACCCCGACCACAGCTGGATCCGCGACACCTGGCCGTCGCAGCCGGTGGACCCCAGACTCCCGCTCTACGGACCGGAGGCGACCTCGTGAGCGCACCACGCACCCGCAGGCTCACCACCGCCCAGGCCCTGGTGTCCTTCCTGTCCCGCCAGTACACCGAGCGCGACGGCCGACGACAGCGCCTGATCAGCGCCACCTGGGGCATCTTCGGCCACGGCAATGTCGCCGGAGTCGGTCAGGCGCTCGTCGAGTCGGGCCGGGCGATGCCCTATCTCCAGGGCCGCAACGAGCAGGCCATGGTGCACGCCGCCGTCGGCTACGCCCGCCAGTCCGGCCGGCTCTCCGCGCACGCCGTCACCACCTCCATCGGCCCCGGCGCCACGAACCTCGTGACCGGCGCCGCCCTCGCCACCATCAACCACCTCCCCGTCCTCCTCCTGCCCGGGGACACCTTCGCGACCCGGCCCGCCGACCCCGTGCTCCAGCAGCTCGAAGTCCCGTCCGCGGGCGACATCTCGGTCAACGACTGTCTGCGTCCCGTCTCCCGCTACTTCGACCGGATCACCCGCCCCGAGGCCCTGATCCCGGCCGCACTCCAGGCCATGCGGACCCTCGCCGACCCGGCGGAGACCGGCGCGGTCACGCTCGCGCTGCCGCAGGACGTGCAGGCGCAGGCGCACGACTGGCCGCAGGAGTTCTTCGCCGAGCGCATCTGGTACGTACGCCGGCCGGCCCCCGATCCGCACGAGCTCGACCGGGCGGTGCGGGCCGTGCGCAGCGCCCGCCGGCCGCTGATCGTGGCGGGCGGCGGCGTCCATCACAGCGCGGCGCAGGAGACCCTCGCCGCGTTCGCCGCCGCCACCCGTATCCCCGTCGCCTCCACCCAGGCCGGCAAGGGCTCCCTGCGTCACGACCACCCCGCCGACGTCGGCGGCATCGGCCACACCGGCACCGCGACCGCCGACGAGCTGGCCCGCACCGCCGACCTGGTGATCGGAATCGGCACCCGCTACTCCGATTTCACCACCGCCTCGGCCACGCTCTTCTGCGACCCGGCGGTCCGCTTCCTCAACCTCAACATCACCGGCTTCGACGCACACAAACTCGGCGCGCTCCCGCTCGTCGCCGACGCCCGCACCGCCCTCGAAGCCCTCACCGCCGCGCTTGCCGCACGCAACCACCGCGTCGACCCGTCCTACGAGACCGAGTACACCGAGGCCAAGGAGAAATGGGAGCAGCGCGTCACCGCCGCGTTCGCCGCCGACGACCCGCATGCCCGCCCCACCCAGGCCCAGGTCCTCGGCCTGCTCGACGCTCTCGTCACCGAGGACGACATCCTGATCAACGCGGCCGGATCGCTCCCCGGTGACCTGCACAAACTCTGGCGGGCCCGCTCCCCGCACCAGTACCACGTCGAATACGGCTACTCCTGCATGGGCTACGAGATCCCCGCCGCGATCGGGGTCCAGCTGGCCGCCTCCGGCCGCCCCGTCTGGGCCCTCGTCGGCGACGGCACATATCTGATGAATCCCACCGAGATCGTCACCGCGGTGCAGCAAGAACTCCCCGTGAAGCTGGTCATCCTGCAGAACCACGGTTACGCGTCCATCGGCGGCCTGTCCGAGACGGTCGGTGGTGAGCGCTTCGGTACGGCCTACCGCCACCGTGCCGCGGACGGTACCTTCACCGGGCCCCCGCTCCCCGTCGACCTCGCGGCCAACGCCGGCTCGCTGGGGATGCGGGTACTGCGCGCCAAGACCGTGCGTGACCTGCGCGAAGCCCTTACCGAGGCGCGCGTCGCGGACCGTCCCACTTGTGTCTACGTCGAGACCGAAACGGCAGACACAGTGTCGGGCCCCCCTCCGGCGCAGGCGTGGTGGGATGTTCCTGTAGCCGAAACGGCCACCCGGCCGTCGGCCGTGAAAGCCCGGGAAGAGTACGACCGTCACGTCGCCGACCGACGCCACCACCTTTGAAGGAGTTCTGTCATGAAGACCGTCAACCACTGGATCGGTGGCAAGACCGTCGAGGGTGCGTCGGGCAACTACGGCCCGGTCACCGACCCGGCCACCGGCGCCGTCACCACCCAGGTCGCGCTCGCGTCGCTCGAAGAGGTCGACGCCGCGGTCGCCGCCGCCAAGGACGCCTACGCCACCTGGGGCACGTCCTCGCTGGCCGCCCGCACCACGGTCCTCTTCCGCTACCGCGCGCTGCTCGACGCCCACCGGGACGAGATCGCCGCGCTGATCACCGCCGAGCACGGCAAGGTGCACTCGGACGCGCTGGGCGAGGTCGCCCGCGGTCTGGAGATCGTCGAGCTGGCCTGCGGCATCACCACCCAGCTCAAGGGCGAGCTGTCCACCCAGGTCTCCAGCCGGGTCGACGTCTCCTCCATCCGTCAGTCGCTCGGTGTCGTCGCCGGTATCACCCCGTTCAACTTCCCGGCCATGGTGCCGATGTGGATGTTCCCGCTCGCCATCGCCTGCGGAAACACCTTTGTGCTCAAGCCCAGCGAGAAGGACCCGTCGGCCGCCAACCTGCTGGCCGAGCTGGCCGCCGAGGCCGGTCTGCCGGACGGTGTGCTGAACGTCCTGCACGGCGACAAGGTCGCCGTCGACGGCCTGCTCAGCCACCCCGACGTGGCCGCGGTCTCCTTCGTCGGCTCCACCCCGATCGCCCGCTACATCCACGCCACCGCCTCCGCCAACGGCAAGCGCGTCCAGGCACTCGGCGGCGCGAAGAACCACATGCTGGTGCTGCCGGACGCGGACCTCGACGCCGCGGCCGACGCCGCCGTCTCCGCCGCGTACGGCTCCGCCGGTGAGCGTTGCATGGCGATCTCCGCGGTCGTCGCGGTCGGCTCCATCGCCGACGAGCTCGTCGCCAAGATCAAGGAGCGCGCCGAGAAGATCAAGATCGGCCCCGGCAACGACCCGGCGTCCGAGATGGGCCCGCTGATCACCGCCGCCCACCGCGACAAGGTCGCCTCCTACGTCAAGGGCGCGGCCGCCCAGGGCGCCGACGTCGTCCTCGACGGCACCGGCTTCACCGTCGAGGGCTTCGAGGACGGCCACTGGATCGGCCTCTCCCTCCTCGACAACGTGTCCACCGACTCGGACGCGTACAAGGACGAGATCTTCGGCCCGGTCCTGTGCGTCCTGCGCACCGAGACGTACGAAGAGGGCGTCGCCCTCATGAACGCCTCGCCGTTCGGCAACGGCACCGCGATCTTCACCCGTGACGGCGGCGCCGCCCGCCGCTTCCAGCTGGAGATCGAGGCCGGCATGGTCGGCGTCAACGTGCCGATCCCGGTGCCGGTCGGCTACCACTCCTTCGGTGGCTGGAAGGACTCCCTCTTCGGCGACCACCACATCTACGGCAACGACGGCGTGCACTTCTACACCCGCGGCAAGGTCGTCACCACCCGCTGGCCGGACCCGGCCGACGCCCCGGCAGGCGTGGACCTGGGCTTCCCGCGCAACCACTGAGCCCACCGCCCTTCTGCACCGACGGCCCGTACGGAAGCTGTATCCGTACGGGCCGTCGCCATGCCCGCGGCACCCCCGCGCTGACGTGTCGCTGACGCCGGGGACACATGGCCGTACCGCCGTTCCGACGGCGCTGGACTGCTCTCGTGCCCGTCGACTGGAATGGAGCAGGCACCCACGAAGCGCGGTACGGGGGCTCTTGCGGAGGCTCGACCTGGCGGAGGCGATGGCAGTGAGTGCGGTGGACGAACGCCCTTCGGGGCCCGAGACGGTGGGCGCCGCCAGGGTTGTGGACGACCTGCTCGATCTGCCCCGGTCCGAGCGACGGCAGGCGTTGGAGGATCTCGTCGTCGCCGAGTTCAAGGTCGTGCTGCTCATGGACGACGGTGACGAACTTCCTTTGGACGAGAGCTACTTCGACCTGGGGCTCACCTCGCTGACGATCACCGATCTGAAGCAGAGCCTGGAGTCGATGATCGGACACGAACTCAGCGCGAGCCTGCTGTTCAACAGCCCCACCGTGGGCCGGCTGATGGACCACATCTGCGATGAGCTGCTCCCCGGCCTGTTCCGCCCCGCGAGCGTGTCCGCACCCGCGAACGGGCCCGCATCCGCCGTTGCCTCCCGCTCGGTGGACCACTCGGCGGACGCGCTGGTCGACGAAGCCCTCAAGAACCTCTACCAGGGGTAGGAGACATGGTGGATCCGGACGACGCGACCACTGAGAGTGCCCTGAAGCAGGCACACGACGACCTGCGCAAGCAGCGCGGACTCCTGAAGGAGCTGCTGCAGGAGAAGTACGAACCGATCGCGATCGTGGGCGTCGGTCTGCGCTTTCCCGGCGGAAACAACTCCCTGGAGGAATTCACCGAGTTCCTGCGCGAGGGACGCAGCGCCATCGGACCGTTCCCGAAGGACCGCTGGGACGTAGAGGCATACGCGTCCGGCGAAGGCCGCGGCGTCATCCGGACCTCGGGCGGTGGCTTCCTCGACGGGCTCGAACGGTTCGACCCCAGGTTCTTCAGGACGGCCCCCGCCGAGGCGCACTGCCTGGACCCGCAGCAGCGGCTGGTGCTGGAGACCGCGTGGGAGTCCCTCGAACACGCCGGGATCGACCCGACCGCGCTGCGGCACGGCAATGGCGGCATCTACGTGGGGGCCAGCTCCCTCGACTACGTGATGGAGATGGACGAGCTCCGCGACGACGAACTGGACGGCCGGATCGCGGCCGGTGTCTCGCACTCGGGCATCTGCGGCAGACTCTCGTACTTCCTGGGCTGGCGCGGCCCTTCCATCACCGTGGACACCGCCTGTTCGGCCTCCCTCGTCGCACTCCACCTCGCCGTCCAGGGGCTGCGCCACCGCGAGTGCGACATCGCCCTGGCCGGCGGGGTCAATGCCATTCACCACCCCCGCAGCACCGCGCTCTTCTCCGATCTGAGCGCGCTCTCGCCCGACGGCCGGTGCAAGACCTTCGACGACACGGCCGACGGCTACGGCCGGGCCGAGGGCTGCGGCATGATCGTGCTGAAGCGGCTGTCGGACGCCCGGCGCGACGGCGACACCGTCCTGGCGCTCGTCCGGGGCAGCGCCGTCGGGCAGGACGGGGAGAGCGCCGGGCTCACCGTGCCCAACGGTGCCGCGCAGGAGGCCCTGTTACGGAGGGCGCTCGGCAGCGCCCGGCTGGAGCCCGGCGACATCCAGTACGTGGAGGCGCACGGCACCGGAACCCCCCTCGGGGACCCGATCGAGATCGGTGCGATCAGCGAGGTCTTCGCGGACTCGCACAGCAGGAACGATCCGGTGATCGTCGGCTCGGCCAAGACCAACATCGGACACATGGAGCCGGCCGCGGGCATCGGCGGAGTCATCAAGGCCGTTGCCCAGCTGCGGAGCGGCGAGATCTTCCCCCACCTCAACTTCGAGAAGCCGTCGACACGCATTCCCTGGGAGGTCTCCCCGGTCGAGATCCCCACCGAGACCCGCCCCTGGAAATCCGGCACCCGGCGGGCGATGGTCAACTCCTTCGGCTTCGCCGGCACCCTGGCGTCCGCCGTGCTCGAAGAGGCCCCCGCCGGTGCGGACGGTCCCGCCCGCGAAGAAGCCGAGCAGGCCGGGGGTGCGAGGGACGCGAACCGCGACAGCGGCCATGTCTTCACGCTGTCCGCCAAGTCGGCCCGCTCGCTCGCCCTGCAGATCGAGCGCTACCAACGACTGCTGGCCGACCGCCCCGACCTTCCGGTCTCCGCCATCTGCTACACGGGCAACACCGGGCGCGCCCACTTCGACCACCGGATCGCCGGAGTCGTCCGCGACCACGCCGGCCTCTTTGCGCTGCTCGCCGACCGGGCCGCCCGGACCACGACGGCCAGGCCGGAGGCCGTACGCAAAACGGTCTTCCTGTTCACCGGTCAGGGCGCGCAGCACCCGGGCATGGGCCTCGCCCTGTACGGGCGCCACCCGCTGTTCCGCCGGACCGTCGACGAGCTGGACGAACTCTTCATCCCGTATCTGGGCCGCTCCATCAGGGAGTTGATGTTCGGCCGCACCGAGGACGCCGGAGAACTGCACCGCACCCGGTACACCCAGCCCGCCCTGTTCGTCCTGGAGTACGCGCTGGCACGGCTGTGGCTCTCCTGGGGCGTGCGGCCCTCGGCCGTCATCGGACACAGCATCGGCGAGGTGGTCGCCGCTGCTGTCGCCGGCCTCTTCGGCGTGGGCGACGCGGTCCGGCTGGTCGCGGTCCGGGCCCGGCTGATGGATTCGGTCACCGCCCCCGGCGGCATGGCGGCCGTCGGGGCCGACGCACAGACGGCGACCGCTCTGGTGGAGCCGTACGACGACCTCGCCGTCGCCGCGTACAACGCATCCACGCAGTGCGTCATTTCGGGAGGTGCCGCTTCGCTGGACGCGGCGATGGCCGAGCTGTCCGCCAAGGGTGTGCGGGTCAAGCGGCTGCCCGTCTCGCACGCCTTCCACTCGCCCCTGATGGGCGCGGTCACCGAGGAGTTCCGCGCGGCCTTCGACGACATCGCCTTCCATGAGCCCGAGTTCACCCTGATCTCCAACCTCACGGGCCAGGTCGCCAGGTGGCGGGACATCTCCAAACCCGACTACTGGGTCCGGCACATCTGCGAACCGGTGGACTTCGCGGCCGGTATGCGGACCGTGGCCCGGCGCGGCAGGCACGCGTTCATCGAGATCGGGCCGTCCGCCACACTGTCGTCGCTGGCCCGGGAGAACCTCGACGCCCCGGGCGACACCTGGCTGACCAGCCTGCGCCCCGCTCAGCAGGACGACCTCGCACTGCTGTCCTCGGCGGCCAAGCTGTACGCCGCCGGATACCCGGTGTCCTGGTCCGGTTTCCACGCGGAGCGGCGGCTGCGCCGGGTGGTGCTGCCGGGCTACGCGTTCGACCGTCAGGAGTACTGGCTCCGGTCGGCGAACCCCCGCCGCTCCGTGCCCGGGACCGGAGCCGGCGCACGGCCTGGCACCGCCCCGGACGCCCCCGCGACCGTTCCCGTCGCCGCTGCCACCGCCACCGCCCCCGCGGAGCTGGACACCGAGCGGCTGCTCTCCATGGACCAGGGCGAACGGCTCGCCGCCCTCACCGGACACATCCGTGCGCTGATGGCCGCCGAGCTGCAGTTCGACGACCCCACGGAGATAGAGCCCGGTGCGCACTTCCTCGACCTGGGCCTCGACTCGCTGGCCGCCGCCCGGCTCAGCGGACAGCTGGGCACGGCCCTGGGCCGCAGGACCACGGTGTCCGAGGTCATGGACCACCCCAGCGCACGCTCCCTGGCCGAGTTCGCCGAGCAGCGGCTGACCTCGGACTGAACCCCGTGCCGCACACGGCCGGGGCCCCGACCTCCGGATCAGCCGGACCTGTTGATGGAGAGACCATGGACGAGGCCACGCCAGAGACACTCGCCGCCATCCCCGGACACCACGCCGCCGTCCGGCCCGATCATGTCGCCGTGATCCACCTCGGCACCGAGGTGACGTACGCCGAACTCGACCGCGAGAGCAACCGCGCCGCGCACGCCCTGCTCGCCGCTGGGCTCGCTCCCGGCGACCGGGTCGCGTTCCTCGGCATGGAGTCGCACCACTACTACGAGATCGCCTTCGCCTGCGCCAAGAGCGGCACCGTCCTGGTGCCGGTCAACTGGCGGCTCACCGAGAGCGAGGTCGAGCACCAGCTGCGGGACTCCTGCGCCCGGCTGCTCTTCGTGGAGGAGGAGTACCGCGCCACCGTCGAGCGGATCGAGGCCGAGCTGCCGGAACTGAAATGCGTCATCGGCATGGACATCACCGGCCGGCGCGGCGCGGGCTTCCTGGACTGGAAGTCCGCCCTCCCGGACACCGGCACCGGGTACCGCCCCGATCCCGCCCAGCCCGTCGCCCAGATGTACACGAGCGGCACCACCGGGCTGCCGAAGGGCGTGGTCCTGCCGCACCGCAGCTTCTTCGCACTGGGCCGGGCCATGGACGACAACGGTCTCGACTGGGTGGACTGGAAGCCGGACGACAA
Organism: Streptomyces sp. NPDC088246; assembly: GCF_044741025.1. Classification (NCBI taxonomy): domain Bacteria; kingdom Bacillati; phylum Actinomycetota; class Actinomycetes; order Kitasatosporales; family Streptomycetaceae; genus Streptomyces; species Streptomyces sp. NPDC088246. The sequence continues at coordinate 345,962 of NZ_JBIURV010000001.1, forward strand.
GAGCCTGATCGGGCTGCCGGGACTGCACATCGCCGGGCTCTCCTGGTCCATGCAGGGCTTCACCGCGGGCGTGACGAACGTGATCATGCGGATGTTCGTCGCCCAGGACGCGGTCGCCCTGATCCGGGACGTGGGTGTCACCACCACCTTCGTCGCCCCGGCCATGCTCCAGATGATGCTGGCCGAGCCCGCCGCGTCCAAGGAGACCTTCGCGACACTGCGCAAGGCGGTCTACGGCGGCTCGCCGATCGCCGAGGAACTGCTGGTCCGCTCCATCGAGGTGCTGGAGGCCGACCTGGTGCAGGCGTACGCCGCCACCGAGACGGGCAACGCGGTGGCCCTGCTGCCGATGCCCGACCACATACCGGGAAGCCCCCGGCTGCGTGCCGCCGGACGCGCCTGCCCGGGGGTGGAGATACGGATCGTCTCCGACGGCAGGACCTGTGCCACGGGTGAGACCGGCGAGGTATGGGTGCGGTCGCCCGCGGTCATGCTGGGCTACTGGAACCTGCCGGAGGCCAGCGCGCAGACCCTGGCGGACGGCTGGCTGCGGATGGGCGACGCCGGCTGTCTCGACGAGGACGGCTATCTCTACCTCTGCGACCGGATCAAGGACACGATCATCGTCGCGGGGGAGAACGTCTACCCCGGCGAGGTCGAGGAGGCACTCGGAAAGCACCCCGCGGTGGCCGAGGTGGCGGTCATCGGGGCCCCGCACCCGCGCTGGGGCGAGGCGGTGCACGCCTGCGTGGTGCTGCACGAGGGAATGCGGGCGACCCCGAGGGAGCTGATGCTGTCCCTGAAGGGGCGGATTGCCGACTTCAAGATCCCCGTCCGGTACGACTTCCTGGACCGCCTGCCCCGCAATTCGACCGGCAAGGTGCTCCGCCGCGAACTGCGGGACCGGTTCTGGGCGGGACGAGCCAGCAAGATCCACTGACGTCGGGCACCGGCACCGGCACCGGTGCCGGTGTCAGCCCCGTCGAGGGCCCGCCGCGCTCCGCCGCAGCCGGCGTGCCAGGTCCGCGGCCACCGCCATGGCGTGCTCATAGATGTAGAAGTGACCGCCCGGCAGCTCGTTGAGCCCCTGGAACGCATCCGCCCGGTCGGCCCAGGCACCCATGGCACCCGCTCCCAGGAGCGGATCCGAGGCCCCGCCGTAGGCCACGACCGGGCAGTCGACCCGTGCGCGGTCGTCCGTATAGCCATTGACCACGGTGAAATCGGCGCGCAGTGCCGGGAGTACGAGGTCGAGCAGCTCGCGGTTCCCGGTGACCTCCGGCGGCAGACCCCCGAACTCCCCGACGCGGGCCAGGAACTCCTCGTCGGAGAGCTGCGCGACGGGCACCGGGCTCGGCCGGTGCGCGCTCCCTTCCCATCCCGAGACCGCGAGCAGAGCGGGAGCGGGGGCGCCGTCCTTCTGCAGGGCGAGGGTCAGCCGGTAGGCGATCAGCGCGCCCATGCTGTGCCCGAAGAACGCGAAGCGGCGTCCGTCGAGGTCGCCCTCCAGGGCCTCATACACGGCCTCGACGAGTGTGTCCAGATCGGTGAACGCAGGGGTGGAGCGGCGGTTCTGCCGGCCGGGCAGCTGGACGGCGGCGACCTCCACGTCGTCGGGCAGCATCTGTGCCCAGCGGGCGTACGTCGCGGCCGATCCGCCCGCGTGGTGGAAGACGTACAGCCTGCACGCCGCGTCGGGCCGTGCCCGGCCGGTGTGGAACCAAGCGGCGCCGAGCCCCGCGTTCTCCTGGACCATCTGCCCTCCCGCGTTTGTGCCGCAATGGGCGGGGGCCTTGCCGCGGCCCCGCCTCGCGTCCGTACCGCTCGACGCTAGGCAGCGGGCGGTGGCCCGGACAATTACCTGCCAGGTAATCGACACCGTTGCCGCCGTGCGCGGAAGGTGAGCGGACTCGTACCGGTCCGAGCGCGGGGAGGAACGCTGTGACCGACGTCAACACCGCACCACCGAAACGTGGCCGGGCCGCTGCCGACCGGCCCGGCTCCCTGGCGCTGCCGGTGATCCTGGCCGGCACCTTCATGGTCGTCCTCGACTTCTTCATCGTGAACGTCGCGATTCCCGCGATGCAGAGCGAGCTCGGTGCGAATACGGCCCAGGTCCAGCTGATCGTGGCCGGATACGGTCTGGCGTACGCCTGCGGCCTGATCACGGCGGGGCGGCTGGGCGACATCTTCGGGCGGCGCCGTCTCTACGTCATCGGGCTGCTGCTGTTCACGGCGGCCTCGCTGGTGTGCGGGATCGCGCCGAACACCCCGGTGCTGGTGCTCGCCAGGGTCGCCCAGGGCATCGGGGCCGCAGTGCTCTCCCCGCAGGTGCTGACCATCCTCGGGGTCACCTACACCGGAGCCTCCCGTGTCCGGGCGTTCACGGCGTACGGCCTGGTCCTGGCCTCGGCTTCGGTCGGTGGCCAGCTGATAGGCGGGGCGCTGATCCAGGCCGATGTCGCCGGTCTGGGCTGGCGCAGCTGCTTCCTGATCAATGTGCCGATCGGGGCAGCCGCGCTGCTGCTGACCCCCGGGCTGATCACGGAGTCACGCGCGGAGGGGGCCAGCCGGCTCGACATCCCCGGGATGCTGCTGGTCACGTTGGGCCTGGTGGCCGTGGTGCTGCCGCTGGTCGAAGGACGGGAGGCGGGCTGGCCGGCCTGGACCTGGGCGTGTCTGATTCTCGCCGTGCCGTTCCTCGGAGCCTTCGTACTGCATCAGCGACGGCTGTCGGCGAGGGGCGGCTCGCCCCTGCTGGATCCGGGGCTCTTCCGCCAGCGTGCCTTCACGGTCGGCCTGTTCGCGGTGATCGTCTTCTACTCGGGGATGGCCTCGTTCTTCCTCGTCCTCGCGCTGTATCTGCAGCAGGGACGGGGGCTGAGCGCACTGGGCTCCGGTCTCACCTTCACGATCATGGGAGCCGGGTTCTTCGTCACGTCCGTGTTCGGGCGGCGGCTCGGGGCATGGCTGGGGCGACAGTCGCTGGCCCTGGGCGGGGTGCTGATCGCGGTCGGTCAGCTGCTGCTCTTCCTCACGGTGTCCCGCATCGGCGTCGAGGGGAACATCTGGCTGCTCGCCCCGGCCCTGCTGCTCGACGGGGCGGGGATGGGGATGGTGATGGCGCCGCTCAACTCGACGGTCCTGGCGGGCATTCCGCCCCGTCTGGCCGGTGCGGCCTCCGGGGTTCTGACCACGATGATGCAGGTGGGCAACGCGCTGGGGGTCGCACTGATCGGCATCATCTACTACGGCAGGGCCGACGCCGTCCCGGCGAGCGCGGCGGATGGGCTGGACGCCGGGCTGGTGTATCTGACCGCCCTCGCAGTGCTGCTCGTCCTCGCCATCCAGCTGCTGCCGAAGAAGGCCACCGAGGAAGCCGCCTGAGTGCACGGCCACCGAGAAACTCTCTGAGTGCACGGCCACCGAGAAACTCTCTGAGTGCACGGCCACCGAGAAACTCTCTGAGTGCACGGCCACCGAGAAACCCTCTGAGTGCACGGCCACCGAGGAAGCCCGACCGGGCGCACCCGCAGCAGCGGCGGGTGCGCTCAGCGGCCGGTCGGCAGCAGGGGAGAGCTCTCGGGCACAGCCGCGCGCAGGTGATCGTTCCAGTGGTGGGAGTGGAGCGTGCCCGCGGTGTGCCTGTCGGCGGGATAGAACGTCTCGATGGTCAGCTCGGCCAGTGTGATGTCGACCGGTGCCACAAAGGTGGTCATGGCACTGAAGAAGCTCAACTCGGTCCCGAGCGCGCGGATGTGCAGCGGAATCGCGATCTGGTTGGTGTCCGAGGTGTCCGGGGAGTTCGGCTCCGTGCTCAGCAGACCCGGCGGGTATCGGTAGGCGCGGACCTCCTCGTACAGGCAGCTGAGCCGCTCGTCATTGGCGAACGCGGCATCGCGCCGCAGCCGGGAGAGCAGATGCCGGCGCCACTCGGCGAAGTTGGTGATCCTGCGCGCCATTCCCTTCGGATGCAGCCCGAGCCGCACGATGTTGACGGGCGGCAGCAGAAGCTCCTCGGCCACACCGTCCAGCAGTGCCATCGCCGACCGGTTGGCCCGGAACAGATCCGAGACGGTGTCGAAGACCAGGGCGGGGTACGGCTCATGGCCGGTGAGGAGCCGCTCGACGGCCTCGTTGACCCGATTCATATGTGACTCGCCGATCGGCGTCTCCTCGTAGGCCGGCGCGTAACCCGCGGCCATGATGAGGGGATTGCGCTGGCGTACGGGCACGTCCAACTGGTCGCAGAGTCTCAGGAGCAGTTCGCGGCTCGGCCTGGCGCGGCCGGTCTCTATGAAGCTCAGATGACGGCTGGACGTCTCGGCCAGCAGGGCCAGTGCCAATTGACTCAGATTCCGTCGATGGCGCCACTCCCGGATCATGGGGCCGATTCGATTGGGCTTCGTGTGTCCGCTGGGCATCGTGTGTCCGCGCATTTGCCCATCGTAGGCAGGTCGACTTCACCATTCCCGGCCCGGCCGTGAGCTGTAATAAAGTTTGGCCGGAATGATTCGCCCGCAGCGGCAGAGGCTGTTTATCGCCTTCCTGTCCTGTTGTTGACTCCCTGGTAAATAAACGGGAATCGGCGATAAGAATCCGGACTCCCGATCCCGCACGTGCGAAGCCGCGCTCCGTCCGGATTCCGGATGGGTCAGTCCACTGTCAGGGCCGTATCAGTGCGCCCTGCCAGAATCGCCGACGTGCCGAGTCGCACAGCTTCCGGCCACTTCCGTGTATCCGCAGCTTTTGTCTCCGCAGTGTCGAGCGCCCAGCACCTCGGAAGGAAGACATCGAATCGTGGAATCTCCCACCGGGACCTTCGGACAAGTCGCCACGAGTGGTTCGCGACCGGCCCGACCCGTGTTCCTCAGCTACGACTCGTATATCGCCGGACGTGAGGTGGCTGCAGAAAGACATGTCTACACGGTGAAGACGTCATCCATTCTTGACGATGTCTTCAGAAGCCTGACACTCAAACGAAAACTGGAACGTGGTAAAGCCGATCCCGCGGAAGCGGCGGACTTTGTCGTGGGACGCTGTGCGCTGGCCGACGACCGCACGGTCGAGGAGGCATCCCGCAAAGCGGCCGAGGCGGCTCCGGTATGGGCGCGGTTTCCGCTGGAACAGCGTCTCGGGCTGGGCAGAGGAATCCGCGAACGACTGCTGAGCCGCCACCTGGAGTTCGTCGATCTGCTCATCGCCGAAGGCAACCCGCGAGCACTCGCCGAATGGCAGGTGGCCGGACTGCTGGAGATCTTCAGCGAGGAGACCCTCGGCTGGTGCGCCCGGCAGATGGAGCAGAGCATCGAGCACGCCGACCGGCGCATGACCGTACGGCGGGTGGCGGACGGCGTGGTCGCCGTCAACCCGCCGCAGAACGCGCCCGCCAGCAGCGCACTGTTCGGGATCACCCCGCTGATCGCCGGCAACGCCGTGGTCGTGCGGGCCCCGCGCAGCGCACCGCTCGGCGTCATGTACGCGATGCGTGAGCTGGTGGCACCGGCCCTCGACGACATCGGCGCTCCCCCCGGCACGCTCAACGTCTTCTGCTCCCGCCCCGGGCCGGCCATCAAGAGCTGGCTGGAGAGCCCGCACATCAACGACATCTTCTACACCGGAGGCGTGATCACCGGGCTGGAGCTGGAGCGCGACTGTGTCGCGCACGGCAAGAAGCCCGTCCTCGAACTCGCCGGCAACGACGCCGTGCTGATCTGGCACGACGCCGATCTGGAGGCCGCCTGCGAGGCCCTCGTGGAGTGCTTCTTCGGCTCGGGGCAGATCTGCATGGTGCCCAACCAGGTGATCGTGCACCCCGCCGTCGCCGAACAGCTGCTGGAACGCCTGCGGCTGACCGCATCACTGATCCGCCCGGGACTGCCCGAGGACCCCGGCGCGCTGCTCTCCCCAGTACTGCGCAGCGAGCGCTTCTACGCCTATGTCCAGGACGCCCTCGACAAGGGCGCCACCCTGGTACACGGCGCCCGGCGGATGGAGACCGACGGTACGCCCTCCGACACCGGCCTCTTCCTCGAACCGACCGTGCTGCGGGTGGACGGCCTCGACCACTGCCGCGACATCGAGGCGGTCGCCGAGGAGACGTTCTTCCCGCTGCTGCCGGTCATCGTGCCCGAGCCGGCCCCCGACGGCGAACTGCTGGACCGGATGCTCGCCTACGTCAACAGCAACCCCTACGGGCTCCGCAACTCGCTGTGGACCCGGGACGAGGCCGTCGCCGACCGCTTCGTGGACGAGGTGTCCAACGGCGGCCTGCTCAAGGTCAACGACTCGCACATCGGCTTCCTGCCCTATCTGCCGACGCACGGCGGCACCGGACGCACCGGCGGCGCCTTCGGCGAGGCCAACTACCCGATGCTGCGCACCACTCATCTGCAGGGCGTCTCGCGCGCCACCGGGGTACGGCCGCGCGAGGCGGTGTTCGGAGCGTACGCCGAGCTCGCCGGAATGCGCCCGGCGCCACTGCCGACCGTCACGCCGGATCACAACTCTGAGGAGCAGTAATGCAGTTCATGCAAGCCGACCGCGAAACCTGTGAGGCGCTGCTGCCCGGCCTGCTGGACCGGCTGGACGAAGTCCCCTTCGCCGAGCTGGAGTCCGACAACAGCCCCGCCGTCGGGATCTTCCGGGACCACGGCGGATCCAACCTGCTGGTGCCCGCCGCGTTCGGAGGGGCGGACGCCACCGCGCTGCAGGCGGCCCGGGTGGTGCGCGCCCTGGGCGCCGCGGCCCCCTCCCTCTCCGTGGCGACCGCCATGCACCACTTCTCGATCGGCACGCTCTTCGGCGTCGCCGACACCTTCGCGGACGGCACCGACCTCGACGACCTGCTGCTGAAGCGGGTCTCCCAGGAACGCCTGCTGGTGGCCTCGGCCTTCGCCGAAGGACGTACCGAACAGGGCATCCTCAGCCCCACCATGGAGGCCCGGCCGGTGGACGGCGGGTATCTGCTGACCGGCTCCAAGAAGCCGTGCAGCCTGTCGAAGTCCATGGACCTGATCACCGCGAGCGTCGGGATGCGCCGGCCGGACGGCTCGGTCGACATGGGCTTCCTGATCCTGCCCGCCGACACCCCCGGCATCAGCGTGCACCCCTTCTGGCAGACCAGCGCGCTACTGGGCTCCGAGAGCAACGAAGTCCGCCTGACCGACGTATTTGTGACAGACCGCCAGATTCTTCAGCCGCCGGCCGAGCTGGCCGAGGAGCTCAGCGAGCTCCAGGAGGTCGGACTGATCTGGTTCCAGATGATCGTGTGCGCCGCGTACACCGGCATGGCCAGCTCACTGGTCGACCGGGTGCTGCGGCGCGGACGCGGCTCCGCCTCCGACCGCGGGTCCCTCGCCGTCGGCATCGAGACCGCGGCCGCGCTCACCGAGGGACTGGCCCGGCGCGTCATGGACGGCGACACCGACAACGACGGGCTCGCGGCCGCCCTGGTCACCCGGTTCGGCGTGCAGAAGCTGATCGCCGAGACCACCGCACAGGCCGTGGAGATGCTCGGCGGCATGGCCTTCATCTCCTCCTGCGACATCGCGTACCTTGCCGCGGCGACCCACGCGATCGCCTTCCACCCGCCGTCGCGCACCAGCACCGTCGACGGCCTGCTCGACTACTACGCGGGCCAGCCGCTGGTTGTGGCATGACACCGGGAGCGTCCACGATGACCACCACGTACACCGGCACCGCACCGGCGCCCGCCAAGGACCCGTACGCCGACCTCGTCACCCGCTACCGCCGCTACCTGAGCAAGGGCCGCGCCTCCCTCGGAGAGATGTTCGGCGGCGATGTGGAGGTCGCCGCCGAGGGCCCCTGGATCCACACCGCGTCCGGAAGCCGCATCCTCAACTGCGGCGGATACGGGGTCTTCCTGATGGGTGCCCGGCACCCCCGGGTCGTCGCCGAGGTGACCCGGCAGCTCAACACCAATCCGGTCGCCACCCGGCTGCTCCTCGAACCCGCCGTCGTCGACGCGGCCGAGGCGCTGATCGACGTCGTCCCCGCCGGGCTGCAGAAGGTGCACTTCGCGGGCTCGGGAGCGGAGGCCGTGGAAGGTGCCATCAAGCTGGCGCGCGCCCAGGGCCGCAGCCGGCTGATCTCCATGGACCTCGGCTACCACGGCAAGACCATGGGCGCCCTCAGCCTCACCGCGAAGGATGTCTTCCAGCAGCCGTTCCGGCCGCTGCTGCCCCAGGTCTCGCATGTGCCGTACGGCGACGCGGCCGCCCTGGAGGCCGAGCTGGCGCGCTACCCGGGAGAAGGCTGCGTCATCGTCGAGCCGGTGCAGGGCGAGGCCGGTGTGATCGTGCCGCCCGAGGGCTATCTGCGGGACGTCGCACGGCTCTGCCGTGAGTACGGGGCGCTCTTCGTGCTCGACGAGATCCAGACCGGACTCGGCCGCCTCGGCACCTGGTGGGGCGCCGACCGGGAGGGCGTGGTGCCGGACATCCTCCTGGTGGGCAAGGGGCTGGCCGGCGGCGTGGTGCCGGTCTCGGCCCTGGTGGCGACACCCGAGGTGTTCCGGCCCTTCGACAAGGACCCGTTCATCCACACCTCGACCTTCTCCGGCAACCCGCTGGCGATGGCCGCGGCCCGCGGTGCGCTCGCCGCCATCAAGGAGGACTCCCTGGTGGAACGGTCCGGCGAGCTGGGGCGGCTGCTGCTGACCGAGCTGGACCGGATCGCCCGCGAGGTACTCGGCCACCGGCTGCTGGAGGTACGCGGAGCGGGCCTGCTCATCGGCCTGGAGTTCACCGTGCCGGGACTGGCGGGGGACCTGCTCCTGGAGCTGATCGGCGCAGGTGTCCTCGCCAACCACTCGCTGAACTCCTCCACCGTCATGCGGCTGACGCCACCGGCGGTGCTAGGTCAGGACGACGTGCAGTTCCTTCTCGACGCGTTCGAGAAGGCCGCCCACGCCGTCATCGCCTGACCCCCCGGACAGTTACGGCCGCGCCATCCCCCCGACAACTGGAGCAGCATCACCGTGAGAAGCATTCACCTCCGGGTGGCCCTGGACGCCGAGAACGCCTCGGCGGCCTTCGGGACCATCGCGGACTTCACCCGCTTCGCGGACATCGCGGAGGACATCCACGTCGTCGAAACCCATCCGCCCGCCACCCCGGACACTCCGCGCGACAGCGACTGGGAGGTCAACTTCCGGCGCGGCATCATGCGCTGGAACGAGGCGGAGACCCTCGATCCGGAGAACCTGAGGATCGAATTCGACCAGACCGACGGCGACTTCGAGGAGTTCCGGGGCAGCTGGCAGCTGACCTCGGCCGGCTCCGGTACCGAGGTCCGCTTCGAGGTCACCTACGACTTCGGCATCGAGAGCCTCGTGGGAATCATGGACCCCATCGCCGAACGCGTCATCAAACGGGCCATCTGCGCCGTACTCGAAGGGCTCTTCGGCTCCATCGCGGTGCTGGAGGGCGGCGAGGCGCTCACCGATCTGCCCGGCCCCGCCCCGGAAGCGGCCCACTCGCTCTCCGCCCGAGGAGGTGCCTGATGGACGCGCTCAACCGCTTCGACACCAAGGCCACCTACCGGCTGATCCGGCTCGAATACCTCTTCGCCCTCGGTGTCAGCTTCTACTTCTTCTTCCGGCACCTGGGCGACATCCGCTGGTGGCCCTTCGCCCTGCTCTTCGTCTACATCGACCTGATCGGCTACATCCCCGGCGCCATCGCCTACCACCGCAGCAGGACCAAGCGGATTCCGAAGGCGTACTACGTGCTGTACAACACCATGCACAGCATGGCGACCCAGGGCGCCGTCGCCCTGCTGTGGATCCTGCTGATCGGCAACGAGTGGGCGCTGCTCGCCCTCCCCATCCATCTGTGCGGGGACAGGGCCCTGTTCGGCAACTTCCTGAAACCGTTCGGCGTCAGCTTCGAGCCCGTCGTCCATCCGCAGTTCGCCGCGCTGGAAGCGGCCGTGGAGCAGGGATCCGGCCGGCCCCCGGCCGCCGTTCCCGCCCCGGCCCCCGCCCGTCAGTCCGCCACCTCATGACCTCGCCGATCGGCACGGCGCACCGGCCGGTCGTCGAGACCACGGTGTGGAGCGCCGCCCGGAGGTTCCCCACCGGGGTGTCGGTGGTGACGGTGGGCAGCGGCGATTCGGTGCACGGCAGCACCGTCAGCGCGTTCTCCTTCGTCTCCCACGAGCCCCCGATGGTCTCCATCTGTCTGCAGAACGACAGCTCACTGCTCCCTCGCATCACGCGGCACCGAGCCTTCACCGTCAATGTGCTCGCCGCCCACCAGTCCGCGCTGGCCCGGCACTTCGCCAGCCGCTCCAGAAGCCCCGGGCGCGCCCAGTTCCAAGGGGTGCAGTGGACACCCGGTGAGGACGGCGTGCCCCGGCTGCGCTCCACCCTCAGCTGGCTGCACTGCCGGGTGCACGAATGCGTCCCGGCCGGGGACCACGCGGTCGTGCTGGCCACCGTGACGGCCTGCGCGGCCGAGAGCGACAGGGCTCCACTGCTGTACTTCGCCGGGCATCTTCACCCCGGTCACATCCGGATCGAGGAGGAAACCACATGACCACGCCGATTCCCGCCGAGGCGGACTGGGACCAGGCCCCCGGACTGCTCGAAGGCGCCATGGACCTGGAGCTCACCGCGGCGGACTGCAACCTCCGCTACTGGCTGCAGGCCGTACCGCAGGGCACCCTGCGCGGCCGCCCGGACGGACACGACCCCACTCTCACGGTGGCCCCGCACATGCTGGAGGGGCCGTTCTACGAGGCCATCACCCAGGAGTACGCCTTCCGGGCACTGGCCGAGGAGAAGGCCACCAGGGTGCTGTCGTACCTGGTCCCGATCGCGCCGGACAACGACACCATGGAGTTCTACGCGACCCAGGTGCTGGACGAGTGCCGGCACGCCATGGTCTTCCGCAACCACCTGCTGGCGCTCGGCATCGCCCCCGAACGGCTGGTCGAGGCGGTCGACACCTTCGCCTCCCCGTACAAGGAGAGCGTGCTGGGGCCGCTGGAGCAGCGCAGCCTGGAAATCATGCGCGACGACCGCGACTTCATCGGCGGCGTGGTGATGATGACCATCATCCTGGAGGGCGCCCTCGCGCCCGCGGCCGAACTGAGCGAGCGCAAGTGGCGGCCGCTCGACCCGGCCGCCGCGGAGATCGACAAGGGCGCGGGCATCGACGAGATCCGCCATCTGACGGTCGGAGCGGACATCGCGCGCCGCCATCTGATCGACCACCCGCAGGACAAGGACCGGGTCGTGGAGCTGATCCGCCGCGGCATGGACATGTGGGAGGAGCTCCCCACCCACGACATGGTGCACTGGCGCGAGGAGAGGTTCCAGGAGGGACTGCGCCGCCACGGCGACGTGGTGGGCGACTACGAGATCTGGCCGGGCCGACGGCTGATGGACACCACCCCGCAGGAGCGTCAGGACACCGCCGACCAGTGGTCCGACGACATGAAGGCCAAGCGCCTGAAGTACATGGGGCTGGAAGAGGCCCTCATATGACGGGCGAGGCCGCCGCCGGCCGGCCGGCCGGACCGGCCGCGGTGCTGTGCGGGCTCGGCGGCTGGCTGCCGCCCAGGGTGGTGACCAACGAGGATCTCGTCGTCCGGCTGGACACCTCGGACGAGTGGATCCGCACCCGTACCGGTATCCGGCAGCGGCATGTGATCGAGCCCGGGATGTCCACCGGTTCGCTGGCCGTCGAGGCCGGAGCCAGGGCCCTGAAGTCGGCGCAGCAGGACTCCGTCGGAGCGGTGGTCCTCGCCACCACCACCTCGGACCGCCCCTGCCCGGCGACCGCCCCGGAGGTGGCCGCGCGGCTCGGCCTGGCCGGGGTACCGGCCTTCGACGTCGGGGCCGTCTGCGCAGGATTCGTCTACGCACTGGCGATCGGCGCCGGACTGATCGCCTCGGGCACGGCGGACGACGTCCTGGTGATCGGCTCGGACGCATACTCGACGCTGCTCGATCCCGAGGACCGCACCACAGGACCGATCTTCGGGGACGGCGCCGGAGCCGTCGTACTGCGCCGCGGCGAACCGGACGAGCCCGGAGCGCTCGGCGGATTCGACCTGGGCACCGACGGACACCTCTCCGATCTGATCGAGATCCCCGCCGGGGGCTCGCGCCAGCGGGGCAGCGGCGTACCGGCCGGGCCCCGTGACCACTACTTCGCCATGCAGGGCAAGCAGGTGTTCCGGCACGCCGTGCTGCGGATGACCGGCTCCGTGCAGAAGGCCGTCGAACAGGCCGGCTGGACCGTGCGGGACATCGACCGGCTCGCCGCCCACCAGGCCAACTCCCGCATCCTGGACGCCCTCGCCGAACAGCTCGGGCTGCCGCAGGAACGGGCTCTCTCCAACATCGACCGGGTCGGCAACACAGCGGCGGCATCGGTCCCGCTGCTGCTCGCCGACGCGGTAGCCGACGGCTCCCTGCGCGCCGGCCACTCGGTGGTGCTCACCTCCTTCGGAGGCGGCCTCGCCTGGGGCTCCACCACGCTGCGCTGGCCGCAACTGGACGCCGTCTGACCGCACGACCACACCCGTCCCATCCCGTCCCGTCCAAACCCTGTGCGTACACCGTTAGGAGACAGAGATGCCCAGCGTTCTCGACCGGATCACCGAGGTCCTCGTCAGCCGGTTCGGAGTCGAGCCGGAGGAGGTCACCGAGGACACCACGATGCGCGATCTCGACCTGGACTCCCTGGCCCTGGTCGAATTCGCCCTGGTCGCCGGTGGTGAGTTCAACATCCAGATCGACGACGAGGAGATCGGCGCGGAATCGTCGGTCAAGGACCTGATCGCCCTGATCGACAGCAAGAGCGCGGTGCTGTGAGCCCCGGCCGCGACGACGCCGGGGCCCGTGACATCGCCGTCACCGGTCTCGGCCTGCTGACCCCGGCGGGCAACGGGGTGGCGGAGAACTGGGCGCGGGTCCTGGACGCCGAGCCGGCCGCGGCCACCGACCCCGGTCTGGCGGGGCTGCTGGTCGACTTCAGCTGCCGCGCCGCGGACTTCGACCCGGTGGCCCACTTCGGCAGGCGACGGGCCTGGCGGCTCGACCGCTACGTACAGCTGGCCCTGATCGCCGCGGCGGAGGCCGTCCACGACAGCGGGCTCGACCCCGCCGACTGGGACGGAGCCCGGGTCGGCGTGGTCCTGGGCAACGCCCTCGGCGGCACCGCCACGTTCGAGCAACAGGTCCGCACCCTCGACCGGCAGGGGGCAGCGGCCGTCTCACCGATGCTGGTGCCGATGTCCGCGGTCAACATGGTGTCCGGTTACGCGGCCATGGAGTTCGGCGCCCTCGGCCCCAATCTCGTCACTGCCACGGCGTGCGCATCGGCCGCCACCGCCATCGGCACCGCACGGGACCTGCTGCGGTCCGGTACCTGCGATGTGGTGATCACGGGAGGCACCGAGGCGAGCCTGACCCCGGCGGTGCTGTCCGGCTTCGCCCGGATGGGAGCACTCTCCCGGCGGTGCGACGATCCGGCCGCGGCCTCCCGCCCGTTCGACACGGACCGGGACGGCTTCGTGGCGGCGGAGGGCGCGGGGGTGCTGGTGCTGGAGCGACTGGCCGACGCCCGCGCCCGCGGCGCCCGGGTGCGGGCCCGGCTGAGCGGATACGGGGCATCGGCCGACGCCCATCACGCCACCGCCCCCGACCCGGAGGGGCGGGGCGCCGAACGCGCGATCCGCACAGCGCTGCGCGACGCGGGCGTGGCCCCCGACGAGGTCGACCATGTCAACGCGCACGGCACCTCGACCCCGCTCAACGACCTCACCGAGGCACGGGTGTTGAAACGAGTGCTCGGCACGCGTCCCGTGGTGACGTCGTCCAAGGGCGTGACCGGGCACTCACTGGGCGCCGCAGGAGCCGTCGAAGCGGCGCTCACCGTCCTCGCGCTGGAGCAGGGGACCGTGCCGCCCACCGCGAACCTCGACAGCGTCGACCCCGCCATCGAGGTCGACATCGTGGCGAAGGCGCCCCGGGCCCTGCCGATCGGAGTGGCCCTGAGCAACTCCTTCGGATTCGGGGGACAGAACGCCGTACTCGTGTTCACCGCGGCCTGACCGCGGCGCCATTCGGCCCGACGTTTCGGCCCGACATGAAGGAGAAACGCTCATGCCCGCCCGACAGGACTCCCTGACCATCTCGCCGACAGGCTCCTTCGAGGAACTGTCCGATCTGGTCAAGCAGGCCGGGCTGATGGATTCCCGGAAGGACTACTTCACCTTCAAGATAGCCTCCAACCTCGTTCTGTTCGGGGCCTGCTGGGCGGCGCTGTTCTGGTTCGGGGACACCTGGTGGCAGTTGGTGACAGCGGTCGCGCTGGGGCTGGCCTTCGTCCAGACCGGCTTCATCGCGCACGACACGGGCCACAAGCAGATCAGCAAGGCCAAGGTGCCGTCCGAGGTGCTGGGTGCCATCCATATGAACCTGCTGATGGGCACCGCGTACGGCTGGTGGATCAACCACCACAACCGGCACCACAGCAACCCCAACAACCTCGACCGCGACCCGGACACGATGCGCCGTCAGGTCATCTTCGACGTGGACGAGATGCCGGCGAAGGCGACGAGCGGCTTCCGGCGGTTCGTCATCCGCTTCCAGGCGGTGATGTTCTTCGTGCTGCTGGGACAGGAGGCTTGGCGGCTGCACGCGTCCGGCTTCAAGGCGGCACGCGCGGGCGGGCTGCGCCGCCCCGTCCTGGAGCTCGGGCTGATCGGGGTGCACGCCGTGGTCTGTCTGGCCGCCGTGTTCACCGTGCTGTCACCGCTGACCGGCGTGGTGTTCGTGCTCCTCAACCAGGCGGTGTTCGGCCTGTATCTGGGCGCCGTCTTCGCCCCGAACCACAAGGGCATGGTCGTCTACCGCAGCGATGTCCAGCTCGACTGGCTCCACCGCCAGGTGCTGACGTCACGGAACATCCGGTCCAGCCGGCTGACCGACTTCCTGTACGGGGGGCTGAACTACCAGATCGAGCACCATCTGTTCCCCGCCATGCCCCGGGTCAATCTGCGGTACGTACGGCCGCTGGTCATCGACTACTGCGCGGAGCACGCCATTCCGTACCGGGAGGTGTCCGCCTGGGCCTCCTACCGCGAGGTGGCACGCTTCCTCGGGAAGGTCAGCGACGAGGCCCGCAACGGCGCGGAACCGCAGGCTGCGTGAGTGTCACGGCCGGGTCCGCCGGTGCCGGACCCGGCGGCGTCGCACGGCATCAGGTGCCGCCGGGCCCGCGTGCCGGATGGTACGTGGGCCCTCAGCCGTACCGGCCGACCCCCATACATTCTTGGCTATTTTTTTGCATACTCCGCTGAGAATGGGTTTTATCACGCCCCCGGTGATGCGTCAATTACTGGATGGGTAATGGACTTTGCCATTTCCCCTGCTGCACAGTTGGCTGTGCGAGGGGCGTGCTCGATAAACACCGACGAGTTACGGCCCTTCCCGATGGTCAACGGGCGATTGGACACGGGGGGATTCGTGACATTCAAGGTTCTCGGCTCAGTGGGAATAGTGAACGGAACCGGTCTGACCGCTTTACGGGGGGCGCGTCAGTGCACGCTGCTCGCACTGCTGCTCCTGAAGGCGGGGGAGCCGGTGACCAAGGAACAGTTCTTCGAGGAGCTGTGGGAGGAGGGAATACCGAGTCAGCCCGGAAACGCATTGCAGGCCCAAGTGGCCCGGCTGCGAAAAGTGCTCCGCGCCGAGCTCGGTGACGAGTTCGTCGGCCGGCGGCTGATCACCCGCCCGTCAAGCTATGTGCTGGACGTCGACCCGCTCGAAGTGGACGTGCACCTCTTCGGCTCCCTGACGAAACAGGCGCGCGCTTCGATGCGGAACGATCCGGCGGGCGCGAGGGAACTGTTCGACCGGGCCCTGTCGCTCTGGCACGGTGCGCCGCTGGAGGGTGTCACAGGCGGCCCGATCTGCCAGAGCGCCGCCGCGCAGTTCGAGGAGAACCGGCTCTCGGCCGTGGAAACGCGAATACAGCTCGACATCGCGATCGACGGATACGCCCAGGCCGTCAGCGAGTTGAAGATGCTCGCCTATCTCGCCCCCTGGCGGGAGCGGCTGTTCGAGCTGTTGATGGTGTGCCTCTACCGCCTCGGTCGTCAGGCCGAGGCCATACAGACCTACAACCAGCTGCGCAGCCGTCTGGTCGAGGAGTTCGGGATGGAGCCCTCGCCGAGCGTCAAGAGCTGCATGATGGCGATCCTCAACCAGGACCCGGCGCTCGGCGGCGCCGAACGGCTCGTGGTGGCACGTACCCCGCTGCGCGGTTCCGCGATCGCGTCCTGACCCGCAGTCCCGGCGCGCCGCTCCCCACCCCGCACCCCACGCACCCCACGCACCCCACGCACCCCGGAAAACGACTGTCGATGACGGAGGAATTTCTCGTGACGAAGCCCGACCGGACCCCTTCGCCGGATGCGTCGAAGACGGAACTCGACGAAGTGCGCGATCTGATTCTGCAGTACCCCGGCGTTGCCCGTGCACGACTGGAGCGCACGGCCGCGGGCCGGCTGACCGCACGCGTCCAGGGCTGGAACAATGCGAATGACCTCTCGCCCGCCGGGCCGCTGAGTGAACTCGCCGAGATCAATCCGCACGAGACACGATTTCTCTACGACGAGATATTCTCCGCCGAATCCTACTTACAGGGCGGTATCACCCTGCGCGAGGACGCCGTCGTCTTCGACGTGGGCGCAAATATTGGAATGTTCAGCCTCTTCGTCGGGGCCCGCTGCCCCTCGGCCAGTGTTTTCGCATACGAGCCGGTGCCCGATGTCTTCGACGTGCTGCGCCGAAATGTCGAGCGGCACGGCGTGTCCGCGCGGCTGCTTCCCTTCGGGCTGTCCGACCGGGAGCAGGAGATCGTCTTCAACTTCTATCCGGGCATCTCGATCATGTCGTGCCGCAGCGACTACGCGGACCTGGAGAACGAGGTCGATCTGATCAAGCAGTACGTCGCGAACACCCGGGAAACCGGCGCCGCGGGCCGGGACGACCATCTGGCCCAGGTGGAGGCCCTGGTCGCCAAGGACTTCGAACTCACCGAGCGGCGCTGCCGGCTGCGACCGCTGTCCGATGTGATCGAGGAGACCGCAGTGGAGCGCATCGATCTGCTCAAGATCGATGTGCAGCGGGCCGAGCTGGATGTCCTGCGAGGCGTCGAAGGCCGTCACTGGCCCTTGATCCAGCAGATCAGCATGGAGGTCCACGACGAGAAGGACACCCCGACCGAAGGCCGGGTGCAGCTCGTGCGGGACCTGCTGACCGCGAACGGTTTCCGGGCCACCGTGGCCGAGGAGGACCTGCTGCGTGGCACCGGCCGGTACGCCGTGCAGGCGGTACGCCCCGAGTACGCGGACGATCCCCGCCCGGTGGTGGCCTCGGCCGCGTCCGGCAGGCCGCGCCTCGACCCCCGGGCCATCGCCGACTGGCTGGCCGGACGCAGGCCCGCCGGACGCCTTCCGGACGAGATCGTGCTGGTCGACGGCCTGCCCCCGCAGGACTGAGCGACCGGGCCGCCGCCCGCACAGCCTGAAAGACCCCCGGGCCTGCGGGCCAGGGGGTCTTCCCTGCGGTGAGGGGGGGCAACCGTCAGGCGGTGGCCTGCTCGGGGACCGCATCCAACAGGGCGTCCAGCTCCGCCAGTGCAAGGTCCGCCGCCGCGGCGGCGGAAGCGCTGTCCGGGTCGCCGGCCAGGCCGAAGAACGAGTTCAGCAGCTGGCCTTCGGCGGCCTCCAACTGCTCCGGTGTCGGTCCCATGACAAGCTCCCGGGTCTCGGAACGGATCGGTTTGCGTACTCCGTACGTCACGAACGGACGGCGGGCCGCACCGGGCAGGTGCGGCGCGTCCTCAAATGGCGTTGGCCGCCTTGAAGATGTGAAGAAGCCCGCTCAACCGGGCCTCGCCCTGGAAGGCCACGTACTCCGGCAGTACCAGCGGTGCCCACTTCTGCTTGTACGCCAGCTGTGTCTGAGCCGGGTACACAGCGGCGCCATTGGCCAGCAGCCACCGCATGAACCAGGCGAAACCCCTGCTGGCGCCGGGCACTTCGTACTCCTCGGCGAGCCCGGTGAACGGTGTGAAGCCGAAGTGCAGCCAGTCGGCCCCCTCGGCGACGAAGGTGTCGATGGCCGTCCTGTTGATGGCCTCCATGATGCCGGGCACCTTGTCCGGAAGACGACGGCTGAGATCGTGCAGCCAGCCGCTGCGGCTGCCGTGGGCGGGCGAGTAGGAGATGTAGCCGACGGGCTTGCCGTCGATCCGGCCAACGAAGAGCCGGCGCAGCGCCTGCGCTTCACCGCCGAGCTCACCCACCAGGAACTCCAGCGGCTTGGCGTGCTCGCCCTTGCTGCCCAGCCAGGCACGGTCGACCTCCGCCACCGCCTCCGCGCAGCCCGCCAGCGGACTCTCCGTCACGGTGAGACCGGCCCGGAACGAGCGGGCGATCTTGTTCCGCAGCTGCATGAAGCGCGTGCCGCGCAGGCTGAAATCGGCCAGGTCGATGGCGTACGACGCACCCACCTGGTTCACGGTGAAGCCGTGTTCGGCGTACAGACCGGTCTCCGCCTGCTGGAGCTGCACCGACACGACCGGACGCTCCTGGGCCGCGGCGAACTCCAGAAAGCCCTTCAGCAGCCGGCCCGCGGCGTCCGGGGGAGACAGGGGACCGCCGAACTGCACCAGATACGGCCCGGAGGTCCGGTACACGATCACTCCTGGAACCCCGGGCAGCGCGAAGCGGGAATTACCGCTGCTGAGGGCCAGGAATGCGCTGGGATTGTCGCTGAACTCCGCCACGGCGCGGAGCGTGTTGTCGAAGTCGATGCTGTCTGCTGTAACACTGGAAGTCATCCTGCACGCCCCACGAGAATAGACGGGTAATGCGGTCTGCCGCCGCGCAGCGGGAAGTCAGACAGATCCGGCCCTGCTCCTGATGGAGTGCAGGGCCGGATCCATTGCTGCGTGCTGCGGAGAGGGCAGGATTCGAACCTGCGTGGACCGTTGAGGGCCCGACCTTGCTTGCGCGCGGTCCCCGATAAACCACTCCGGGCACCTCTCCGTGTTTCCGGTCCGGTTTCCCGTCCCGTTCACAGTTGAGAGTCTGCCAGAGGGGCCTGACATGGCCCTGACGTCCCGCTGATGGTGTGCCGGCCCCGGTTCAACCCTGCCCGGCGCGCCCTCACATGCGCCGCAGGCCCACGTACTGGAGTGCACCCATGGCCGCCACGACCAGGCCCTGGAACACGATCCAGCCGTTGCCGATCCCCGTCGCGGTCAGTGCGTCCACGGCGACAGCCGCGACGCTGGCCACGGCCCAGGCCACGTTCAGGGTGATGATGACGGCGACCGCGCCGCGGTTGATGCTCTCCTGGCGGGAGACGACCAGCACCCACAGGGCGTACACGGTGAGGAACACGCCCACCGGGTACTGCACCGAGAGGCGCACGCCGAGGAACGAGTCCAGGACCGTGGCGAGTACGAGGTATCCGATGCCGTTCGCACCGGTCAGGATCACGTCCGCCACGAGGGCGAATCGGAGAAGGCTGTCGGAACGGGCGGCGTCCGTCGCCGGGACCGTACCAGCGTTCTGGGACGACATCATGAGGTCTTCCTTTCGTTGTCATGCTGCTGACCTGGAGGTGTGTGCCGAGTGGGCCCTGAGGTGCTCCCGGCATCGGGGAACACCGGGGCGGGCGAACCGAGGAGGAACCGGGTCTCGGTATTCGCCGGCAGGAACGATTCGAGCGCGATGCCGCTCAGCGGACCGGATGGAAGATCGGAGAAGAGGGTGCCGGGGCGCTCTCCGAACGAGGTGACGATGTGGAAGAAGGTCAACAGGTGCCCCTCCCGGTACAGCTCGATGGGCAGAAGCAGGCGGTCCGCCTCCCCGGATGCGGTGAATTCGGCCTCCTCGGATTTGGCCAATTCGGCATCCTGCGCCGATGGAAGGCCCGCTATGGACGCTTCCAATTCCCGCAGGCGGCCGTCCCCGGTGATTGCGCTCCATCGCCGGAGCATTCGTATGACGTGGTATCTCACCTGGGGAAGATTGGTCAGATGTGGTGCCAGCCCCTCCGGGTGCAGAATGATGCGGAGGAAATTGGCGGGCGCCAGGAGATGGCCGGCGACATCGCTCATCAGCATTTCCATCGTGTGGTTGAGAGCCACGATGTTCCAGCAGCTGTCGGTGACCATGGCCGGATACGGTTCATGGCCGGTCAGTACCTTCTCCAGAACCGGGCGAGCGTCGGCCGGTAACGGGGGGACGCTGTCGTACCAGCGCAGCCTTCCCGCCGCGGTCGCACGGGCAACGAGCTGCTGCCGGTGCGCGGGCGGCAGCCCGAGCGCCTGGGCGATGTGGAGAACCGTCTCGGCGTCGGGCGTCTGTTCGCAGGCCTCGATTCTCCTCAGATGGCTGAGGGAAAAGCCGGCCCGCTCGGCAAGTGCCTGCTTGCTGAGCGATTTCTGGCGCCGCAGGTCACGCAGGAGCAGCCCCAGGACTCCGTCGTCTTCTGTGGAACGCATGCCCATACGGGGAAGGTAATGACCGGCACGGGGCCACCTCAATTACCTCCCAGGTAATGCTCGAAGGGGCTGCACCGGCTCGCGGGGCGTGCCAGGGCCCGTCCACCCCGGCCGGAAAAGGGGAGCCGCAAAAGCAGCTCCCCTTTTCCGGCCTCGCGATGTCAACGCGTAAGGGCTGTCCCGTAATCCCTGGCGGGCGCACGACGACAGCTACGGCACCTCGCCGCGTTGTCGGAACGCCCGAATACGCCCAGTATGAGGACGCCCCTCCGCCTTGCGATGCACCGCATCTGACGCCGTGCGCTGATCCGCCAGGGATTACGGGACAGCCCTTACCGTCCGCGGTCCTCTCGGCACCGACCGCCTCGGCGATCGTCCGTTCCATCGGAACGGCGCCCACCCGCCCCCGAGACCAGGAACGCGGACACCGTCGTCGCGACCGTGATCACTGTGCCGGGCCACACCATCGTCCCGACCGGCACGGTGTACGCCCCGAAGGAGGCCGGGGGCTCCGCCGCACGCGAAACTCGCTCGCCGCGCCGGTCGGACCGGTGCTGTGATGAGGTCATGACCGCCCCGACCAGGCCACAGCACGAGATCCGCGCCCAGTACACCGATACGACCGTCACCGTCTACCAGGCGTACGCCCCGTTCATCGGTCTTCCGGCCGTGCGCGACGGGCGCTTCCCGGAAGTCTGGAAGCGCGACCGCATGACATGGATCAAGCCGAGCTTCCTGTGGATGATGTACCGCTGCGGCTGGGCCACGAAGGAGGGCCAGGAGACCGTCCTGGCCGTCGAGATCACCCGTGAGGGCTTCGACTGGGCCCTGGCGAACTCCGAACTCTCGCATTACGTAAGGGGAGTTCACCCCGACCGTGCCGCCTGGCAGCGCAACCTGCGCCGGAGCCCGGCCCGTGTCCAGTGGGACCCCGAGCGCGACCTCCGCCTGGACCGGCTCGCGTACCGTTCCCTCCAGCTCGGGCTCTCGGGGGATGCGGCGCGGCGATACGCGGACGAGTGGACGGTGTCGATCCGTGACGTCACCCCGCTCGCCCGGCAGATCCATGAACTGGTGCGGGCCGGGCGGCTCGACGACGCGGCGGAACGCCTGCCGCGGGAGTCCCCGTACCCGTCGGCCGGTGCCGGGCTCCCGGCGGGGGCGACGGCCTGACCCGTAACCCGGGCAAAAGAGTTAATGCCCTATAAGGGATATATCTGGCGTTACGCTCCGCGCATGACCCACCATGCCATCCCCCTGGCGGCATCCGGCCTGAAGGTCGACTGGGCCAGGATGCCGACGTACAACACGATCATGGCGGTGGCCGCCGGTGCCGGGCTGTTGCTCGTGGTGGCGCTGGGGCGTCAGATCCTCGCGTCCGGGCGCGTCATCACCCCCGACGGCTGGGTGCTGGCGTTCGGGGCCATCGGCTTCACTCTTGTCACCACCGGCCTCCATATGACCCTGACCTGGCCGCTCGCCGGACAGGGCTTCCCGTTCGACAACGTCATCTTCGGCGAGCCGGCACTCGCCTTCGGCGTCTTTCTGCTGGCCGCGTCCTTCTACCTCTGGAAACGCGGCGCCGAACTCAACAGCGCCGACCGCATCGTCCGCACGGCCCGCGTCGCCTCGCCCATCTCCGTCTTCGTGTTCGGCCTCGGGCTCGCCTGCTTCGGGATCGCCGCCGCGGGCTGGAAATACACCCTCTTCGCCGCGCCGCCCGAGGAACCCATCTCCGGAGAATTCGCGAAGTGGCCGATGGTGGAAGCGAGCTTCATGTCCGGGCTGTACGTCCTCGTGGGCATCGGTGCGCTCCTGTTCCCGTTCGCGCTGCACCGGCCCAAGAGCTGGATGGCTCCGGTCATCGGAGTCGTCTGGGGTCTGGCCGGACTGGCGTTCCTGCTCTTCGGCGGGCTCAACTACTTCACCCACATCGGCCTCATCGTCAACACCATGTGAGTCGCTCAGGACCACGGTGGGCCCGGTCGGACGGCCGGGTCCACCGGGTCCCCCCACCCCGTGACGGCCACCACCTCGCGCGCGATGTCCGTCACCTTCCGCCCGTCCGTCGCGATCCGGACCGTGTCCGCCGGTGCATGCTCGTCCAGGAGACGGGCCTTGCGGACACTGTTCGCCACCTCACGGTCCAGTTCCGAGCCGATCTCGCGTCCCGAGAGCCGGCCGTACGTCGTGGCATCGGAGGCGGTGAGCAGGATGCGGACGATCCGTACATCCGCACCCATCGCTCGCTCGAACATCACCGCCGACTCCGGCAGCACGCTCACCGTGTTCGTGTAGATCAGGCGCCGGTAGCCGAGTTCCGCGAAGTTGGACCAGACCGCCGCCAGATTGCGCTCGGTGATCCCCGCGCGGTGCGGATCGCCCTTCGGCGCCGGATGGACCTGGCCCATCAGATCGCCCTCCACGACCGCGTGCGCCGCCTCGACGGCCCGCAGTTGCGCCGAAACCTCCCAGGCCACGGTCGACTTGCCTACGCCCGCGCGCCCGCCGATGAGCAGTACCTCTGCGTGATTCATGTCGGCAGGGTGCCAGCCCACGAGAGCTCCCGCGATCCGATCGCGCGGCCGTGTCGAACGCGCCCGCCCGAACGGCGCGGCATACCGCACATGGAGTACGGCGGGGGAGTGCCGTACGCCGCAAGAAGGCCGGAGAGTTCCCCCTGGCGGCTGCCCGCGCACCACGACTGTCGGCTTAGGGTCGTGAACCATGGAGACCCCTATTGCGCGTACGTCCCGGTGGCGGCGACTGCTGCCCCGTAAACGCGGCCGGTGGGCCGCGGGCCTCACGGCGCTCGTCGTGCTGGCCGGTGCGGGCACCTGGACCGCCACTGCCGACGACGGCGGGCCCGCCGTGCACCGCCAGGACCGGATGATGCGCGTGGACGGCGTGTCCATCGACACCTCCTACTTCACCACCGGGGGCACGCAGCGCAGGCCCGCCGTGCTGATCGGGCACGGATTCGGCGGCAGCAAGAACGATGTACGGGCGCAGGCCGAACAACTGGCCGGTGCCGGGTACGCCGTGCTGACCTGGTCCGCCCGCGGGTTCGGGAAGTCGGGCGGGGAGATCGCACTCAACGCCCCCGACCGCGAGGTCAAGGACGTGTCCCGGCTGATCGACTGGCTGGCGGACCGGCCCGAGGTGGAGCTCGACGCCAAGGGCGACCCCCGAATCGGGGTCACCGGGGCCTCCTACGGCGGAGCCGTCTCGCTCCTTGCCGCCGGGTACGACAAGCGCGTCGATGCCATCGCACCGCAGATCACCTACTGGAACCTGGCCGACGCCCTCTTCCCCGACGGGGTCTTCAAGAAGCTCTGGGCCGGAATCTTCGTCACCACCGGTGGCGGCTGCCAGAAGTTCGAGAAGCAGCTCTGCGACATGTACGAACGGATCGCCGTCAGCGGGAAGCCGGACGCCGCCGCGCGAGCGCTGCTGACCGAGCGTTCCCCGAGCGCCGTCGCCGACCGGATCAAGGTGCCCGCGCTCATCGTGCAGGGGCAGTCCGACTCCCTCTTCCCGCTCGGCCAGGCCGACGCCATGGCCGAGGCGATAAGCGGCAACGGTGCGCCGGTCGCCGTCGACTGGATCGCCGGTGGGCACGACGGCGGTGACCTGGAGACCGACCGGGTGCGGCAGCGGATCGGCGCATGGTTCGACCGGTATCTGAAGGGCGACAAGGGCACCGACACCGGGCCCGGCTTCCGCGTCACCCGGACCGGAGGTATCGACTCCACCGACGGGGCCGCCCTCACGCGTGGGGCCAGCAGCGATACGTATCCGGGGCTGAACAGCGGAGGAGAAACGATCGACCTCGGGCGCCGGACGCAGACGTTCCGTAACCCGGCCGGCGCCAACCCGCCCGCCATCTCGGCCGTTCCCGGCGTCGGCGGCGGTCTCTCCCGGCTGTCGTCCCTCGGCGTCGGCCTCTCGATCGACTTCCCCGGGCAGTACGCCCGCTTCGACTCGGCCCCGCTGGGCAAGTCCCTGCGCGTCACCGGCTCACCGACCGTGCGGGTCGTCGTCGATGCGGAACGGGGCGACGCCGTGCTGTTCGGGAAGGTGTACGACGTGTCGCCGGACGGCAAGCAGCAGGTGCTGCCCTCCCAGCTGGTCGCACCCTTCCGGATTCCGCAGTCCCAGCAGGGCAGGGGCGTGCAGCTGACGCTCCCCGCCATCGACCACCAATTCGACGCGGGACACCGGCTCCGCATGGTCCTCTCCGCCACCGACCTCGGCTACGCCTCACCGGCCGAGCCGACGACGTACGAGGTGACCGCCGCCGGCCCGCTGACCGTCCCCACCGCCCCCGCCCTGAAGACCGCGGCGGCCACCCCGCCCTGGTGGACCTGGGGGCTCCCGGCCGCCGCCGTCGTGATCGCCGCCCTGCTGCTGCTCACCGCCCGCCGCCGTACCGCGACCCCCGCACCCGAGCCGGCGCTCGCCGGGGTGCCTCTCCAGATCACCGGCCTGTCGAAGAAGTACGCCAGGTCCGCCGAAAGGTACGCCGTGAAGGAACTGTCCTTCCGGGTCGAGAAGGGGCAGGTGCTCGGCCTCCTCGGACCCAACGGCGCGGGCAAGACCACCACCCTGCGCATGCTGATGGGGCTCATCACGCCCGACGACGGCGAGATCCGCGTCTTCGGGCAGGCCATCCGGCCGGGAGCGCCCGTGCTGTCCCGCGTCGGCTCGTTCGTCGAAGGAGCCGGCTTCCTGCCGCACCTGTCCGGGCGCGCCA
Source organism: Streptomyces sp. NPDC088246 (assembly GCF_044741025.1). Taxonomy (NCBI): domain Bacteria; kingdom Bacillati; phylum Actinomycetota; class Actinomycetes; order Kitasatosporales; family Streptomycetaceae; genus Streptomyces; species Streptomyces sp. NPDC088246. The sequence goes on from NZ_JBIURV010000001.1 coordinate 371,285, forward strand.
ACCTGGAGCTGTACTGGCAGGCCACAGGGCGGCCCGCCGAGGACGCGTACATCGAGGAGGCCCTGGCGATCGCCGGGCTCGGCGACGCCCTGGCGCGTGCCGTCCGCACGTACTCGCAGGGCATGCGGCAACGGCTCGCCATCGCCCAGGCCATGCTCGGGATGCCGGACCTGCTCATCCTCGACGAACCGACCAACGGACTCGACCCGCCCCAGATCCGCGAGATGCGCGACGTGATGATCCGGTACGCGGCCGGGGGCCGGACCGTCATCGTCTCCAGCCACCTCCTCTCCGAGGTCGAACAGTCCTGCACCCACCTCGTGGTCATGGACCGCGGCCGGCTCGTCCAGGCGGGCCCGGTCGCCGAGATCACCGGCTCCGGCGACATGCTGCTCGTCACCAGCGCGCAGGACGTGGCCGAACCCCTCGTGGGCAAGGTCGCCGCACTGCCGGGGATCGGCTCGGCCGTCCGTACGGACGACGGCCGCGGACTGCTCGTACGGCTCGACGGCGCCACCTCGTCCGAGCTGATCGCCGAACTGGTGCGGCTGGACATGCCGTTGACCGGTGTCGGGCCGCACCGCCGCCTGGAGGACGCGTTCCTCACCCTGATCTCCGGAGGCTCCGCATGAGTGCCGCAGTCGATGTCACAGAAGCCGCCGAGGCTCCCGGCTACCGCGCCCGGCACACCCTGCCGCTGCGCGTCGAGGCGGTACGTCAGCTGCGCCGGCGCCGCACCCTGCTCATGGGCGGGGTGCTGGCGGCGCTGCCGTTCATCCTGATCGCCGCGTTCGCGATCGGCGGCACGCCGTCCTCCCGGGGCGGCGGCGACCGGCTGACCCTGATGGACACCGCGACCGCGTCCGCCGCGAACTTCGCCGCGACATGCCTGTTCGTGTCCGCCGGGTTCCTGCTCGTCGTCCCGGTGGCGCTGTTCTGCGGGGACACCGTCGCCTCCGAGGCCAGTTGGTCCTCGCTGCGCTATCTGCTGGCGGCGCCCGTGCCACGGGCCAGGCTGCTGTGGAGCAAGCTCGTCGTGGCGCTCGGCTTCAGTCTGGCCGCGATGGTGCTGCTGCCGCTCGTCGCACTGGCCGCGGGAGCCGCCGCGTACGGCTGGGGGCCGCTCGAACTCCCCACCGGCGGGGCGCTGGCGACCTCGGCCACCGTGCCGCGCCTGGCGCTCGTCGTCGCGTTCATCTTCGTCTCCCAACTGGTCACCGCCGGGCTGGCGTTCTGGCTGTCGACGAAGACCGACGCCCCGCTGGGCGCGGTCGGCGGGGCGGTCGGGCTGACCATCGTCGGCAATGTGCTGGACGCCGTCACCGCGCTCGGGTCCTGGCGCGAATTCCTGCCCGCGCACTGGCAGTTCGCCTGGGCGGACGCGCTCCAGCCCGATCTTGAATGGGGCGGCATGGCGAAGGGCGCGGCGATCTCGGTGACCTATGCCCTGATCCTGTTCGCTTTCGCCTTCCGGGGGTTCAGCCGTAAGGACATCGTGTCCTGAGCTTGACCTTCCGCCGATTCCCCGGCCTCCGTTGCCGCATCGAGATTCATCCGCAACGTCTTCGTCTGCTCCTCGGCACCGTCTCGCACGTCACATTCACAAGTGCTGACACGACGACGTTGGGGGCAGGGCATGGAACGCCGGACAGGGAAGTACGTACGGACATGGCGAGGGGCACTCGGCGTGCTGCTGGCGTGCGGGATGCTGCTCACCGGGTGCTCGGGGGCATCCGACGGAACGAAGTACTCCTCCGCCGACCGCCGGGCCGCCCCCGCCCCCGCACCCGCCGCGTCGGGCGGTGCGGCCGACAACGACGGCGCGAAAGGCGCGGACGGCTCGAAGAAGCAGGACGGGCCGCGGGAATCCGCGCCGCCCGACTACCTGTCCACCTTCGCCCTGGACGTCGACACCGCCTCGTACGGGTATGCGCGCCGCACCCTCGCCGACGGCAACCTGCCGGAGCCGGCCACCGTGCGGCCCGAGGAGTTCGTCAACAGCTTCCGCCAGGGCTACCGGCGCCCGGCCGGCAACGGCTTCACCGTGAACGTCGACGGCGCCCGTGCCGGGGCCGACGGCTGGTCGCTGGTACGGGTCGGCCTGGCCACCCGGGCCGCCCCCGCCCGTGACGAGCGCCCGCCCGCCGCGCTCACCTTCGTCGTCGACATCTCCGGCTCGATGGCCGAACCGGGCCGCCTCGACCTGGTGAAGAAGTCCCTGGGCATCCTCACCGACGAACTCCGCGACGACGACTCGATCTCCCTGGTCACCTTCAGCGACGAGGCGAAGACACTGCTGCCGATGACCCGGCTACGGGACCACCGCGGCAGGATCCGCGACAAGGTCGACTCCATGGAACCCACCGACTCCACCAACGTGGAAGCAGGCATCCGGCGCGGGTACGACGAGGCCGTCGACGGCCGCGTCAAGGGCGCCAGCAACCGGGTCGTCCTGCTCTCCGACGCCCTCGCCAACACCGGGGAGACCGATGCCGCAGCCATCCTCGAACGCATCGACTCCGCCCGCCGCGAGTACGGCATCACCCTCTTCGGCGTCGGCGTCGGCAGCGACTACGGCGACGCGCTGATGGAACAGCTCACCAACAAGGGCGACGGCCACACCACGTACATCGCCGACGAGACCCAGGCCCGGAAGGTCTTCGTCGACCAACTGCCCGCACACCTCGAACTGACGGCGCGCGACGCCAAGGCCCAGGTCGCCTTCGACCCGGAGAGCGTCGAGAAGTTCAAGCTGATCGGTTACGAGGACCGGAAGGTCGCCGACGAGGACTTCCGCAACGACCGCGTCGACGGCGGCGAGGTCGGCCCCGGCCACACGGTGACGGCGCTCTACGCCGTACACCTCCGGGACGGTGCCTCCGGGCATGTGGCGACCGCGACCGTGCGCTGGCTGGACCCCAGGACCCGGGCCCCGCACGAGCAGACGGGGGCGGTCGGGACGAAAGCGATCGACGGTCCGCTGTGGGGCGGCGACAGCGAGCGGCTCCAAGTGACGGCGGTCGCCGCCTATTTCGCCGATGCGCTGCGCGGAGGCCGGCTGCCGGGTGCGCCCGGACTCGGAGAACTCGCCTCACATGCTGACAAGTTGGCTTCCGGGACCGAGGACGACTCGGTACGGAAGCTGGCGACCGCGATCGGACAGGCCGACCGGCTCAAGGGCGGCGGGGGCGACAACGGGTCCGGAGGCGCACCGGAAGGCGAGATGGACTGACCGGGGGAGGCGTCGGGCCGCACCGGCATATGAAAGTGGGCTGTGCGGCCCGCCCGCCGACGCCATGATGTGCACCATGTCCTCTCTGTTGGCGACGCTCGCCGTGATCACGACCGGCCTCTATGCCGGCTTCCTGCTGACGTTCCTGATGGCGATCATGCCCGGCATCGCGGTACTGCCGGACGAGCGGTTCACGGCCGCGATGCGCCGCTTCAACGAGAAGGTGCCCTCACCGGCCTTCCTGGTCCTCTTCGTCGGTGTGATCGCCTTGCCGGCCGCCGTGGTCGTGGGAGCCGACGACGACGCGGACCGGGCGCTCGCAGTGGCGGCGCTGGTCTGCGCGGTCGGCAGCCACCTGATCACGATCGCCGGGAACATCCCGCTGAACAAGGCGCTCGCGGCGTCCGAGGGCGGCGATGACAGCGCGGCCCGCGAGGCGTTCGAGTCCCGCTGGAACAACCTCCACCGGATCCGGACGGCCCTGTCCCTCGCCGCGTTCGCACTGCTGGCTGTGGCCGCCGGGTAGGACGACGGGCCGGTTCCTCCCACCGTGAAGGTGCCGGCCCGCCCGCGCATCACGCGAGGTGGAAGACCTCGGCCGGCGGGACCATCGCCTCGTCCGCCGCCTCCGGCTGCTCGAAGAAGTCCGTCATCCCTGATCCCCGCAGGGAATCCCGGCCTTCAGGCCGGGCGGGAATGCGATCCTTGGACCGGAGGCGCGGAGCGCCGGAGTGCTCCGCCTCCAGGCCGGCGAGACCATCACCGCCGACCACATCGACGGTGACAAGTATGCCGACCTCGTCGTGGGCCGCACGGTCGAGGGCTACGACAGCGATCTCACAGGCCCTCTGCCCCCCGTCACGATCGCGGCCGGGGGTAGGGCCGGCCCTACCCCCGGAACTCGGGCAGCACGGATGTAACCGCCCCGGGACCGTCTCCTACGGTGGGGCCATGCGCCCTCGCACTGTGTGGCAGGCCCTGCCGACCCTCCGCTATCTGCTGACGCCCTGGCCCTGGAGGTCGGCCGGCTACCTGATCAGCGGTGCCCTGGCCGGCGCGGTCGTCCTGGTGGTGATCGTGATCGGCGTGGCCGTGGGCGGTGCGCTCTCCCTCGCACTGATCGGACTGCCGCTGCTCGCCCTCCTCGCTCTGACCGGGATTCCGGTCGCGGCCCTGGAGCGGCGCAGGCTCCGCCTCATGGACCGCACCCCGGCCTCCGACCCGCACCGCCGGCCGGAGGAACCGGGGCTGTGGAGCTGGATGACGTGCCGGTTCCGGGAGCGGGCGACCTGGCGGGAACTCGGGTACGTGCTGCTGCTGGCGGTGGTCCTGTGGCCACTCGACGCCCTCGCGGTGGGCATCTGCACGGTCGTCCCACTGGCGGTGGTGAGCACTCCCGTGGTGATGGAGGTGTACGGGGACGGCGCGGAGGCCCGGGTGGTGAAGCTGTGGACGGTCACGACGTGGCCCGAAGCCTTCGCGACCGCGGCGGGCGGACTCGTCACTCTGATGCTCGGCTGCTACTTCCTGGGCCTGCTGGCCGGAGCGAGGTCGGAGCTGACCCGCTTCCTGCTCACATACCGATCAGCCGAGCCGGACGCCCGGGTCATGGAACTCACCCGTTCCCGGGTCCGGTTGGTCGACGCCTTCGAGGCCGAACGCCGCCGTATCGAACGCGATCTGCACGACGGGGCCCAACAGCGCATTGTCGCGCTCACCATGATGCTCGGGCTGGCCCGTCTGGACGCCCCGCCCGGCCCCCTGGCCGACCAACTGGCCAGGGCCCACGAGGAGGCCGGCAAGGCTCTCGCGGAGCTGCGCGAGCTGATCCACGGCATCCATCCCAAAGTCCTCGCCGACTACGGCCTCCAGGCCGCGGTCGCCGACGCCGCCGACCGTTCCGTGATCCCCGTCGACCTGGACCTCGAACTGCCCGGCAGATTCCCCGAAGCCGTCGAGGCAGCCGCGTACTTCGTGGTCTGCGAGGCACTGGCCAACGTCGCCAGACACAGCGGCGCGCACCGCGTCGCGGTCAGCGGCGGCCACGCAGGAGGCCGGATGTTCCTGGAGATCCACGACGACGGACGGGGCGGTGCGAGCACATCCGGCGGCGGCAGCGGACTGACCGGCTTGGCCGACCGGGTGTCCGTACTGGATGGCAGACTCTCCCTGTCCAGTCCGGCCGGGGGCCCGACCCGATTGCGTGTGGAGATTCCTTGCGAGTGGACCGATCGCTCCGCGTAGTTCTGGCCGAGGACAGCGTGCTGCTGCGCGAGGGCCTCATCGGCCTGCTCACCCGCTTCGGCCACGAGGTGGTCGCGGCCGTCGGAGACGCGGAGGCGCTCACGGCGGCGGTGGCCGAGCACGGCCCGGACATCGTCGTGACCGACGTCCGGATGCCGCCCGGCTTCCAGGACAAGGGCCTGTACGCGGCGGTGAGGCTCCGCGAGAAGCAGCCCGCCCTCCCGGTGCTGGTCCTGAGCCAGTACGTGCAACGCACGTACGCCGCGGACCTCCTCGACTCCGGGGACGGCTCGGGCGTCGGCTACCTGCTCAAGGACCGGGTCGGCCAGATCGAGGAGTTCACCGACGCCCTGCAGGAGGTCGCCGACGGTGGCACGGTCGTCGACCCGGAGGTCGTACGCCAACTCCTGCGCCGCCGCCGCGATCCACTGGAGCGCCTCACCGCCAGGGAACGCGAGGTGCTCGCCCTGGTGGCCCAGGGCAGGTCGAACGGTGCGATCGCCCGCGACCTGGTGGTCTCCGAGGCCGCGGTGGGCAAGCACATCGGCAACATCCTCGCCAAGCTGGACCTCCCACCGGCCGACGAGACGCACCGCAGGGTGCTGGCCGTACTGACCTTCCTGCGCGCGTAACCCGGCGGATCTGCCACGACGTTCCGTGGCCGGATGCGGCAACCCCGCCGAGGAGCGCGCCGGAAGACACGGCAACCCGGGTCCGCTCGGCCTGTGGGCCGGCTAGAGCGGTGTGGCCGCGTGCAGGAGCAGGGCCAATGTGACCGCCGAATTCGCTGAGAACATCGCGGACAGGGCGGCGCCCGTAGTCGCGGCCCACAGCGCCAGGCCCACCATGGTGAAGGCGGGCGGCCAGGTGCGCGCCGCAGGCGGTGGACCGAGCAGGGCCGAGACCCGGCGCGGGAGAGGGCCGGATGCGGCGAGGGCCGCGAGCGTCGCCGGGAAGGTGCTGCGCGAGACGAGAGCGGCCTTGCCGATCGCACGAGCGACGGTTTTGCGGCTGCCGACGGCTTGGGCGGCCTCCTCGTCCGCCCACCGCTCGGCCGAGTAAGTCACCGCCGTGCGCAGGGGCCACAGGAACGGGTTGGCGCAGGCCGCCAGTTGCACGGTCAGGAGGTGGCGGTGATGCCGGGCGGCGAGATGGGTGCGCTCGTGGGCGAACAGGGCCCGGCGCTCCCGTGAGGTGAGGCAGGCAAGCATGCCGGTGGACACCACGATCCGGTCGCGCGGCCCGCCGGGCAGTGCGTAGGCGTACGGTTCGGCGTCGGGAAGCACCGCCACGCCTGTGCGGGGCAGGCCCGAAAGCGCGTTGTGGGCGCGCCACCGTACCCAGCGGTGGCGGAACAGGGCCCGGCCGCAGCTCATGACGACCGCGATCAGCGCGGGAATCGCGGCCTTTCCGGCGATCTCATGCCGGGGCACGCTCTCGCGCACCTCAGGATCCGACCAGCCGTCCGGCAGCGGGTTTCCGGGCAGTTGCGCGGTGCCGACCACCATCAGCAGCGCCAGGCACAGCGTGCTGCACACGGCCATGACACCGGACACGCCGGTCAGCAGCCCGGTGGCAGTGCGTGGATGCAGGTGTTTCTCGGCCAAACGCGCGACAGGCCACGCAGTCAACGGCAGCACCAGCGGCAGGAAGACGAAGATTCCCACGAGACGTCAGTCCTCCGACCCGTCGTCCGCCTGGTCCAGCAGTTCGCGCAGCAGTTGCCCGTCATCGGCCGGCAGTGCGGTGATGAAACTGGCCAGCACAGCCCTCCGATCGCGCTCACCGTCCAGCACCTTGTGCATCTTGAACGCGGCGAGCCCGGCCTCGTCAGCGGCGGGCAACCACACGAACGACCGGCCCTCCCGCCTGCGGGTGACGGCGTTCTTGCCCAGCAGCCGGGCCAGGACCGTCATCACGGTCGTGTACGCGAGGTCGGCGTCCAGGTGCTCCTGCACCCAGCCCGCGGTGGCCGGCCCCTCAGCAGTGTGCAGCGCCGCGAGGACCTGCGTCTCCAGCTCGCCCTGTGCTCGGCGCTGACCACGCAGAGGAGATTCCGCCACCCTCGCTCTGCCTCCTGCCTGATCCCGCTTCGCCCTGGGGCATTCGTGAGCCTCACATCGTATAGACCCCGTGCCCACAGCCCAGCGATCACGGCACGTGTGGCCGCGGTGCGTCAACCACTGCGGGCCGGTTCCATGCTCGGCGAGTGCGGCAGGGGCCGGAGACCCTGCGGCGCCGAGGGGCCGACAGCGCGCGCAGGAGCCGTTCGTCGTCCTCGGGCGGGGCGGCGAAGGCCCGACGCCGACAGCTGCGGCCCCAGGGAGGCGCGCCCGCCTCGCTCGCGGGGTTCCGCCCCCTTGGCTCAGAGCCGGGTCAGCAGGTGACCACGGTGGTGTGGGCGAGGTCGCCGTCGAACATCTCCCGCACGCGGGTGGCCGGTACCGGTCGACGTCCGGCGTACAGGGCGGCCGGCAAGTGGGGCCTCCAGCCCGGCAGGAACCCCGGTGTCTGGCATGCCGTCATATGCGCTTCCTCTTCGGCTCCTTGTGCGGGGAAGTCTGCGGGTGGCGCAAATTGGCGGCGCCTGTCCGCGTCGCCCCCTCCGTAACTTCTACAGTGTTGTAGATTTCAGTTCGGGTCCGTCTCCCGGATCCGTGGCGACCGCGTGCGTGGAGGGATGAGTCATGGGTGTTTCCCTGGCCAAGGGCGGCAATGTGTCGCTGAGCAAGGAGGCGCCGGGCCTGACCGCGGTGCTGGTCGGCCTGGGCTGGGATGTGCGGACCACGGCCGGTGCCGACTTCGACCTGGACGCGTCCGCTCTGCTGCTCAACGAGTCGGGCAAGGTCCTCTCCGACCAGCACTTCGTCTTCTACAACAACCTCACCAGCCCGGACGGTTCGGTGGAGCACACCGGCGACAACCTCACCGGCGAAGGCGAGGGCGACGACGAGTCCGTCAAGGTCAACCTCACCGGCGTGCCCGCCGACGTCGTCAGGATCGTCTTCCCGGTCTCCATTCATGACGCCGAGGCGCGCGGGCAGAGCTTCGGGCAGGTACGCAATGCTTTCATCCGTGTGGTCAACCAGGCCGGCGGTGCCGAACTCGCCCGCTACGACCTGTCCGAGGATGCTTCGACCGAGACCGCGATGGTCTTCGGCGAGCTGTACCGGAACGGCGCCGAGTGGAAGTTCCGTGCCGTCGGCCAGGGGTACGCGTCAGGTCTGGCCGGGATCGCCGCAGACTTCGGCGTCAATGTCTGACAGAGCTCGGCGCAGACGATCAGGGTGAGGGCCGCGTCCTTGGCCCTCACCCGTCCGTACGCGGGGACGAACGTCCGGGTGGTGTCCATCGAGTCTGCCAGGGAGATGGCGTGACCGGCGCGTCCAGCCTCCGTCCGGAGGCCGCGCGGACTTCGAGTCGGTGCTGCGCCTCGTGCTCGGCCTCCTCGGCATCCGCTCCGGGCTGTTCGACGACCCCGCCTTCAGGTCCTCGCCGCGTCTGTACGCCCAGGCGTCGGCTGCGGCGAGTCACGGACGCCGTCGGTGACCAGCGGCCGGACGGGTGCTCGCGCTCGCCGCGGTGGTGACCGCGGCCATCGGGCTCAGCGCCCTGCCGCATACGGCGGTCCGACAGCACGGCGGTCCCGATTTCGACGCCGGAGCCGTGTGAGCGGCGAGCTCGTGGACCGAGCCCGGGAGTGATGGCTGCAGGCTCTTCTGGACAGAGGCGTGCTGCCCTGCCCACGCAGCCGCCCGCCTGAGCCCCCGCCCCGTAGACCACACCCTGAACAACCCCGCAACAGAAAGCGAGATGACGCATGTCAGTCAACCTGAGCAAGGGCCAGCAGATCAGCCTGAGCAAGTCCGACGGCAGTGCCCTGATTTCCGTACGCATGGGACTCGGCTGGCAGGCCGCTCCCCGCAAGGGGTTCCTGGCCAAGCTCACCGGCCCCCGGGACATCGACCTGGATGCCTCGGCCCTGCTCTTCGCCGACCGTCAGCTCGCCGACGTCGTCTTCTTCCAGCACCTGACCAGCAACGACGGATCCGTGCGGCATGCCGGTGACAACCTCACCGGCGGTGCGGGTGCCGGCGGAGACGACGAGACCATCCTCGTCGACCTCGCCCGCGTGCCCGCCCACATCGACCAGATCGTCTTCACGGTCAATTCCTTCACCGGCCAGACGTTCGCGGAGGTCGAGAACGCCTTCTGCCGACTGGTCGACGACGCCAACGGCACCGAACTGGCCCGCTACACCCTCAGCGGCGGTGGTGCCCACACGGCGCAGATCATGGCCAAGTTCCACCGGAACGGCGGCTCCTGGCAGCTGCGGGCAATCGGCGAGCCCGCCGCCGGCCGGACGTTCGAAGACCTGCTGCCCGCCATCAGCGCACACCTGTAGCCAGGCCGGCGGGGGCTGGGCAGCCGTAGCCGCTCAGTCCCGGGAGTTGCCGAACAGGAGGCGGTATCCGATGAGCAGGACAAGGGAGCCGCCGATCGCCGCACCCCAGGTGGTCAGGTCGAAGAACTGCTTCTCCACCGGGCGGTCCAGGAACCGGGCGGAGATCCAGCCGCCCACGAAGGCGCCCGCGATACCGATGAGCGTCGTACCGATGAAGCCGCCCGGATCGCGGCCGGGAAGCAGGATCTTGGCGATCGCACCCGCGAGAAGCCCGAGGATGATCCAGCTGACAATGCCCATGTCGTCGTCTCCTTGCCGGGCCGCGTCCGGAAACGTCTCCCGCTCGACCGGCCGTTTTATGTTGCTCGGTTGCGCAAACTACAGCTACTCCGAGGACGCGGGGCGGGGCACTCGCGGTTGCGCGTTCCCCGGGTGCGAGATCCGTACAGGAGACACTCACTTTAAGTATTGCGCAACTATGGAACTGAAGGGATCCGGACCGCGTTGAGCAGGACGAGCGCGGAACGCCGGAGCAACTGCGGAGGAAGTTCATGGGTGTGCCCCTGACCAAGGGCGGAAACGTCTCATTGAGCAGTCAGGCCCTCGGCCTGACTGCCGTGACGGTGGGGCTGGGATGGCAGGTGGGAGCCGGCTGCGATCTGGACGCCAGTGCGCTGCTGTGCGACCGGGCCGGGAAGGTCCTGTCCGACCAGCACTTCGTCTTCTTCAACAACCTGAGCAGCCCGGACGGCTCGGTCCGCCATTCCGGAAGCGGAGACGCGGGCGCTGGAGGGGACGACGAACAGGTCCATGTCGACCTCGTCAAGGTTCCGGCAGACGTCGCGAAGATCGTCTTTCCGGTGTCCATCTACGAGGGTGTGCCCCGCGGCCAGAACTTCGGGCAGGTGCGCGGCGCCCATATTCGCGTGGCCGACCAGGAGGGTGGCGCCGAGCTCGCGCGCTACGACCTGGTGGCCGGGAGCCTGTCGACGGAGACCGCGATGGTTTTCGGCGAGCTGTACCGGCACGGTGCGGAGTGGAAGTTCCGCGCCGTGGGGCAGGGCTATGCCTCCGGGCTCGCGGGCATCGCCACCGACTACGGCGTCGACGTCCTGCGTGAGACGCCGGGTCCGAAGTCCACCACTTCGGCGCCGGACGCCGCGGACGACAGAGGCACCAGTACGTATGCGCCGACCGCGCCTGCGGTACCGACACCGACCGTCGTCGTGCCACAGCCGCCGATGGCCGCCCAACCACCACAACCGACAGGGAGTTCTCCCATGACCTGCTTCTTCGACCCCAGCCACGGTCCCGGCATGACGCCCGTGACATGGTCTCCTCAGTGGGGTGTGCCCCGGCAGATCCAGACGTGCGGCGGCTGCGCCCAGCGGGTGCAAACCACCCCTCCGCCTTACTACACCCCGCCCCAGCCGGGATATCCGCAGCCCGGCTACCCGCAGCAGCCGCAGGGCTACCCGCAGCAGCCGCAGGGCTACCCGCAGCAGCCGCAGGGGTACCCGCAGCAGGGCTATCCGCCCCAGCACGCAGACCACCAGGACCAGCAGGGCGGCCGCAGATTCGGTACGGGTGCGCTCATCGGCGCCGGTGCGGCCGGTCTGGTCGGTGGTGCGCTGCTCAACGAGGCGTTCAGTGACGACGAGCCGGAAGTGGTCGTGAACAACTACTACGAGGAGGACTGACCGGCTCATCCTGCCGCCCGCCCGGACGTCCTCGTCGGACGGCCGGGCGGATGCGCGAGCACCGGCGGTGATCCGGACGGGCACGGACGCCGGGTGGCGGACACCTAGACTGGGCCGAGGCACAGGACGGTGATCACGACGGGACGGGAGAGGGCTGTGGCGGCAGACGTTGGTGGCTCCGAGGATCCGCCCGCCGGGGTGCTGGCCGAGGCAGCCGCTGCGTTCGGGCTGCTGGCGTCGTCGGCGCGGCTGCACATCATGTGGGCCCTGGCGCAGGGGGAGAGCGATGTCACACACCTCGCGGAACGGGTGGGTGGGGCCCTGCCCGCGGTCAGCCAGCACCTGACAAAACTGAGACTCGCCGGTCTCGTGCGCTCCCGCCGCGATGGCCGACGCCAGGTCTACTACGTCGACGACCCCGACATCGTGACCGTGGTCCGGCTGATGGTCGGCCAGCTGGCCGCACGTGCCGAGGGAGCATCGGCGCCGACGGGCCGACTGCGCGAGACCGGTGCCTGAGACCTCCGCGGCCGCGGGAACGGGCTCGGAGATGTCCGGGCCCGCAGTCGCGTCGGCGGCGGGTAACGGCCCCGTCGGCGGCGAAGTCATGCACGAACGGACGGCGCCGACCACGCTTGAGGTGCTGCGGCGGCTGGACAGCGGGCCGCGCGGGCTGATGGAGGTCCAGGCCGAGGAGCGTCTGACCCGGTTCGGCGAGAACACTCTGCCCACCCGGCGGCCGGATCCCTGGCTCGGGCGTTTTCTGCGCAGTCTGCGGGATCCGTTCACCGCCGTGCTGCTGTGCCTCGCCCTGGTCTCGGCGCTCGTGGCCTCCTGGGGCACCGCGGGCGTGATCATGGTGCTGGTCGTGGTCAGTTGCGTGCTGCGCTCGTCCGGCGAGCACCGGGCGGAGGGGGCGATGACGACGCTGCGCGCGTTGGTCGCGACCACGGCGACCGTGCTGCGGCGCGCCGACGAGGACGCGCCGTCCGTGGCCCGGGAGATCCCGGTCGACCAACTGGTGCCGGGAGACGTGATCCGCCTCGGCCCGGGCGACCTGGTCCCGGCCGACGTACGGCTCCTGCGGGCCTGCGGGCTGAGCCTCTACCAGGCGGCGCTGACCGGGGAGTCGGCGCCGGTCGCCAAGTACCCCGTCGACGCGCCGCCCCCGGTCGCGGGCGGGATCTTCGATCAGCCGCAGCTGTGCTTCCAGGGCAGCAGCGTCGCCGCAGGCAGTGGCACCGCGGTGGTGTCGGCGACCGGGCCGCGCACGCGTCTGGCCGACAGGTACGAGGAGCGCGGGCACCGCGAGGCGAACGCCTTCGACCAGTCCGTGCACGGCATCTCCTGGATCCTCATCCGGTTCATGCTGCTCACGCCGCCGCTGGTGCTGATGGCCAACGCGGCGCTGCGCGACCGGGGCCTGGAGACCCTGCCGTTCGCCGTCGCGGTGGCGGTCGGCCTGACCCCGGAGATGCTGCCGGTCATCGTCACCACCTGCCTGGCCCGCGGCGCGTCACTCCTCGCCCGCTCGCACGGGGTGATCGTGAAGCGGCTGCCCGCGCTGCACGACCTCGGTGCCGTCGACATGCTGTGCCTGGACAAGACCGGCACGCTCACCCTGGACCGCCCGGTCGTGGACCGCGCACTCGACGCCAAGGGCAAGGACACGCCCGAGGCACTGCACTGGGCCTCCGTGAACGCCTGGTGGACCCTTCAGCTCGCCGACCTGCCCACGCCGGACGCCTTCGACGAGGCGATCCTGGAGGCGGCCGGCGTGGACGCGGCGGAGCGTTACGACGGCACAGCGGCCATCCCCTTCGACCCGGTACGCCGCCTGGCCACCGCCGTCGTACGCACCCCCGGGCGCCTCGGCACCCACATCCTGGTGGTCAAGGGCGCGGTCGAATCCGTACTGGAACGCTGCGTGCTGGAGGACCGCGAGCGCGAGCGCCTGCTCGCGCTCGCGGCCGAACAGGCGGACAGCGGACTGCGAGTGCTGGGGGTCGCCACCGCCGAACGCCACGCCCGCACCCGCGACTACACCCCGGCCGACGAACGCGGCCTGACCTTCCGGGGTTTCGTCACCCTGCGGGACGCGCTCGTACCGACCGCGGCCGACGCCCTCAAGGCATTCGCCGACCGAGGCGTCACCGTCAAGGTCCTCACCGGTGACCACCCCGGTACGGCGGCCCGTGTCTGCCGCGACCTGGGCCTCGCCCCCGGAGACGTACGGATCGCCGACGACATCGATACTCTCACCGATACCGAACTCACCGAACTCGCCCGCCGTACCACCGTCTTCGCCCGCTGCACACCGCAGCACAAGGCCCGGATCACCACCGCCCTGCGCGCCGGCGGACACACCACTGGATTCCTCGGCGACGGCGTCAACGACCTGCCCGCACTGCACGCCGCCGACGTAGGCATCTGTCCGCGCGACGCCGTGAACGTGACCCGGGAAAGCGCGGACGTGGTGCTGGCCGACAAGGACCTCACCGCGATCGACCACGCCATCACCGCAGGCCGGTACTCCAGCGGCAACATCGCCACGTATCTGCGTACCACGCTCTCCTCCAACCTCGGCAACGTCATCGCGATGCTTGGCGCGGGACTCCTCCTGCCCTTCCTGCCGATGCTCCCCACACAGGTCCTGGTGCAGAACCTGTGCTTCGACGCCGCCCAGCTCGCCTACGCCTACGACCGTCCCGCACGCAATGCGCTGCGGCGGCCCACGGTTCTGCGCCCGCGGGACCTCCTGCGTTTCATCACCGGCTTCGGCGTCCTCAACGCCACCGCCGACCTGGCCACTTTCGGTGTGCTCGCGCTGGCCCTGCACGGGCCGGGGACGGGAGACGACGAGGCGGTGTTCCACTCCGGCTGGTTCACCGAGAACCTGCTCACCCAGGCTCTGGTGATGCTGCTCCTGCGCCTCGGCCGGCGCGGTGCCGAAGTCCGGACGTCAGGACCGGTCGGCCGGGCCGCGGCCGGGCTCGCCGCTGCCGGACTTCTGCTGCCCCTGTCCCCGCTCGCTCCGCTGCTCGGCATGGCACCGCTGCCGGGTCTCTACTACCCGTTGCTCGGCCTCGTCCTCGCGCTCTACGCAGCCGCGCTGAGGGTGGCCAGGGCACGCTACGAACGACAGTGAGCAGCTTTGTCGGCGAGGTGCCATCGTATGAACGCGCTGCCCCGAAGACGAGCACGCCGAAGACAAGACGCCGCTTTCCTGGATGGTGTGCACATGCGTCTGCCGGGTGGCCCTACCCGTACGACAGGTTGGAGCACAGGTCGTCATCGGCTGAGCGGGCGTCGTCGGCCACGGTGGTGGGTACCGCGGCAGCCTCGGCCGAGGCGTCCTCGGTCGCGTAGGACCGGCCCAGGGTCACACTGATGCCTGTGCTGGTTGTCGACTGCAACCGGGCGCTCGGGAAGAGCCTGGCGACGCTCTGGGCCTGGCTCTTCTGCCCCGGTCCGTACTCGATCACTGTGATGGCGTGGTCCTGGGTGCTCGCGTTCGCCGTACCGGTGACGGTGAAGTGGTGGTCGGTAAGGGTGGCTGCGGCACGTGCGGCAAGGCCGCTGGTGGTGGTGCCGTTGTAGACCACGACGTCGACGCCTTCTCCGGACAGGTTCTCGTCGGTGCTCGGCGAGGCGGAGGCCGCCGCCTCGCTCTTCTTGCCGCTGGCGTCCTTGCCGTCGACGGTCCGGTCGGCCTTCAATGCGGCCCAGAGTTCGTCGGTGTCCGGCTGGACGATCGCGACGCGTGCACCCTTGTACCGCCAGGGGATGGTGACGAACTTGGTGTTGTGCAGGTCGATGTTCTGCAGGGACATCGCGAAGGAGATCAGTTTGTCGGCCGAGCCGAGACCGGGGTCGACGGTCATCGACTTGGTGGCGGCGTCGGCGAGCGGCAGCAGCTTGGTGGGGGTGATGCCGTCGCTCTTCACCCTCGTGATCAAGCTGGCCACGAACGCCTGTTGGCGCTTGATGCGGCCTATGTCGGAGCCGTCGCCGATGCCGTGCCGGATGCGTACGTAGTCCAGCGCCTTCTGGCCGGAGACGGTCTGCTCGCCCTTGCTGAAGAGGAGTCTGCCCTGGGTGGTGCGGTTGGGGTTGAGGTCCTTCTGGTAGATGTCCTGCGGCAGGCACACCTTCACACCGCCGACCACGTCCGTCAGCTCGGCGAAGCCCTTGAAATCGACGACCACCGTGTGGTCCACGCGCAGCCCGGTGAGTTCCTCGACGGTGTTCTGGGTGCATGCGGGACTGCCGTTGGCTGTCTGCCCCACCGCGTAGGCCTCGTTGAACATGGCGTCGGTCCGCGTCTTGGTCCACGAGCCGTCCGGCAGCTTGCAGGGCGGGATGGTGACCAGAGTGTCGCGCGGGATGGATACGGCGACGGCGTGCCGGCGGTCGGCGTAGACGTGCAGCAGGAAGGCGGTGTCGGAGCGGCCGATGTCGCTCTTGTCGCCGCCGCCCAGCGCGCTGTTGCCGCCGGTGCGCGCGTCCGACCCGATGACGAGGACGTTCTCGCCCTTCGCGGCTTTGGGGCGGTCGCCGGAGATGCCGTCCGCGCTGAAGGTGGCGATGTTGCCGTTCAGGTTCAGGAAGACCCAGCCGAGCCCGGCTGTGCCGAGCACGAGTATGGACACCGCTATGAGGAGGGTGATCCGCAGGGGACTGCGTTTACGGCGCCGCCTGGTGCTGCCGCTGTGGTGTCCGCCGTTCCGCGGTGGAGGTGCCGTGTGCCTGCGGCGCGGCGGAGCCGCCGGGTGGCTGGTTGTCATGTGTGCGCCCTCATCCGTCTGCCTCATACGGAGGGGACGACTGACCCCACCGAAAGGTTGTACAGTTGCGCAATGTAGCAAGCATTGCGGATGGTGCGGCGCGCTCGGCACCCACCTCTGTCCGGTGAAGGGAATGGGGTGGGCGGGATGCTCCGCAACGGACTGGAACCCTGGCACTTGCTGATCGTCGCGATCGTGGTGATCGTGCTGTTCGGCTCGAAGAAACTGCCGGAGACCGCCAGATCCCTGGGCAAGTCGATGCGCATCCTCAAGAGCGAGGCCAAAGCCATGAAGCAGGACGGCGCCGCGGAGACCTCTGCCGCCCCTGCCGGTGACACCTCGGCGCAGGAAGCGCCGCGCATCATCCGGGCGGCACCGGGAGACGCCGCCTCGGGCCGTCCCGCCACGGAGAGCGACGCCACCCGCTGAGCCGCGCGCGACGCGCCCATCAGGGACTGGGCTCCGCCGACCGTCTCGCCCTTGCGCGCGAGGCCGAGGCAGGGGACCGGCGGGTAGCGCGCGCCCTGCAGGTGCTGGAACGGCCGTCCTTCATGCTGTCCGGCGCCCAGCTCGGTATCACGGTGACCGGTCTCGTGGCCGGCTTCATCGCCGAGCCGCCCGTGTCCGCGCTGCTCAATCCCGCGCTGTCCGGCATCGGTAGTGGTGGGCGATGGCCCCCAAGTCGTGGGCCATCGCCCACCCCGAGCGCTCGGCAGTGCTGCTCTCCCCACCCTTCCGGGCGCCGGCGAAGGCCGTACGCCCGCTCATCCGGCTGCCGAACAGGATGAGCAACAGCCTGGTCCGGCTGTGCAGGGTCATCCCGCGCGACGAGCCCGCCTCGGTCCACAATCGCGAACAGTCACCCAGCTGGTCGAGGAGTCCGAACGGCTCGGGCTGATCAGCGAGGCGATCGGCGCCAAAACCCCATGCCGGACGAGCATCAACTCGGCGGCGTCATGGAGCAGATGGCGCGTTGCGCTCCCACTGCCCCGGAGCGGGGCCGGCTTCAGGCACGCGGAGAGCGCTGGGCGCCGTCGACGACGCTGCCGGACACCACACTGCCTTCCGAAGTCGTCGGCGTCCCGGAGTCCTGCTCCTTGAGAGCCTTGGCCTCGCTCTTGAAGATCCGGGCCGCCTTGCCCGCCGAACGCGTCAGCTCGGGCAGCTTCTTGATCCCCAGGATCACGATGACGACGACGAGGATCACGGCCAGCTCGCTCAAGCCGAACATCAGGTCTGCTCTCTCCCGGGGCGGTCGTGGGCCGATACGGCGTACCGGACACCCGCCACAATCTACAGTGCTGTAGAAGTCTCTCCTGGAGCGTAATCGCTCAACAAGCCCGCCTTCCAGCCCGGTTGGCCAAAAGGGGCGCACGACGCGAAGGAGCGGAGACAGCATGATGTCGGACCATCACGGCCACGGGGCAGGGGCCGCCGTCCGGCCGGCCCGGCAGGAACTGGCCGGCCTCTGCCGCACCATCACCGAGGCCCGATGGTTCGCCCTCACGGTCTTCGGCGTCATTGTGGCCAACGCGGCGTTGCTGGGCCTGGAGACATACTCCGGTCTGGTCGCCGACGGACAGCGCTGGCTGCGGCTCGCCGAGCACACCTGCCTTGCCGCTTTCACCGTCGAGATAATCCTGCGCCTGGCCGCACACGCCGACCGCCCCCGCGACTTCTTCCGCGACCCGTGGAACCTCTTCGACCTCGCCGTGGTCCTGTGTGCCTTCCTGCCCGTCGTGCGGGAGAACACCACCGTACTGAGGCTGCTGCGGCTGGCCCGCGTCCTGCGCACCGCCCGCTTCCTGCCGCAGCTGCGCGTCGTGCTGGTCGCGATCGCCCGCAGCCTGCCCGGCGCCCTGAGCTTCCTGCTCGTCGGCGCCCTGCTGTTGTACGTCTACGCCATGGTGGGCTGGGTCTTCTTCTCCCGCCATGACCCCGAGCATTACGGCTCCATCGGCCGCGCCGTGCTCACCCTTTTCCTCCTGATGACCCTGGACGGCATCGGCGACGCGGTTCAGGCCGGCCTGGAGATCTCCCGCTGGAGCCTGCTCTACTACGCCTCCTACGTCCTGCTCGCCTCCTTCGTCCTCGTCAACGTCCTCATCGGCGTCGTCATCACCTCTCTCGACGAGGCCCGCGAGCTGGAGCAGGAGCCACAGCTGCCGGGATCACCCGCTCGGTCGGCGCCCGAGGACGCGCAGCCGCTGCTCGAACGCATCACGGCGGCCCGCCGCGCTCTGGACGAACTCGAACGTGACCTTGTCCAGGCTGCGACGCCGCGGGCCCGGGAAGCCGGACGCATGGTCCCGGCCCCGGGCGAACACCCGTGATCCCTCCCTGCGGCCGCCGCTCCTGCGGTCCATGGGCGGCGATGTCGTCCCCGCCATGAGCACCCAGCAGCTTCCTTATCCGGCCCCGCCGTAGAGAGACCACACCCAAAGCTTCGGGAAGTTTTCGGGAAGAACAGCCGCCGGAAGCCGTGTGAAACCGCCTCCAGCCGGACTGTCGCCCGCCCCACCAGCGCTTCCGCCAAGGCTTACGCCGCCACTACGCTGCGCTCGCTAACGTGCCTCTGATCCCGCGAAAAGGCCCTCCTGGTCAGAGGGCCTCGGGGTGGTGCGGGCAAAGTGCCCCCGGCAGGACTCGAACCTGCGGCCAAGCGCTTAGAAGGCGCCTGCTCTATCCACTGAGCTACGGGGGCCGGGTGTTGGCCTGGGCGGCCTGGAGCCCTGGGGCCGGGCCGGTCGATGACCCGCCGGGACAAGGATAGGGCTCCGATCGCCTCGACCCGGTTGCTTCACCTGCGTGGCACGATGTGGAGGTTCGGTGAAGCGAACCGATAATCGCAGGTGGGCGGGATTCCCGCATCGCTTTTGACGCCTCGCGGCCCGGGTGTTGTGCACTCGTTATGCCTGTGCCCCACTCGTCCCCTCTGTCCCGACTCTGTCCCAGCAGGAGAACCGGCGCGCAGAGGTGGCTATACGCTTCAAAAAGGCGCCAAAATTGGGCATTCTTCGCATGTGGTGACCTTGGACGTACGGCCTCAGCTCATCGACGCACTTTCCGCCCTGCGCGACCGTGTCGCTGCCGTGCGTCTTCCACTTCCGCTGCCGGGGGCCGCGCGCGCCCGCCAGACCCGTAGCGAGCTGCTCGCCCAGCTCGACGACTATCTGCTTCCCCGGCTCAGAGATCCTGAAGCGCCCCTGCTCGCGGTCATCGGCGGGTCCACCGGGGCGGGGAAATCGACGCTCGTCAATTCGCTGGTGGGGCGGCTGGTCAGCGAGGCCGGGGTACTGCGCCCGACCACGCGGACGCCCGTGCTCGTCTGCCATCCGGATGATCACCACTGGTTCGCGGGGGTCCGCGTGCTGCCGCAGCTCACCAGGGTCTGGCTGCCCCCGGAGGAGAACGGGGACCCTGGCAGGTGCGACGACCTCGACGGGAGCGAGGAGGACGGGACCGCGCTGCACGTCGAGACCGCCACCGGGCTGCCGCGCGGGCTCGCGCTGCTCGACGCGCCCGATATCGACTCGCTCGTGGTACGGAACCGGGTCCTGGCCGCCGAGCTGATCTGCGCCGCGGATGTGTGGGTGATGGTGACCACGGCCTCCCGGTACGCGGACGCCGTGCCGTGGCACCTGCTGCGTACCGCCAAGGAGTACGACGCCTCGCTCGTCACCGTCCTCGACCGGGTACCGCACCAGGTGATCGCCGAGGTGTCCCGGCAGTACGGGGCGCTGCTCACCAAGGCGGGCCTCGGTGAGGTGCCGCGCTTCACCATCCCCGAGCTGCCCGAATCGGCCGGCGGCGGCAGCGGCCTGCTGCCCACCACCGCGGTCGCCCCGTTGCGGGCCTGGCTCAGCCACCGCGCCCAGGACCCGGCGGCCCGTCAGCAGGCGGTCGGGCGCACGACGGCCGGGGTCATCGACTCGCTGGACGTACGGATGCCCGCGCTGGCCGGGGCCGTCGCGGCACAGTACGCGGCGGCCGTGCGGCTGACCGGTGTGGTCGAGGACGCGTACCGCACGGAAGGCATCCGGGTCCGGCGGCGGCTGCGCAACGGCGGCGTGCTTGCCGGGGACGCCCGGACCCGGTGGCGTGGATATCCGACGTACAGCAACTCCGAGGAACTCCTCGAAGCGCTGGTGGAGAGTCTTGCCGCACTTCTGCAGTGCGCGGTGGCCGCAGCCGACGAACAGATCCGCACGACCTGGCAGCGCGAGCCCGCGGCCGGGGTGTTCGGCTTCGAGGATGTCGGCCGGGAGGCCGGGGGATGGGGGCCCGCCGAGGACATCCGGGGCCGGATCACCATGGCCGTACGGCGGTGGTGGCGGGTGCTGGAGGAACTGGCCGAGGAAGAGGTGCGCCGGCTCGAACGCAACGCCGCACCCGACGCCGAGACAGTGGTGGCGCTCCTGGCCGCCGCACTGCTCGGCGGTCGCCGTACCCGCGGTGCCGGGGAACAACTCGCCGAACGGATCGGGGCCCAGGGTGCGCTGCGGCTGCGCGACAAGGGCGGCGCACTGCTCACCAACTGCCTCGACCGGGTGCTGGACAGCGAGCGCGACCGGCGGCTCGCGCCGCTCGACGCACTCGATGTGGCCCCGGAGCCGCAGGCCGAACTGATTGCCGCGCTGTCCGTACTGCAGAAGGAGAGGTGGCAGCGATGACTGCCGTCATTGACGAGGGGCCCGGCCGGGGCGAGAGTCCCACTTCTCACGAGGACCGGAACCGGAACCACCGGAGCCGGCGCCGGACACCCGACGACCTGCGCACAGCCGTGCCGGAGGCGGGCGGGGACTGGAACGACGGGCTCATCGCCCGGCGCGCAGCCGCCAAGGGGGCAGACACCGAGACCGGGAACGCCCCGAACGACGAGGTACGGCTGCCCCAGGTCGAGGCGTACGTACCGTCGAGCGGTCCTCTCCGGCCGCGGCTCGACGCGCTGCGTGAACTCGTCGGGCTGTCCAGGGCCAGGCTCGACCGGGCCACCCTCGCCGAGGCGGGACGCGTGCTCGACGAAGCGGCGGCCCGCCAGCGGCTCTCCTCCAGGCACACCGTCGTCGCCATCGCCGGAGCGACCGGCAGCGGCAAATCGACCCTCTTCAACTCCCTCGCGGGTGCCCCGATCTCCGACACCGGTCTGCGCAGGCCGACCACCTCCGCCCCCATCGCCTGCTCCTGGACCGACGGGGCCGCGGGGCTGCTGGACCGGCTCGCCATTCCGGGACGGCTCAGGCGCAGGCCGCAGCAGAGCGGTACGGACGCCGACGAGGCACTCCAGGGGCTTGTCCTCGTCGACCTGCCCGACCACGACTCGGCGGCGACCGGACACCGTGATCAGGTCGACCGGGTGCTTGCGCTGGTCGATGCGGTGATCTGGGTCGTCGACCCGGAGAAGTACGCGGACGCGGCCCTGCACGAGCGCTACCTGCGGCCGCTCGCCGGGCACGCCGAGATCACGTTCGTCGTCCTCAACCAGATCGACCGGCTGCCCGGCGACGCCGCCGACCAGGTTCTCGACGATCTGCGCCGGCTGCTCGACGAGGACGGCATGGCGCTCGGCGAACACGGCGAACCGGGCGCCACCGTCATGTCCCTGTCCGCACTCACCGGCGAAGGCGTGGGCGAACTGCGCGAGGTGCTCGGCCGGTTCGTCCAGGAGCGCACGGCAGCGGCGCGCCGGCTGTCCGCGGATGTGGATGCCGCCGCGGCCAGGCTCCGTCCGGTGTACGTCGCCGAGGGGCGGCCCGGTCTCGGCGAAGGGGCCCGCGAGGAGTTCGCCGACCGGCTCGCGGAGGCCGTCGGAGCGGCCGCGGCGGGACAGGCGGTCGAGCGCGAGTGGCGAAGGAACGCCGGCCGGGCGTGCGGCACGCCGTGGCTGCGGCTGTGGCGCTGGTACGAGTCCACCCGGCGGCCGGGAAGCCTGGAGTGCCCGGCGCAGCCCGCACCCCCCGAGGAGCAGCTCACCGCCCGGCAACGCGTCGAACAGGCCGTGCGGACGGTGGCGGACGAGGCCGCCGACGGGCTGCCCGGCCCCTGGGCACAGGCGGTCCGCGAGGCCGCGGTGAACGGTGCGGAAGGGCTGCCGGAGGCGCTCGACGAGCTGGCGGAAAGGGCCGGCAGCACGGACGGGCGGGGATGGGCGGTGAGCTGCTTCTCGGGTGGTGCGGCAGGCGGTGCGCAGGGTTCGGTCGGTCCGGGCGGTTCGACGGTTGTGGCGACCGGGGTGGCCGGGGCCTCCGGTGTGGCGCACAGCGGTCGCGTGGGCGGGAAGCCGCCGCGGCCCAGGTGGTGGCCCGCCGCCGTGCTGGCACAGGCATCGATGACATTGCTGCAGATCTTCGGCGGTCTCTGGCTGGTGGGCCAGATCGTCGGCGTACTCGAACCGGGACTCCTCACGCCCGCCCTGGTGATGCTGGCCGGGATCACCGGCGGTCCGCTCGTGGAGTGGTCGTGTGCGGCCGCGTCCCGGGGGCCCGCCCGACGGCACGGGCAGGAGGCCGAGCGGCAGTTGCGCGAGGCGGCGGCGGCCTGTGGGCGGGCACGGGTGCTCGATCCGGTGGCGGCGGAACTCGTGCGGTACCGCGAGGTGCGGGAGCGGTACGTGACGGTGACGGAGTTTTCCACAACTGTTCGGTAGTCCACAGGCATCAGCAGGATTTCCGCCTTCCCTTCAACCTGGGATCAGTGGCCGTGCGGGTGCGGTCGCTGGAGCCGAAGGCCGAAGGGGAGGCGGAGTCATGAATGACACCTTGGTGACACTGGTGGGAAACGCGGCGACGGGCGTGGAGTTCCGGGAGACCGCGACCGGCGGAATGGCGCGATTCCGGTTCGCGGTGACGCCGCGCCGCTGGGACCGCGAGAAACAGCTCTGGACGGACGGGCACACCAGCTTCTACACCGTGTGGGCCTGGCGGACGCTGGCATCGAATCTGGCCGGTTCCGTCTCCGTCGGAGAACCACTCGTCGTGCACGGCAGGTTGAAGGTGCGCGAGGAGGAACGGGAGGGCCGGCGCAGGACGTTCGTGGACATCGAAGCGGTGGCGGTGGGGCACGACCTGACCCGGGGGACGGCTGCGTTCCGGCGGGTGGTGAGGGGCGATCCGGGGCTGGTGACGCGTGGGGGGAGTGTGGACCAGGGCGACGGGCCGGTGCGTTCGGACGAGCCGGACTGGTCGGGCGGCCCGGCGCGGGAGGCACAGGAAGCACGGGAGGTGGGCGAGGCGCGGCCGGGTGGTTCGCGCGAAGCGTCACGGGCCGAGGGGGACGAGCGGGAGGGGGGAGGCGAGCAGAGTGAGCAGTCCGAACAGTCACAACGGGTCGGGCGACAGCGGGTGCGGCGGCCGACGGTACGTCAGAAACGCGGTCAGGAACTTGCGTCGGTGTCGTGACGGGACGGGAGCGAGGGGCAGATCTGACGGGAAGTCGGATCGGGGGGCGTCGAGGCGCCGCGCGCGATACCGGCGATAACGATTCCGATTCGGAATGGTTGTACGACGGTATGAGGGGGGAATGTTCATCTCTTCCTCCTTAGGATTCCCCCGTACTCACGGGGCACTTGAGTCGACTGGCGGGGCAATCCCCACACGCGCATCAGGCGCGGAGGGTCTCGCCCGGAGGGGAATTCTGTGTTTTCTGCTCATTCAGCGACCGTTTCGTCTTCCACGGAGACGACCAGTTCTCCACGGCGGCGGGGCATAGCCCGGCTGGCCGCTACGGTGGTGGCATCCGGTCTGGTCATGGCAGGCACCCTCGTCGGTGCCGGCAGCGCGGTCGCCGACGAGGCGCCGCAGCATCAAGGTGGCGCGGCAGCGGTTCTGGACGGGTTGAAGACCTACGACCGCGCCGTGCTCCACGCGAACGGCAAGAACGAGCCGCTGCCCGCCGGGCTCTTCGAGATGACCGTCGACGGCGGCGGCAAGCTCAAGACGTACTGCATCGACATCCACAACCCCACCCAGGACCAGGCGAAGTACCTGGAGACCCCCTGGAACCAGACCTCGCTCGGCAGCAACAAGAACGCGGGCAAGATCCGCTGGATCCTGGAGCACTCCTACCCGCAGGTCGACGACCTCTCGGAGCTCGCCAAGCAGGCCGGCACCGGGCCGCTCACCGAGAAGACCGCAGCGGCGGGCACCCAGGTCGCCATCTGGCGCTACTCGGACAACGCCGATGTCGACGCAACCGACAGCCAGGCCGGGAAGCTCGCCGACTGGCTGGAGAAGAACGCCGCCGATCAGGCCGAGCCCAAGGCGTCTCTCGCCCTGGACCCGGCCGCGGTCTCCGGCAAGTCCGGTGAGCGGCTCGGCCCCGTCACCGTCCACACCAACGCGGGCCAGGTCTCCGTGACCCCGCCCGCCGACGCCGCCAGCGGTGTAAAGGTCACCGACAAGGCCGGCAAGCCTGTGACCACCGCGGCCGACGGTGCCCAGCTCTACTTCGACGTTCCGGCGGGCGCCGACGACGCTTCGGCCTCGCTGACCGTCCAGGCCACCACGTCGGTGCCGGTCGGCCGGGCCTTCGCCGGGGTGACCAAGAGCCAGACCATGATCCTGGCCGGCTCCAGCGAGTCCACGGTCTCCGCGACCGCCACCGCGACCTGGGCCAAGCAGGGGGCGATCCCGGCGGTCTCGGCGAAGAAGAACTGCGCCAAGGGCGGCGTGGACGTCACCGCGAGCAACACGGGCGATGAGGCGTTCACGTTCGAGCTGGCCGGGGCGGAGCACACCGTCGAGGCGGGCAAGTCCGAGACCGTGACCGTCCCGGTCGCCGAGGACCAGGCGTACGACATCACGGTGACCGGCCCCGGTGGCTTCACCAAGACGTTCAAGGGCGTCCTGGACTGCAAGACCAGCGGCAGCGGCACCGGCGGCACCGGCACCGACACCCAGACCGGCGGTGACAAGCCCGCCCCGGCCACGACCGGTGGCGGCTCGACCGGTGGCTCGGGTGACCTCGCCGAGACCGGTGGCTCCAGCGCCACTCCGATCATCGGGGGCGTCGCGATCGCCCTCGTCGTCGTCGGCGGCGGCGCGGTCTTCTTCCTCCGCAAGCGCACGACGCAGTCCTCCGCCCAGTAAGCACGGAGTGACGAACGGCGGGCAATCTGTCACGCCTGCCTGATGGTGGCCCCGGTACGCGTCCGCGTACCGGGGCCGTCGCATGCCGGAAGACAGGGGCGGTGCGTGCCGGGAGGCGGGGCGGGGTGTACCGGGGAGCGGACTGGTTTCCGTCCCGGGATGGACGTCAGGCAAGATGGGGTGTATCTGCCCACACATCGATTGCCGGACGGTTTCTCTTGGCTGAGTACATCTACACGATGCGCAAGACGCGCAAGGCGCACGGCGACAAGGTGATCCTTGACGACGTCACGCTGAGCTTCCTGCCCGGGGCGAAGATCGGTGTGGTGGGCCCCAACGGCGCCGGTAAGTCCACGGTGCTGAAGATCATGGCGGGCCTGGAGCAGCCGTCCAACGGTGACGCGTTCCTGTCGCCCGGTTTCAGCGTCGGCATCCTCATGCAGGAGCCGCACCTCGACGAGGCGAAGACGGTCCTGGAGAACGTCCAGGACGGCGCCGCCGAGATCATGGGCAAGCTCAAGCGCTTCAACGAGGTCGCCGAGCTCATGGCGACCGACTACTCCGACGCGCTCATGGACGAGATGGGCAAGCTCCAGGAGGACCTGGACCACGCCAATGCCTGGGACCTGGACGCCCAGCTGGAGCAGGCCATGGACGCCCTGGGCTGCCCGCCCGGCGACTGGCCGGTCGTCAACCTCTCCGGTGGTGAGAAGCGCCGCGTCGCGCTCTGCAAGCTGCTGATCGAGGCCCCCGACCTGCTGCTCCTCGACGAGCCCACCAACCACCTCGACGCCGAGTCGGTGAACTGGCTGGAGCAGCACCTCTCGAAGTACGCGGGCTGCGTCATCGCCGTCACGCACGACCGGTACTTCCTGAACAACGTCGCCGAGTGGATCCTCGAACTCGACCGCGGCCGCGCCATCGCCTACGAGGGCAACTACTCCACGTACCTGGAGAAGAAGCAGGCCCGCCTCAAGGTCGAGGGCCGCAAGGACGAGAAGCGCGCCAAGCGGCTCAAGGAAGAGCTGGAGTGGGTCCGCTCCAACGCCAAGGGCCGGCAGACCAAGTCCAAGGCGCGTCTCGCCCGTTACGAGGAGATGGCGGCCGAGGCGGACAAGATGCGGAAGCTGGACTTCGAGGAGATCCAGATTCCGCCGGGCCCGCGGCTCGGTTCCGTCGTCGTCGAGGTCGAGAACCTCTCGAAGGCCTTCGGCGACAAGGTCCTCATCGACGACCTGTCGTTCACGCTGCCGCGCAACGGCATCGTCGGCGTCATCGGTCCGAACGGCGCGGGCAAGACCACGCTGTTCAAGATGATCCAGGGCCTGGAGACCCCGGACACCGGCTCCATCAAGACCGGTGACACGGTCAAGATCTCCTACGTCGACCAGTCCCGCGCCAACATCGACCCGAAGAAGACCCTCTGGGCCGTCGTCTCGGACGAGCTGGACTACATCAACGTCGGCCAGGTCGAGATGCCCTCGCGGGCCTATGTCTCCGCGTTCGGCTTCAAGGGCCCGGACCAGCAGAAGCCGGCCGGTGTTCTCTCCGGTGGTGAGCGCAACCGCCTGAACCTGGCGCTGACGCTCAAGGAGGGCGGCAACCTGCTGCTCCTCGACGAGCCCACCAACGACCTCGACGTCGAGACCCTGTCCTCGCTGGAGAACGCCCTGCTGGAGTTCCCGGGCGCCGCTGTGGTCATCTCCCACGACCGCTGGTTCCTGGACCGCGTCGCCACGCACATCCTGGCGTACGAGGGCGACTCCAAGTGGTACTGGTTCGAGGGCAACTTCGAGTCGTACGAGAAGAACAAGGTCGACCGCCTCGGCGCGGACGCGGCCCGCCCGCACCGTGCCACGTACAAGAAGCTCACGCGAGGCTGATCGTCTTGGCACGTCACATCTACAACTGCCCGCTGCGCTGGTCGGACATGGATGCCTTCGGCCACGTGAACAACGTGGTCTTCCTCCGCTACCTGGAGGAGGCGCGCATCGACTTCATGTTCCGGCTGGCGCCGGGGGACGGCTCGCCGTCCTTCTCGGGCGGGTCCGTCGTGGCCCGGCACGAGATCGACTACGTGCGTCCGCTGGTCCACCGGCACGAGCCGGTGACCGTCGAGTCGTGGGTCACGAAGATCGGCGCCGCGTCGCTGACGATCGCGTACGAGATCAAGGACCCGGACCAGGTCTACGTACGGGCCTCGACCGTCGTCGTGCCGTACAACCTGGCCGAGGAGCGGCCCCGGCGGATCTCCGCCGAGGAGAAGCTCTTCCTCCAGCAGTACCTGGCCGAGGAGCCTGCCGCAGCATGACGGTGCCCGTGCGGTCGCTGGAGTTCGCCGACACGAGGGAGGCCGCGGATCTCGCGGCCTTCCTCGGCCGGCTGCTCCACTACGACCGGGCAGCCGCGGTGCGGATGCAGGCCGGCGGCAGTGCGCTGGCCGTGTTCGGCAGGCCGCCGTCGTTCGAGGTCCTGGCGATCCGGGCGGCGCGGCTGGCCGGATCGCACGACTTCGACGTCACGGTGTCCGCCGGCGAACTCCTCGAATCCCTCGACGCCGAGGGCACGGCAGCCGGTTCGGGCGCCCTGCCCGCACCCGTCACCGGGCCACCGTGGACGGGTGTCCTCCCGCCCCGCGGCGGCTGGCACGAACTGCCGGGCCTGCCCGACCCGGTCTCCCTGCGCACGGCAGTCACCGCCGCGGTGGCGGAGTTCCGCTCCCGCGACGAGGCCCTGCCGGAGGACCGCCGCACCCGGGCGGAGCGGGACCTGATCGGCCGCGAGATCTGGTCGCGCACGGTCGCCGGCACCGAACTTCCGCTGCGGGCCGTGCACGCCGCCCAGTCCCTCGGCTTCCTCCGCCCGGCGCCGGACTTCCCCATCGCCCTGCTCGCGGCCGGGTCCTGGCTGCGGCTGCGCACCCCGTTCGGCTCGATCGCCCTGCGCGGACCGGGCAGCGGGCTCGGCACGCTCGCGGTGACGGTGGGCACGGGCTGAGCGACGGCCCGACGGCAGGACCCGTCCGGACAGGCCGACGGACCCGTTCGGACAGACTGACAGGACCTAACCGGTCAGGGCCCTGTCCACCAGCCGGAGCGCGGCCAGGTCCTGGGCGTCCTGTGCCGGGTCGCCCATCCGCAGGGTGAACGTGGCGCTGGTCGCGGCCCGCGCACCGTCCGGCGTCACCCCGCTCTCGGAGACGATCCCCAGATGGGTCCGCCGTGGAACCAGATCCCGCTGCGGCTCCCGGCCACCGGGCGCCAGGCGATGCCCAGTCCGCAACGGACCGTTCCTGGGCAGTGAGCAGGAGTGAGCCCGCCCCACTGGCACGCCCCGAACGGTCTTGGGCGCGCTGGTCCTCCGTACGCCGGTGGCGCCGGTGGCCCGGATCGCGTCCACATCGCTCCGGAGGCGGCTGCGGAGCCCGGGGGCGCGGTGGGGTGCGGCGGCCGTCGCCGCGGGTCCGGACGCTCCGGTGAGCAGGGCCGCTGCCGTGACCGCCAGGCCCGTACGTCTGCTGATCACCGGTCCTCCCCGGTGCGGGAGCAGGTCAGGTCGGCGCCGGGCAGCGTGCCCTCGCGCAGATAGTCGTTGACGGCTCTGTCGGCGCAGGGGACGGGGGTGAGGCCGTCGAGTCCGCGCCCGTACACCCCGTGCGAGCGGATGTCCGCCGTCACCAGCCGGGAGCCGGTCAGGCGGCGGTGCAGGGCCAACGCCCCTTCGTACGGGACGTTGTTGTCGCGCCGGGCCTGGAGCATCAGGACGGGTACGTCGTTGCCGATCACCGTGGCCGGCTCGCGGGACGTGCTCGTCCAGAACGCGCACGGGGCGATCATGCTGTTGACGAGCGGGCCGAAGACGGGCTGGGTGGCGCGACTGGCCTCCATGTTCTTCCAGTACGTCTCCGGGTTCCGTGGCCAGCCGCCGGCCGGCCGGCCGCTGTCGCCGCACATGAAGAGGGTGCCGCCCAGCATGCTGTCCGCCAGCTCGGGCGAGGCTAGCAGCTCCAGCATGGCGGCGAGCTCCGGGCCGGGCTCGACCGGCCTGCCCGCCGCGGCGTCGGCCAGGTCCCGCACCGTGGCGGCGAGCGCCGGGTCGTACTCCTCGTGCTGGATGAGCTGCCGCAGCACCAGCCGCAGCAGCGGCGCGTCGAGCCGGACGCCGGAGACGGTCACCGGGCGCCGCTCGGCCCCGTCGAGCAACTGCTGGACAGTCGACCGTACTTGGACGGGCGTCTTGCCGAGCCGGTAGGTGCCGTCGTGCCGCGCGGTCCATCCGGCCCAGGCGTCCAGTGCCTCTTCGAGCGGCTTGCCCGCCCGCTGGAAGAGTTCGTACTGGGTGGCCGTCGGGTCGGTCGAGGAGTCGATGACGATGCGGTCGGCGCGGCGGGGGAACATCTGGGTGTAGACGGCGCCCAGATCGGCGCCGTAGGAGACGCCGTAGTACGACAGCCTGCGCTCACCCAGCGCCGCGCGGATCGCGTCCATGTCGCGGGCGACGTTCCGGGACGTGGCGTGCGGCAGGAGCCGGGCGTTGTCCCCGTGCTCCAGGCAGCGGCGTGCGGTGTCGCGAGCGGACCGTACCGACCGCTCGAAGTCCTCGCGGCGGGTCGTGGTCGGGCCGGGCGCGGGCGTCGGGGCGGCGGGGTCGCAGGCGATGGGGGTGGACTCGCCGAGGAAACGGGGATCGAAGCCGATCAGGTCGTAGCCGTCCGCCACATCCTTCAACGCGGATCGCAGATAAAGGGTGTTGGCGAGTCCGGGGCCGCCCGGACCGCCCGGATTGGACAGCAGGATGCCCCGGCGCTTGCCGTGTTTCGCGTCGGTCTTGATACGGGAGACCGCGATCCGGATCGTCGGGCCGCCGGGATCGGAGTAGTCGAGGGGAACGGTCACCTTCGCGCACTGCGCGCCCGCCTCGTTCAGCTCCTGCTGCTGCGGCGAGCAGGGGCCCCAGACGAGCCGCTGGTGGGCGGGGGCGGAGGGGGTGGCGGGGGCGGCCGACGCGGGCACCGTGCCCGCGAGTAGACAGGTCAGGCCCAGGCCGGCGGTGGCCAGTGAGGCGACGCGCATCGTGCTCCTCGGGAAATCAGGTGGATGACTCCCGCACGACGCTACGGGCGTACGCGGCGCGGGAACATGGGGCCACCGGGCCGAAGCGACCTGGGGCCAGCACCACCAACTGACGTCACGGGCGCGGCTGGTCGTCCGGCCAGACCCCGATGTGGTCCTGCTCCAGCTCCAGCATCACGCGGTGCTCCATCCCGAGCGCCTCCGTGTAGTCGGCGGGCAGCTGCAGGCGGCCCGCGCGGTCGAGCATCGCGTACTCCCGCGCCACCTGGGACTCCAGGCCCGTCGCCGCGTCCACCTCGGTGCGGCGCAGCACCTCGGAGGACGTACGGCCGTCACGGATGGCGACCGTACGGCGGACCTCGTTCGCCACCGCCTGGTCGTGCGTGACGATCACGATCGTGGTGCCGAGCTCCTCGTTGGCGCGGCGGAACGCGGCGAAGACCCGCTCGCCGGAGGCCGAGTCGAGTTCGCCGGTCGGCTCGTCGGCAAGCAGCACCGACGGGCTGTTGGCGAGCGCGACGGCGATCGCCACCCGCTGCTGCTGGCCGCCGGAGAGCTGCTGCGGGCGCCGGTCGCGGCACTCCTCCAGCCCCAGCATCCGCAGCAACGACTCGGCGCGCTCGGCCCGTTCACGGCCCCGGCCCCGGCCACGCAGCTGCATCGGCAGGGTGATGTTCTGTGCGGCGGTGAGGTACGGGAGGAGATTCCGGGCCGTCTGCTGCCAGACGAACCCGACGATGTCCCGGCGGTAGCGGAGCCGTTCCTTCGGCCCCATCGACAGCAGATCGCACCCCGCGACCTTCGCCGACCCGGCCGTGGGCACATCGAGGCCCGCCAGGATGTTCATCAGGGTCGACTTGCCGCTGCCGGACGCACCGACCAGGGCCATCAACTCGCCCTCGGTGACCAGCAGATCGAGGCCCTGGAGGGCCTGCACCTCCACCCCGTCCGCGGAAAAGATGCGGACCAGCCGGTCGCAGGCGATCAGCGCGTCGTGCCCGTAGGAGGGCCGGTCGCGGCGTGCGGTGGCCCGCTGTTCGAGCTCGGCCAGCGTGGTGTCGGTCGACGGCGACGTCATCGGGGGTCTCCTGCCCTGAGTTCGGTGATCGATCCGCGGCGGCCGGCCCACCAGGCCTGGACGGCGGCCACCGCGGCGGTGAGGACGACCACGCCGAGCGCCGGAAGCGTCAGCGACCACGGGTCGGCCCGCAGCGCAATGGTGTCGTCTCCGCCGGATTCCGGCCCGGCGGAGAGAGCCAGGCTCACCAGGTCGACGCCCGGCGCCAGCAGGGCGGTCGTCGCCCATCCGACGAGCAGCCCGCCGACGGCGGCCAGCAGCGCCTGCGGCATCGCTTCGAGGCCGAGGAGCCGTCTGCCCTGCCGGGAGGTGAGCCCCATGGTCCGCAGCCGGGCCAGCAGGGCGGTGCGTTCCGGCGCGGTCTGCAGCAGCGACAGCAGCACGGCGAGCAGGGCGTAGCCCGCGCCGGCCGCGATCGCCGCCGCGTAGATCTTCTCGGCGCCCCGCTGCACGGAGGTGTCGACGAACGCCTCGCGTGCCTCGGAGCGCAGCCGCACAGAGACGTCCTTGCCCGCGTGGTGCGCCGCCGTGCGCAGTGCCTTCGCGTCCGGGGAGCCGCCGGTGACCAGCAGGGTGGTGGTCTGCCGGCGGGTGAGCGACGCGGCGTCGACGATCAGGAAGTCGCTGCCGGAGACGGCGGGAGTGCGCGTGACGGTACCCGCCACCCGCACCGTGAAGTTCCCGGCCGCCGCAGAGAGGTCGCGCGCCCGGTCGCCGAGCCGCTCGGCGACGGACGGCGAGGCGATGACGGGCAGCACCGGGTCCTTCGTCGGTGCGGACTTCTTCGCTGCCGCGGAGGCCCTCAACCGGTCGGCGGGGAAAGCCCCGAGACCGGTCGCGCGGGCCAGCCGGGCATACGTCGCCGGGTCGACGCCCACCAGGGTGGCGTCCTTCGTGCGCTGGTCCCCGGTCCCGTCGGCCGGCAGCACCACGTACTCGATCTGCACGCGCGCCACGTCCCGCACGCCGCCCGCTTTCCGTACCTCCCGGATCAGGCGGTCCGGCAGCGGCACGGAGTTGCCCGGGCCGCTGATCCGGGCATCCGCGCCGATCGCGCGTCCCGCCGCGTCGTCCCGCGCGTCCGCGATGCCCGCGAGCACCGAGCCGCCGAACGCCGCGGTGGTCAGCGCGATCAGCAGTGCGAGCAGCGGGAGCGTGCCGCCCGCCGAGGTGCGCCCGGCGCGGGCCAGCGACAGGAACCCGACCGCGCCGCGCCGACGGGCGACGGAGCGCGAGGCGAGACGCAGCGGCAGCGGAAGAAGCCGTACAAGGACCAGGGCGGCGATCAGACCGACGAGTACGGGGGCGGCGCTGACCAGCAGATCGCCGCCGCCGGAGCCCGTACCGCGCCGGCGCAGGGCGACGACCGCGCCGACGGCCAGCACCAGCAGGGTGAGTTCGGCGACCGTGCGCCATCGCGACGGGCGGGCGTCCATCAGGTCGTCGCGGGCTCCGTGCAGCCGCGGCCTGCGGTGCGGCAGTGCCGTACACAGCGGCAGGGCGACGCAGACCAGTACGGTGACGGCGACCGCGCCGGTGACCGAGGGCCACAGCCGGGCATCCCCGATGGTCACTACGGCGATCAGCAGACCCAGCGCCGCCGCGGGCACCGTGGTCACCACCGTCTCGGCGAGCAGCCGGCCGCCGATACCGCGCAAGGATCCGCCGCGTGAGCGCAGCAGGGCCAGTTCGCTGCGGCGCCGGCCGCCCATCAGCCCGATGGTCATCAGCAGGACGACGGCGGCGACGGCTCCGATGCCCACGGCGGCGACCATGACGACCGGGCCGATCGCCTGACGCAGGGAGTCGTACCTGGTGAGGATCGCGTCCAGGTCGGTCGTGAGCGCGGTGTTCGTGCCGGCCACCGCACGCATGCTCACCAGTCCCGGACCGCCCTCCAGCGAGGCGATCGACGAGCGCAGGGCCGCCACGTCGGTGACGGTGAGGGGGGAGGCATCCGGTGGGATCCGCCAGAACGCCTCCGGCTGACTGGCGGTGGCGAGCAGCGCGGGCGCGGCGTCCGGTGGCAGCAGGACGGCCGCGATCCAGTAGTAACGCGGGATGTCACGCGTCGGTTTGGCCACCAGGGACGGGGTCCGGAGCAGTGGCTGGACCGACCAGTAGGCGGCCGCGGGACGCTCCGGGGTGACGATGCCGGTAATGCGCACGGTCAGCGGTGTTCCGCCTTGGGTCGGTACGGAGATGGTCGAGCCGACCGTGATCCGCAGGGCTTTCGCCGTCTCCTCGGTGACCGCGCCCTCCACCTCCGGCGTGCCCGCCGTGACCGTGCCGTGGACGGCGGGCCAGGTCCCGGCGTGCAGGGTGGCGTGGTCAGGGAGGTCCGACAGGGTCGAGTAGGTCAGCTCGGGGTCGATGAGGGACGGCCGGGGCAGCCAGCCCTCTCGCGCGGGGATCGGTTTCCCGGTGTGGAAGCCGTACGCGGACTGGGCGGTGTCGGGCCGCACCACGTCGGGCAGCCGGGACAGCACCGCGCGATGGACGGACGCCAGCGACGCCGCACTCACCGCTTCCTCACGCAGGGGCTGGGGCACCTGCAGATCGGGCTGCGGCGTGCTGAGCTCCAGCACACTGAGCCCGGGGTCCGCGGCGGCGATGTCGTGGCGCAGCCCCTCGTTCTCGTAACGGTCGACGGCACGCGGGAAAGCGGCGGCGAGGAACGCCGTCAGCAGCACCAGCAGCCCGAGCGCCCAAGCCGTGCCGGGAGCGGTACGCAGCCGGGTACGGACCCAGGGCGCACAGGCGGCGGGGGCGCGACGGTCTCGAACGGAACGCGCACTCATGTCAGTTGTCCCCCTGGTGGCGCAGCGAGGTCGCGGGGTCGGCACCGCGCAGGGCGAGAAACACGACGATCAGCAGCGGCAACGCGGCGACACCCGCCAGCAACGCGGCTACCTGCCCGGCCGGCAACTGCACCAGCACCGGGGGCACCGGAGCGGTGGCCTGCCCGGTCAGCACGATGAGCGGCACGACGGCGCGGTTCAGTACGGCCCCGAGCGCGGCCCCGACCAGCAGCGCGATCGCGATCAGCACGCCCTGCTCGGCGGCGATCATCCGGGTCAGCCGTCGGCGCGGCGTCCCCAGCGCCCGCAGGA
The DNA here is from genome assembly GCF_044741025.1 of Streptomyces sp. NPDC088246. Lineage (NCBI taxonomy): Bacteria > Bacillati > Actinomycetota > Actinomycetes > Kitasatosporales > Streptomycetaceae > Streptomyces > Streptomyces sp. NPDC088246. The sequence continues at coordinate 406,002 of NZ_JBIURV010000001.1, forward strand.
CGGCGAACTCGGCGGAACGTTCGCGCTGCGCGCCGGCGGCGCTCACCGCGAAGCCGACCGCGGCCAGGGCCGCGGCGACGACCGCCACCGCGGGCAGCGCGGACTGCGGCCCGGCGCCCAGCGGATCGCTGACCAGCTCCCGCGCGATCTCGTCGCGCACCTCGACCTGGGCCGGATCGGTGTAGGGCTGTGCCCGCAGCGCGGCGGCGACCTTTCCGGCCTGCCCGGGGGCGGTACTCAGCCACCACTCGACGGGGGTGAGCACAGTGCCCGGACGGTGTGCGAGGACCTGGCCGACGGCCCTGAGGTCGAGCAGCAGCGCGCCGCCGTCCCGGGCCCGGTCGGAGCCGGTGACGGAGGCATCGGAGCCGGTGCCGGGGCCCGTGGTCGGCAGCCTGCGCACCACATCCGCGATCTTCACCCGGACCGTCTCGCCGGCCAGCGTGATGTCGACGCTCTGCCCCTTCCTCGCTCCGGCGGCCTTCAGATACGCGTCGGTGACGATGGCGTTCGGCGTCGGCGCCTTCGGACGGGGCGCGGTGGCCCGTACGGAGAAGGCGGGCGACTCCCACGCGTCCGGGGCCGAGCCGGTGTCGTACCCGAAGGCCAGCAGGCTCTTCGCGGAGACCGTCGCGTGCACCGGATCGCCGGGCTGCTCCTCGCCGGGCTGCTCCTCATCGGATCCGGCGGCGGCGTTCTGCGTGGCGTCCCAGGCGAACCCGTCGGGCACCGGGACCGCCTGCTCGGTGCCGTCGGCCGTCACGGTCCTGAGGGCGCCGATGTCGACCCGGTGGGACTCGCTCCGGCCGGCCGGCCGGTTGCCGTCCAGCTCGAACCCGGTCACCGCGAGATCACCCGCGGCCGCCACCGCGAACGCGAACGGATGCGTCGTCCCGTCGACGGGTACGGTCCCGGCCGGTACCCGGTACGGGAAGCCGTAACGATCCTCCAGCAGCACGGTGACGAGCGGCGCGGTGCCGGACGGCGACCGCCGTCCGGGCGCCCCGGCCACCGTGATCCGCACGTCGAACCGGACCTGTTCGCTGCGCTGCGGCAACAGCAGCCCAGCCCGCGCGGTCCTCGGCGGGGCGAGCGAGTCGAACAGCCGCTCCGGCGGCCCGTCGCCGAGGTCGCCGCGCATCAGCATCCGCTCGTCGGCGTGCGCGGTGTCCAGGGCGAGGATCTCGGCGGTGCGTTGACCGGAGAGGTCCACGGTCGTACGGAACGCGGGCGCCGCCTCCCGTACGCCCGGCAGCCGCGCGTACGCGCCCGCCTTCGCCGGATCGTCCTCGACACTGCCCACCACGCGCACCGACGCACCGGCCCTGAAGTCCGCCTGGTCGCCCTGCGAACGGTCCCAGGAGGCGCGCTGCCCGATCGCCAGCATGCCCATGGCGACCGACAGGACCAGCAGCAGCACCGGTCCGGCATTGCGCAGCGGGCGCCGGCTGAACTGCCAGCCGGCCAGTGCCGTGATCAGCCCCCGGCCGCCCGCCGCACGGCGCTCCGCGAGCCGGGCCGCGGGCGGCAGCAGACGCAGCGTCAGTACGGTGCCCGCGAGCAGCAGCAGGGCGGGAGCCGCGACGAGCAGCGGATCGACGCCGAGACCGCCCTGCCGGTCACCGCTCAGCACGCCGCCGCCGGAGCCCGTGGTCTGACGGTCGAGCTGCCAGTACGCCACCGCCGCGATCACCAGCAGACCGAGGTCGGCACCCGCCCGGAGCGGCGCGGGCAGCGCGACGGCGCGGCGGGAACGACGCTCCCCGGCACCGGCCGCCAGCGCGGGCGCCACGACGGCCAGCGCACACGTCAGCGCGGCGACGGCGGAGACCAGCCACACGGTGGCGGTCGCGCCCCCGTCGAGCCGCAGTCCGATCCGGGACAGCGCGCCGCGGTCCGCGAGCAGCCGGGTCAGCGGCCCGGCGAGCAGCGGGGCGAGGAGCGCCGCGGGCAGCGCGAGCATCAGCGCTTCGATGGCGGCGAGCGCGGTGACGCGTCCGCGCGATCCGCCGCGGGCCCGCAGCAGCCGGGTCTCCCCGTCGCGCTCACTGCTCAGCAGCCGGGCCACCAGCAGCAGCGCGTAACCGGCGAGCATCACCAACTGGACGGCCACGATCATCAGCGTCGAGCGGGAGACCAGCAGCGCCCGGTCGATCTGCTCCAGCACCTGGGGGAGCGAGGTCCGCACGGTGGCCCCGCTCCTGAAACCGGGGGCGGCCTGCAGCTTCTTCGGAGCGGCCGTGGCGGCGCTGTGCAGAGCCGCCGTCCGGCCCGTGGTGACGGTGCGGAAATCTGCGGTTGCCAGCCAGGACATCGTGCCGGAGCTCATCCGTCCGGAACCGAACACGGCAGGATCGGTGAGCAGCGGACCGTACGTCGTGAAGGCGACCTTGCGGATGCCGCGCCCGTCGAGTTCGTCCAGCTGCCAGTACGGGTCGGCCTGGTCGGACGCCTCGTACACGCCGGTGATCAGGACGCGCACCGGCTTGTCGTCCAGCCGGTCGGTGAGGGTGAGCCGCGAGCCGGGCCGCAGCTTCAGGACCCTGGCGGCGGTGTGCGGCAGGGCGACCTGGACGGGATCGCCGGCTCTTCCGTTCCCGGCCGCGGGCATGCGGCCCGCGGTCAGCCGGACGCGGCTGCGGTCGAGCGCCGCGAAGTGGGTGAGGTCCGGGTCGCCGCCCCGGACGTCCGAAGCCTGTGGACCGCCCGGCAGCGCGTACGAACCCGACGTCTCCAGCGTCCGGACGGTCACGGGAAGGCCGTCGAAGGTGTCGCGGGCGGTTCTCCGCGCGGTCGCGTCGGCCGCGTCCCGCTGCGCGGGCATCACCTGCGCGGACACGACGAGGGAGGCGGCGGACGCCGACCGATGCGTGAGGGCGTGGCGCAGCGCCGCGTCGCCGATGGAGCCGGAGAACGCGGTGAGCGCGGCCAGTACCGAGGCGGTGAGCAGGATCGCGAGGACAGCGGCGGTGAGCAGGAGCCGATAGGCCCTCACCCGGAGAAAGACAAACCCCGTCACACGTGCCCCCCTGAACCCTCACCGCACACACGCCCCCCGGCGATGTAGGGATGATCTCAGGACACACGTGCTGTTGGAAACCGCTTACGTGCGCACCTTGATGGGATTGTGATCGTTAATCGGTGACGGAGGAACGAATTCCGCACCTGGTGCGGGGGACAGGGGCGTGTTCTCAGCCCTCGGTGTTCACCATCGAGGCGGCGGCGTAGGTGAGGTAGTCCCACAGCTGCCGCTCGTGCTCCGGCGCCAGTCCGAGCTCGTCCAGGGCGACCCGCATATGGCTCAGCCACGCGTCGTGCGCCGCCCGGTCCACCTGGAACGGAACGTGCCGCATCCGCAGCCGCGGATGTCCGCGCAGCTCACCGTAGGTACGAGGACCGCCCCAGTACTGCATCAGGAACAGCCGGAACCGCTCCTCGGCCGGGCCCAGATCCTCCTCCGGATACATCGGCCGGAGCAGCGGGTCCTCGGCGACCCCCTGGTAGAAGCGGTGCACCAGGCGTCGGAAGGTCTCCTCGCCGCCGACCTGCTCGTAGAAGGTCTGCTCCTGCAGCGTGTCGTGCGGAATGTCAGTCACCCGTCCATGGTCGCAGACGCACCGGCCGAGGACCGGGGTCCTAGGTCCTGCCCTCGGACCGCCGTCCGCCGGCCCGGACCTGCCCCGGCCCGGTTCCTGGCCCCGAGACCCCCGGCGCAGGAAGGTGGAGGTATGGACGACGCACACCCGGACCCGTTCGCCGCGGCCGCAGCCGAGGAGCGATGGGCCATGGTGCGCGGGATCGTGGCCGGTGGGGCGCTGGGTGACCCGCAATGGCTGGCCGCGTTCGAGGAGGTGCCGCGGCATCTGTTCGTGCCCTACTACTTCGTGGGCGGTGGATTCGACCGCCTGTGGTGCGAGGACCCCGACCCGGTCAGGCGGGCCCAGTGGCTGCACGGGGCGTATGCGGACGGGGCGCTGGCCACCCGGATACGGGACGGTGAGCTGATCTCTTCGAGCAGCCAGCCGTCGCTGATGGCCCGGATGCTCGAAGAGCTGGACGTACGGGAAGGGCAGCGGGTCCTGGAGATCGGCGCGGGCAGTGGCTACAACGCGGCGCTGCTCGCGCACCGGCTCGGTGACGACGCCGTGACCACCGTCGACCTCGACCCGGAGATCACCGAGTCGGCCCGCCGGCATCTGGCGGCGGCCGGATACCGCCCGGCGGTGATCACCGGGGACGGGGCACGGGGCTGGCCCCCGCGCGGCCCGTACGACCGGATCATCGCGACCTGCACCCTGCCGTGCGTACCGCAGGCCTGGCTGGAACAGTGCACACCCGGCGCACGGATACTGGCGCCGTTCGCCACCGGACTGATCGTGCTGCGGGTACGGGAAGGGGCGCACGGGAAGTATGCCGAGGGCCGGTTCCTGCACACGCCCGCGTACTTCGTACCGCTGCGCGGTACACCGCCGCGGCCCGCGCGGCGTCCGCATACCCGCGCACTGCCGAGGCGCGTCAGCGAGAACGAACTCTTCCGGTTCCTGCTGACACTGACCGAGGCCACCCTCGACCCGCGCGAGGCCCTCGCTCTCTGGCAGCGCGAGCGGCGTCCCGAACGGGAGAGGTTCGGCATCACGGTCCGGGACGGGCGGCAGTGGGCCTGGCTGGACGACCCCGAGGGGCCGTACGCCTGGCCACTGCCCAGCGGGTGAGCGCGGGTCAGCCCCGGCGGATCGTGATCGTCGTCCACGCCCCGACGTGCACCTGGTCGCCGTCCTGGAGCGGGACGGGGACATAGGGCTGGATCGGGTCCTCGGCGCCGTTGAGCGTGGTGCCGTTGGTGGAGTTCTGGTCGACCACGGCCCAGCTGCCGTCGGGCTGCTGCACCAGCACCGCGTGCTGGTGGGAGACGCCCGGGTCCTCCGGCGGGACGGACAGATCGATGTCCGGGGACTCGCCGGTGCTGTGCCTGCGCCGACCGATGGTGATCTGGTTGCCGGTCAGCGAAAGCTGCTGTTCCGGGGAGTACGCGGGCAGGTTGAGCCCGGTCGCCTCGGGACCGCTGCGCTGCATCATCGCCAGGAAGTACTCACGGTCCGGGGCGATGACCGCGGTCCAGGTCGCGGGCGGCTGGTTCTGGTTCTGACCCGGGAACGGCGGCTGCTGCTGCGCCGGGGCCGGCGGCTGCGGAGCCTGCGTCCGGGACGGCGGCGACAGCATCCAGTCGTCGTCATTGCCGGACTGCGGCCCCTGCGGCGGGGCCGGCGGCTGGGGGGCCTGCGGGGCGGGTGGACCGGGCCGCTCGAGCGCGGGCGGCGCCGACTGCTGCTGGAACGGCGGCGGCGGGGTCTGCTGCTGGAACGGCGGGGGCGGCGCGGTCTGCTGCTGGAAGGACGGCGGAGGCGGTGGCCCCTGCTGCTGGAACGGCTGCGGCGGCTGCGGCGACTGCGGACCCGGCGCCGGGGGCCCGGGCCGGCTTCCCTGGTCGGGGGAGAGCGGTTCGGCCGGGCGGTTCACCTGCGAGGGCCGTGAGCCCTGGTACTCGAACGGCTCGCGCTGCTGCTGAGGGCCCGGCGGCTGCTGTGCCTGGAAGCCGGGCGGCAGGCTGAGACCGGGCGGAGGGCCGGGAAGGCTGTGGGGCGGCGCCAGCGGCGTGTACGACGTCGCGGTGTTCGTGAGGAAGTTCCAGCGGCACTCCTCGCAGAACGGCGCCATGGCCTCACGCGGTGTGCGGCACTGCGGGCAGAGCTCGGCCTGCTGGGTCGCACCGGGGCCCTGCGGGTGGCCGTAACCGGGAGCGGGCGGCGGGGGAGGCGGCGGGGGGACTGCACCCGCAGGCGCGCCCGCCCCGGCCATGCGATGGCCGCAGACCTCGCACCAGTCATCGGAACCCGACTGGTGTCCGTTCGGGCATGTCGGCATGTCGGCGCTTCCCCCTCTCCTCGTCCGGCCCTGGGGGCCGTCATTTTTTTTCTTGCTCTTCGCCACCCGGCGGATCGCTCCGGCCGGGCGGCTCGACTGTGTGGCTGTGTGGTTATTTCTTGACGCGAACGGTCTTGGTCGAGCGTGTTTCGAGTGTCATCGAGTCGGCTTCCGCGACCTTCGCCTTCAGTCGCACAGTACCGGTCGCGGCATCGACGACGTCCACCACCTTCGAAAGCAATTTCGCAGTGTCCTCGTTCCCGGACGCCGATGCGAGCTGCACCGCGCGGCCCAGTTTCGCCGTCGCGCCGTCGAAGTCTCCCGACTTGCGGGCATCGAGCCCCTGCTGGATGACTTGTGCCAGTTCCGCCTGGCCCGTGTAGTGCGCGACCTGCGGGTTGATCGAGGTGGACGCCACCATGTCTTCCGTCCACACCGCCCGTACCAGGCCCTGCGAAAGGGTCTGCGGGGCCCCGCCCGACGGGTCGGGGAGGATCAGCGAGACCCTGGACGCCAGCATCTCCTGCCCGATGCCCGCCTCCGGCACCTGCACGCACACGTGGTAGTCGCGGGACTCGTCTCCCCAGGAACCCGTGGGATAGTCCCCGGCGCGGGGGCCCGCCTCGGTGCGGCGGCCGGTCAGATCGACGACCGTCGGTGCGACCTGTTTCACAAACTTGATCGCGACCCCGACGGGCGTCCAGAGCCGCAGCGCGACATCCGCGACCTCCTTGCCCATCGCGTTCTCCATCATCTGCGTGAAGTCCGCGGCCAGCCCCGCCGGGTCGGCGACGATGTCGGCCGTGCCGAGCAGCGCGGAGGCTATGGCTGTGACCTCTTTCACCTCCCAGTCGGTGCCGACACCACGGGCGTCACAGGTGAAGCGGCCCGCGCAGGATTCGAGCGCGGCCCGCAGATCCTCCGGCGCCTCGTGCTCGTTGCGGCCGTCGGTGAGGAGGATGCCGTGCCGGATCTCCACATCGGCGGCGCCGAGCAGCCGGTCCGTCAGCCGCAGCCAGGTGCCGATCGCCGTACCGCCACCGGCGCCGAGCGCACGCAGGGCCTCCTTTGCCTGGGCCTTGGTCCGCGCATCGGCGACGGCGAGCCTCCCGTTGCCCGGGTAGACCTCCTTGGCGACGTGCGTACCGCCGACCACGGCGAACGAGGTGCCGTCGCGCAGGGTGTTGATGGCCGCGGCCGTCGCATCGCGGGCGTTGCGCATCTTCGTCGGCGGATAGTCCATCGAACCGGAGCAGTCGACCATGATCACCACAGCGGCTTTCGGCGCCTGCCCCGGTACGTGCGTGGGCGTTGCGGCCGCACCGGACAGCGGGACGCCGCCGGTGGTACCGCCTCCGGTCGAGGTGACCGTGACGATCGCGTTGACCTCGCGACCGCCCTCCGGAAGATATTCGTTCTGGTACACCTCGACGGAGAACTGCGGCACGTTCGACTTGGAGAAGTTGGCCATCTGGTCGGCTCCTTGAGGCTCCAGGTGTCAGATGAAGACAGCTGTGAGGGCAGAAATGCGGGCGAAAGCGGGTGAACGTGGGCGAGGGCGCCGGGGATGGAGTGGGCGGACGGAAACGGAATCAAGCGCTACGGAACGGGACTCATGTGGTGCCGCAGGCCGATCCTGCCCCCTGAGGCGGTACCGCGAACGGCAGCAGAGCCACTGTTACGTTGTCGTGGCCCCCACCGTCGAGTGCATGACCCACCAGCACCTGGGCGCCGTGCAACGGCCTCAGCTGGGCATCGGCCGGCACCGCCGCGGCCATCTCGGCCGCCGACTCCGCGTAGTTCCACAGGCCGTCCGTGCACACCACCACGAGACCGGACCGGTCCGGCTTGAAGGACGCGGTGTGCGGCTCCAGTTCGTACGCGTCGGCGCCGAGCCACCCCGTGATGGCGTGCGCGCGCTCGTCCGCGTACGCCTCGGCCTCGTTCATCAGGCCCGCCGCCACCATCTGCGCGGCCCAGGAGTCGTCCTCGGTCAGCCGGGCGGGCGGGTTGGTGCGGTCGTCCGGCACCCAGTAGACGCGGCTGTCGCCGACCCAGCCGACGACCAGCAGACCGCCTGCCATCACCGCGCCGACCAGGGTGCACGCCGGGGCGTTCTGGTGGCGGTGCGGGTCGTGCTCCATGGCCCGGCCGGGCTCCTCGGCCAAGGAGTTGACCGACTTTGAGGCCGCGACGATCGCCTCGTGCATCGCCTGTTGCGGATGGGTGCCGCGCGGCAGCGACTCCAGAAGCGCTTCGTTGGCGGCGCTCGCGGCGGCCGCCGACGCCTCGTCGGGGCGGCTCGCCGATGAGACGCCGTCACAGACGATCGCGACGACGGCCGGTGAACCGTCGGGCAGGGTGGTGGTCGACACCGCGAACGAGTCCTCGTTGCGGTGGTGGCGCAGGCCCCGGTCGCTGACGGCGGCCACCGAACCGAGCTCCTGCTCCATGTGGTCGCGCTCGCGCGGCTGGGCGTGACCGCAGTTCTCGCAGTAGCCGTCGTCGTCGACACGGCCGGCGCGACAGGCCACACACAGTTTGCTGCCGGCCGGTGGCGTGGAGGGCAGTTCCACGGCAGGGGTACGGGGGTCGGGCGCGGGCGCGGACGCCTCGGCGGCCGGCGTGGATGCGGGAGCGGCCCCAGGTGCGGCCCCGGGTGCGGCCAGCTCGAAGTCGCCCGATCCGCCCGGCTCGTCGAACCGCACCGCTGCAGGGCGGGCCGCCTGAGTGCGGGCGGTGGCCGCCGCGCCGCTCTCCGCCGGCACGGCCATGGCGATCGTCGGGTGGTCCTGCGGCGGTTCGGGCACGACCGACAGGTCGTACCCGCACGCACCGCAGAACAGGTCCCCCGGCTCCAACGGCTCCTCGCAGCCGGGGCACTTCGACAAGGCCGTCTCCTGGGGCTTCTGCGACATTTTCACACCCACGTCCGGGGGCGGAAACGGTTGGCCCGCTCCACCAGTTCGATCCTCTCGTCGCCGGGCTCCGCAAGCCGGGCGAGCATCCGGTACGAACGCTCCAGCCCGAAACGCAGGCCGCGCTCGTCCAACTCACTGCCGAGCAGTGTTCTCGGCCCGGGCGACCCGGCAGGCGCGTGTGGCTGCGGGGCCGAGGGGTGAGCCGTTGGACCACCGGAGAGTACCCAGTCGAGCGCCGTCCCCAGCACCTCTGTCGACAACTGCTCGCGACGCACCGCGTCCAGACCGAAACCGGCCAGCCCCCAGACCTGGTCGGCGGCGGCCGTCAGATCGGCGATCAGCGGCTCGTCCGGGGACCGTTCACGCAGCCGCGCCCGCACCGCGGCGACCCTGGCCGCCGTGTAGTGGATCGACGCCTCCGGCACGGACTCCAGCGTCGTCACGGCGCCGGCCCGGTCCCCGGCGGCGATCTGCACCCGGGCCAGGCCGAACGCGGCGCTGACGAAGCTCGGGTCGGTCGTCCACACCAGGCGGTAGTACTCGGCGGCGTTGTCCAGCTGGCCCAGGACCTCCGCGCAGATCCCCAGCGCCAGCTTGGGCGCCGGCTCGCCGGGGAACGCGTCGTACACCGCGTCGAAGGAGAGCGCCGCGTTCTCGTTGTCACCGGTCACCAGCGAGGTGATGCCGCGGTACCAGACGACCCGCCAGTCGTCCGAGTACTGGCCCTCCAGCGCCGTCAGGGTCTGTCTCGCGGCGCCGGCTTCGTGCATCTCCAGACGGGCACGCAGCTCACGCAGCCGGGTCTCCAGCGAGGCCGCGGGTACGGCGCTCAATGCGGCAATCAGTTCGGCGGGGGCGGTGGCCATCAGTCCGGCGAGGAAACCCGCGTTGGGGTCGCTCGCGTCGACCCGGGGTACGGGCAGCGCGAGCGAGGTGGCCCGTGCGTCGAGCCCGGCCAGCCGGGGGCCGTTCGGGACGTACGGCCCCGATGGCGCACCGGGATCGGCGGCCGGGACACGGGGGGCCGGAATCGCGGCCTGGGTCTGCGCGTACGAGAAGGCCGCACCGCTCTGGCCCGGCCCGTTGCCCGCCTGCACGTGGGTGGGCGGCGCGGTCAGTGGACCGGCACCCGCCGCGGCGTACCCGGGTGCGGGCGGAAAACCCGCGGGCAGCGCGCCCGGCCCCGGCCCCGCAGGCGGCACGGCGGCTGCGCCCGGGGTCGCACCGGCCACCGGCCCGTTCCGCCGCCCGAAGCGCCCTGAGGACGCCGGAGCGACAGCCCGTGCCCCCAGCCGCGACACATCGGCCGTCAGCTCGGCGAACAACTGCGTGTCCGTGACCCGTACTTCCGTACCGAACAGCGTCGACAGCGCAGGCCGCGGCCGCCCCGTCTGCAGCGACACCACCTCGCGCAGCACACCCGTCAGCTGCTCCGCCATCTCCTCCGCAGAGGCGAACCGCCGCGCCGGATCCGGGTCGGTGGCCCGCACCAGCAGCCGGTAGAACGACTCATAGGTCCGGAACACCTCGATGTTGTCCGGGTCCGGCAGCGAGTCCACGAAGACGTTGGTGTAGCCCTGGAAGTCGAAGGTGAGTACCGCGAGCGTCCGCGCGACCGTGTACAGATCGGAGGCGACCGAAGGGCCGACCTCCGCGACCTCCGGCGCCTGATACCCCACCGTGCCGTAGATGGCCGACTCGTCGTCGTCCATTCTGCGGACCGCGCCCATGTCGATCAGCTTCAGCTGGTTCTCGGTCTGGATCGCGTTGTCGACCTTGAAGTCGCAGTACAGCAGGTTGCGGCTGTGCAGATGGCCGAGCGCCTCCAGCGCCTCGATGCCATAGGCGCACGCCTGCTCGACCGGCAGCGGATCACGCTTACCGGCCGGGGTACGGCGCTCGTTCGCGATCTCCTTGAGCGCCTTGCCGCCGACGTACTCCATCACGATGTAGCCGTCGAGCGAGCCGGTGCGCTGGTCGAGATGCTCGACGAAGTTGTAGATCCTGACGATGTTGGAGTGCTCGATCTCGGCGAGGAAGCGGCGCTCCGAGATGGCGGCCGCCATGGCGTCCTGATCACCTGTGTCGAGCAGGCCCTTGAGGACCACCCAGCGGTCGGACACCGCACGGTCGACCGCGAGATAGACCCAGCCGAGCCCGCCGTGCGCCAGACAGCCCACGACCTCGTACTGGCCGTGCACGATGTCGCCCTCGTGGAGCTTGGGCACGAAGGAGTACGGGTGGCCGCACTTGGTGCAGAAACCCTCCGTGCGGCCCGCCCGTTCGCCGCGCGCCCGGCCCACCGGGGCTCCGCAGTCCGAACGCGAACAGAAGCGCTTGCGCTCCGGCACCTCCGGGTTCTCCATCACCGCGGAGCGCGGGTCGGGACGCGGCACGTCCGGCACCTGCACCAGGCCCGCGCCCAGCCTCCCCCGGCCGGACGTCGCGCCCGTGGACGAACCGGAGGAACGGACCGACACCGAGCGGGACGTGGCGCCACCGGACAGCGAGCGCGAGAGCCGCCCCGAAACGGAACGCCGCGAGGTCGACGAGCGGGACGAGGAACGCGAAGACGCCCGGGACGAGGCCCGCGAACTGCTGTTGCTGTCCCGACTGCCCCTGCTGCTCGTGCCACCGCCGCCCGCGATCCCGGTCGGCGGCGAACTCACCATGCCCGTCGGCGACACGACCGGAGCCAGACCGCAGGTGTCGCAGTACAGCTCACCGCCGCCCACGTCCTCGTAATCGCCCTCGCACCCGGGGCGCTGGCACTGCGTACTCATGGTCCTTCCCCCTGTTCGCCCCGCCGCCGCGGCGGCCCTTCCACCTTGCACATGCCTGTACTCATCGCCGGTCCTCCGGTCCCGAGGTCCGGCGCTGGGACAGCAGTTCGGCCGCCGCCTCCTGATAGCGCAGCACCGCCTGCGCGGCGACCCGCAGATCGCACGGCGCGCTCCACAGCATCCGGCGCGCCGCGTCGTACCGCTCGATCAGCAGCGGGTCCTCGGCCATCCCGTGCCGGGCGACCTTCGCCTTGTACGCGTCGAGCCTGCCGCGCAGCTCCGCCCGTACGGCCAGCGGGGCCGTGACCGCGGTCAGCGACTCCCGGGCCCGCAGCAACTCCTCCTCGGCCTCCCGCTCCAGCGTCTCCAGGAGCGGGGAGAGCCGGTGCCACTGGGCATGCCTGCGGTACTCCGAAGCGGCGGCCAGCCGCTCCTGGAGCGCGGTCGCCGGGCCGCTGACCGCGGGCACCTCGGAGGCGGCGATCTTCGCCAGCACTTCGCCGCGCGCGGACCGGGCCTCGGTCAGGGTGCGGTCCGCGCGGGAGAGGACATCACGCAGGTGGACCAGACGCTGCTCGGCGTCCTGCCGGACCGCGAGCACCGCCTCGATCTCGCGGCGTACGTCGTCCAGGGCGCGGGCCGCCCGGTCGTAGCGCGTGGTGTCGGGGCGTCCGCCGCCGGGCGCCGAACTGCCGGGGCCCGACAGCCAGAAGGCGAGCGGATCGGAGATCACCTGCACCCGCAGCGTGGTCAGTTCATGGGTGATCGCCTCCAGGTCGTCACCCGCCGGGTGCTCCCCGGGCCGTACACCGACGGAGTGCGCCAGCGAGCGGGTGCGGTGCAGCTCGGCGGCGAGCAGATCTATCCGGGCGGGCAGTGCCGACCACACGGAGTCGGAGGCGACGACCATGTCCAGCGAGCGGGCGTACAGGTCGTTCATCCGGGCGACCAGCTCCTCCAGCGTGAACCGTTCGGAGAGCTTGGCCGGGCCCGTGATCGACGGGCCGGGGTGGCCGGCCGCGTGCGCCACGGTGACGCCCTGGCCGCGCAGCAGTTCGGTGAGGGCCACCAGGTCGTCCCGGTTGGGGTGGCGCCGGCGGGCCCGCACCGCGCGGGCCTCGGCCAGCGCCCCCGCGTAGGCATCGAAATACCCCCACAGCAGTGTGATCGACTGCTCGGTGGAGGCCCAGCGTTCCTTGGTGACACCGGTCAGATCGGCGCCCTCCAGGAGCCGGCGGCCCGCGTGGTCCTGCAGGGCGAGGAGCGAGGTCTCGATCGCCTCGTGCTCCGCGCCCAGCCGGGCCAGCGCGCGGTCCGCCTCGTCCCGGTCCATGACCGGGCCGGGGGACCTCCCCGCGTAGCCGGGGAAGGGGCCCGCGACGCCCATCGATCACCTCTCCGCTCTTCCTGCCGGGACGGGCCCCGCAGGATCAGTGCCACTGCCTCGCCGACCGGGTCCGCGCCGTCGCGCACACCCGGCCGGCCCGGCACTAGTTGCTCCGGTACTTGGGTGCCGGCGGCGCCGATATCCCCGGCAGACCGGCCTTCAGCCACTTCCGGTACGACGTCATCCAGGGGCTGTTCGCACCGCCCCTGCGGTAGTCGACCAGCACCTGGTTGACCCGGGCCACCAGATCGTTCGCACCGCGCTTCGTCGCCACGCCGTAGTACTCGGTGGTGAACGGCTTGTCGCCCTTGAGCTCGACCGCCGGGTCCTGGGCGGCCTGGCCGGCCGCCAGCGCGTTGTCGGTGACCACGGCGTCGACCTCGCCCAGCTGGAGCCGTACCAGGCAGTCCAGCTGGTTGGGGACGGTGAGCTGGTCCTCGTCCGCGTCGGTGCCGTCGTGCGGGTCCTTGAAGACCGAGCCGAACGACTGCTTCTGCAGGGCCTCGTACGCGGTGGAGCCCTCGGCGGTGCAGATCCGCTTGCCGGCCAGGGACTTGTCGAACCCGGTGATCAGCGACTCCTTCGGCGCGAGGACCTGCTGCCCGGTCTGGAAGTAGGCCGTGGAGAACGAGACCTGTTCCAGCCGGGCGCAGTTGATCGTCATCGTCCGGACGACGACATCGACCTTGTCGTTCTCCAGGGCGGCGATCCGCTGGTTGGTGGGGATGGCCCGGAAGATCACCGCGTCGGGATCGCCCAGGATGTCCTTGGCGATGGCCCGCACCAGATCGATGTCGAAGCCTTCGAGCTCGCGGTTCTCCGGATTGCGGTATCCCCAGCGGAAGCTGTTCTGGTCGACGCCCGCGATCAGCTTTCCGCGCGCCCTGATCTTCGCGATGCTCGGACCGTCGGCACTCGACGGAAGCAGGCTCGCCTCCGGGTCCGTGCAGTCGCCGGCCCTGGCCTGCACCGCCTGCGCCGTACCCGGCCCCGAGATGTCCCCGCCGAAGGCGCCGGCGCCGCCGTGGGAGAGCGGCAGCAGGGTGAGCGAGGCCGTCACCGCGCAGGCCACGGCCATGGCCGCCACCCCGCCCCAGCCGCGCAGCCTGCCGCGGGTGGACCCAGGGCCCGTGCCGGGCTTCCCGCCGGGCTCACGAGGTCTGGAACCTCCGCCTCCGGCGTTGTCGTCAGTCGCCGACGCTCCGCGTCGACTCCTTCCTCCGCCTTGGATTCGAAGGCCCCGGACCCCGCTCCCTGATCCGGCGGGAAACTCGGCACGGGCCCTCGCGCCCGTGCGCTTCCTGGTCATCGCTCCCCCTCTCACCGGTACTCCGAGAGCCTGCGGTTGACCCCGACGATCGCGGCGAGGGCACCCAGCGCGGCGAGCGCGGCGGCCCCGATCGGCAGCCCGCCCAGCGCCCCGCGCCCGTCCTTCGCGGCCCGGGTGAACTCGCCCTGCTCATGGGCGAGCGCCTGCTTCAGCGCCTCGTCCACCCGGTTGAAGGACTCACCCGTCGAGTTCCTCGGCCCGATGATCTGCTTCAGCGCGCCCTCGTAGTCGCCGTTGTCGTCGGTCGTGCGGGCGGTCCGGTGGCGGCCCTGCCACTCGGAGACACCGTTGATGGCGGTCGCCACCGGCCCGCTCCCCCGGGAGTCGTCGGCGAGCTTCCTGGCTTTCCCCAGCTCTGCACCAAGGGCCTTCATGCCCGTGTTGTAGTCGGACTCGTACTTGTCGTTCTTGCCGTCCGGAGTGAGTACCGCGCCGCGGGCGACAAGAGTGAGGTTCTCATTGGCGCGCGCCTTCAGCGAGTCGATCCGCGCATGATTGAGGACATCGAGGGACTGCTGCCCGTGCACATCGGCGTCCAGCAGTTCGGACCGCGCCACCGTGTGCCCCACGGCCAGCCACAGCAGCACCACGGTGGACGCGGCGGTCGCGACGAGCAGCCCGTGGTTGAAGACCCGGTTCGTCCTGCGGTAGTTGCGCCGCTGCGCCCAGAACAGTGCGGCCAGTGCCACGACACCGAGCCCGAGCGAGAGGAACGGCCAGGCCCTGGCCGAGTCGTTGTCCCGGTCGAGCCGCCCGGTCTCCGCCGTGTACAGCCGCTCGGCGGCCGGCAGCAGTACGTTGGTCATCTTCTGGTTCGCGTACCGGAGATAGGCGCCGCCCAGCGGCAGGCCCTGCCGGTTGTTGGCGCGGGCCCGTTCGATCAGACCCGCATAGCGGGGGAGTTCCTCGTTGAGCGTGGTGATCTCGTGGCCGGAGCTCGTCGACGCGTCCGTGTTGGCCGCGGCCTTCACCAGCAGCCGGGACGCTTCCTTGATGTCCTTGTCGTACCGGTCGTGGACATCGCGTGGCTCCTGCGCCCCGGCCAGGAAGCCGCTCGCCGCCGCGGTGTCGGCATCGGCCAGCGAGCGGTAGATGTCCGCCGCGTCGGCGCTCAGCGGCTGGCTGCGGCTCACCACGTCGTCGGCCGCGGCCGCCCGGTCGGCGATCTCGAACGCCGTCACGGCCCCGAACGCCACGACGAGCAGGGCCAGTACGGCCCCGATGATCTGAAGCCTGCCCGGTTCGGTCGTCCCCGCGGCCCGCAGCCGGTCCGCCGTCGCGGACCAGGCACCGCGCTGCGGCGGAGCGGGTACGGTCGCGGGCACGGGCGGCTGAGCCCGCGCGTGTTCCGGCGCCGTGCGCACATTCGGCGGGTATGTCACTCGACCTCCCCCTCGGTCACTGACGGTGGCCCTGCCCCCCGGCCGATCGGAGGACTGGTACCCGGCCAGAAGTATGGCCGCAGGGACCGACATCCACACCAGGAACGCCTGGATCCTGCACCGGTCCACGGATGGCAGTCACACGCATTCGATCAAGGCCTGAGCCGCCGATCAAGCCGATCGGCGGACCAATCCCCGAAGCGGACCGATCTCCCCACTCATGAACACGTCCGGGACAACTGAACGGTTCCCGTGCGCAAGGGGCGTCCTGCGACGCGAAATGCCGCAGGACGCCCCTTGAGGCGGAAAACCGTCTCAGCTGTACTGTGCACGCAACCTCTCGTGCACCCCGGCAGCCGCCCCCGTGTGATCCAGGCCGAGCAGCGCGGCCCCCAGGACCGGAGGCTCCGTCACCACCCGGACCACCGCCTTCGGGGCACGTACCGCGAGGAGTTCGGCGATCCTGTCGTCCAGCTGCGGGTGCTGGGCCGCCAGCACCCCGCCGCCCAGCACCACCGGCGCCTCCTCCGCCAGCAGACCGAGCCGGGTCAGCGCGACCGACGCCATCGCGACGACCTCCTCCGCCAGCCGGTCCACCAGCGCACCCGCCACCGGGTCCCCGGCCGCCGCGGTCGCGAAGAGCACCGGAGTCAGCTCGTGCCTGCGCTCGAACTCGACCCGGCCCAGATGCAGCGCCTCGATCAGCGCGTACATCGAGTCGAGCCCGAAGTGTCCGGGCAGCGCGCGGGCCAGCTCGGTCGGCTCACCGCGGCCGTCCTCGGCCCGCGAGGCGAACCACATCGCCTCCTCGGCCAGCCCCGAACCGCCGCCCCAGTCACCGGATATCCGGCCTATGGCGGGGAAGCGCGCGGTCCGCCCGTCCGGCACCATGCCGACACAGTTGATCCCCGCACCGCAGACGACGGCCACACCCCGCGGCTCGTCCACCCCCGCACGCAGAATCGCGAAGGTGTCGTTGCGCACCTCGACCGTGGATCCCCAGCCACGGGCGCGCAGCGCCGCCGCCAGCTGCTCCTCCTCCACCGGAAGATCGGCGTTGGCGAGACAGGCCGACACATGTGCGACGGAGTCCACCGGTTCGCCGGACAGCTCCAGCGCCCGGCCGACGGCCGCACCGAGAACGTCCACGGCCGTCTCGATCCCCACGACCGGCGGCTGGAAGCCACCGCCGCGAGCAGCCGACAGCACCGTTCCGTCCTCACCGATCAGTGCCACATCGGTCTTGCTGTTCCCCGCATCGATCGCGAGGACCGAAGCGTTCACGCCCACGCCAGGTGCTCCCGGTTGTGCGCGATCAGCTTGTCGGTGAGCGCCTCGGCGTACTCGAACTGGCCGATCAACGGGTGCGCCAGCAGCGCCTTGAACACCCGGTCCCTTCCTCCACGAAGCGCCGCCTCCAGGGCGAGATCCTCGTACGCCGTCACGTTGGCGATCAGACCGGCGTACAGCGGGTCCAGCTCCGGTACGGCGAGCGGTGTGGCGCCCGTCCCGTCGACCCTCGCCTGCACCTCGATCACCGCGTCGTCCGGCAGGAACGGCAGCGTGCCCCTGTTGTACGTGTTGACCACCTGCACCGGGGTGCCGCCCGAGCCGAGCAGCGAGGACGCCAGGTCGACCGCCGCCTCCGAGTAGAAGGCGCCGCCGCGCTTGGCGAGCAGCGCGGGCTTCTCGTCCAGCGCCGGGTCGCCGTACATGGCGAGGAGTTCCCTCTCCATCGCGGCGACCTCGGCCGCCCGGGACGGCTTGGTGCCGAGCTCCCGTACGACCTCGTCGTGCGCGTAGAAGTAACGCAGGTAGTAGGAGGGGACGACGCCGAGCCGGTCGACGATCGCCCGGGGCATGCGCAGGTCGTCAGCGATCGTGTCGCCGTGTTCGGCGAGCAGCTTCGGCAGGACGTTCTCGCCGTCCGGGCCGCCGAGGCGGACACCGAGCTCCCAGGTCAGGTGGTTGAGCCCGACATGGTCGAGGTGCACCTCACCGGGCGTGACATCGAGGAGCCTGGCGAACTTGCGCTGGAAGCCGATCGCCACGTTGCACAGGCCGACGGCCTTGTGCCCGGCCTGGAGCAGCGCCCGGGTGACGATGCCGACCGGGTTGGTGAAGTCGATGATCCAGGCGTTCGGGTTGGTACGGCGGACCCGCTCGGCGATGTCCAGGACGACCGGGACGGTGCGCAGTGCCTTGGCGAGGCCGCCGGCCCCGGTGGTCTCCTGGCCGATGCAGCCGCACTCCAGCGGCCAGGTCTCGTCCTGGTTGCGTGCGGCCTGGCCGCCGACGCGCAGCTGGAGCAGGACCGCGTCGGCGTCGGCGACACCCGCGTCGAGGTCCGAGGTGGTGACGATCCTCCCCGGGTGGCTCTGCTTGGCGAAGATCCGCCGGGCGAGGCCGCCGACGAGTTCGAGGCGGTCGGCCGCCGGGTCGACGAGCACGAGCTCCTCGACGGGCAGCGTGTCCCGCAGCCGGGCGAATCCGTCGATCAGTTCAGGTGTGTAGGTGGACCCGCCACCAACTACTGCCAGCTTCATAGGTCAGCCCTTTACTCCGGTCAGTGTGACGCCCTCGACGAACGCCTTCTGGGCGAAGAAGAAGACGAGGATCACGGGGGCCATGACCAGTACGGTCGCGGCCATGGTCAGGTTCCAGTCGGTGTGGTGTGCGCTCTTGAAGGACTCCAGGCCGTAGCTGAGCGTCCAGGCGGCCGGGTTCTCCGAGGCGTAGATCTGCGGGCCGAAGTAGTCGTTCCAGGCGTAGAAGAACTGGAAGAGGGCGACGGCGGCGATGCCCGGCTTGGCCATCGGCACGACGACCTTGAGCAGGGTGCGCAGCTCGCCGCAGCCGTCGACCTTCGCCGCGTCGAGGTACTCGTTCGGGATGGTCAGCAGGAACTGCCGCAGCAGGAAGATGGAGAACGCGTCGCCGAAGGCCATCGGGATGATCAGCGGCCAGAGCGTGCCGGACAGGTCCAGCTGCTTCGCCCAGAACAGGTACATCGGGATGACGACGACCTGCGGCGGCAGCATCATCATCGAGATGACCAGCATCAGCGACAGATGCCGGCCGCGGAAGCGGAACTTGGCGAGCGCGTACGCCACGGGCAGCGAGGAGACGACCGTGAGGACGGTGCCGAGCCCCGCGTACAGCAAGGTGTTCTTCCACCAGGTCAGAAAGCCGTCGGTGTCGAACACCCGCTGGTAGTTGCTCCACTCGAAGGGGTGCGGCCACAGATCGCGGGTCAGCGCCTGCTGGCCGTTCATCAGCGAGGTGAGCACCAGGAAGACGAACGGCAGCACGAAGAAGAGCGCGGCGGCGACCCCGAGCGAGTGCACGGCGATCCAGTTCAGCAGCGACTTGCGGCGCGCCCTGCGTTCGGCCGGGGTGACCGGGCCGGTCGCGGGGTCGGCTTCCTTGACGGCGTCGAGTACCTGCGCCACGTCACTCACCTGCCTGGATCAGTCCGCTGCGGCGTCGCATCAGCAGTGCGGTGAACGCCATGGCGAGTACGAAGAGAACGAGCGCGACCACGCAGGCGGAGCCGTAGTCGAAGCGCTGGAAACCGAGGTTGTAGACGACCTGCGGAAGCGTCAGTGTCGACTTGTCGGGATAGCCCGGTTCGAACTGCTGCCCGGAGCCGCCCATCACACCCGAGGCGACCTTCCCGGCCACGAATGGCTGGGTGTAGTACTGCATCGTCTGGATGATCCCGGTGACCACCGCGAACATGATGATCGGCGAGATGTTCGGCAGGGTGACGAAGCGGAACCGCTGGAACGAGGTCGCCCCGTCCAGCTCCGCCGCCTCGTACTGTTCCTTCGGTACGTCCAGCAGGGCGGCCATGAAGATCACCATCAGGTCGCCCACCCCCCACACCGCGAGCGCGGTCAGGGCCGGCTTGGACCAGGCGGCGTCGGTGAACCAGCCGGGCGTGGGGAGCCCCAGCTCGCCGAGGATCGAATTGACCGGCCCGGTCCCGGGGTTGAGCAGGAAGACGAAGCCGAGCGTCGCCGCGACCGGCGGGGCCAGGTACGGCAGGTAGAACAGGGTGCGGAAGACCCCGGCGCCCGTCTTGATCCGGGTGATCAGCAGGCCGACACCGAGGCCGAACACCACCCGGCAGGTGACCATGACCACGACCAGCCAGAGCGTGTTGCGCAGCGCCGGCCAGAACAGCGGGTAGTCGTTGAAGACGAAGGACCAGTTCTTCAGCCCGCTGAACACGGGGGCCGAGAAACCGTCGTAGTCGGTGAAGGAGAAGTAGACGGTGGAGATCAGCGGATAGGCGAAGAAGACGCAGAACCCGATCAGCCACGGCGACATGAAGGCCGCGGTCCGCAGCGCCGACCGGCGGCGCTTCGAACGGAGTGTGTAGGTGGTCATCGCGGTTCTACTTCGCCTGTGCGATCGCCGCGTCGATTTCCTTGGCGGTGTTCTCCAGGCCCGCCTTGACGTCCTTCTGCCTGCCCTTCTCGATGTCGAATCCGAGGTTCTGCAGGGACACCAGGTACGCGCCGCCGTTCACCGAGGGCGGGGTGGTGGTGCTGTTCGGGTTCGCGGCGATGTCCAGGAAGGTCTTGAACCGCGGGTCGTACTTCAGCTTGGGCGACTTCAGCGCCACCAGGGTGGACGGCACGTTGTGGATGGCGTTGGCGAAGTTCACCACGGCGTCGGTGTCGGTCGTCATGAACTTCACCAGCTCCCAGGCCGCGTTCTGCTTCTTCGAGGTGGCGGCGATCCCGGCGATGGTGCCGGTCAGATAGCCCTTGCCCCAGGTATCGGCCTGGTCGTCGGCGACGGGCATCGGGGCGACGCCGATCTCGAACTTCGGCTTGGTCTCCTCGGCCATCCCGAGCCGCCACTCGCCGTCCAGCTGCATCGCCACCTGGCCGGTGTGGAACGGGTGCTTGGCCCCCCACTCGTCACCGAAGGACGTGCGGTACTTCTCCAGCTTCTCGTAGCCGCCCAGGTCGTCGACCAGCTTCTTCTGGGTCGTGAGCATGGCGGCGAACGACGGGTCCTTGGCGATGTTCGACTTGCCGTCCGCGTCGAAGTACTTCGGGTCCCAGGCGCCGAGGTAGTGCTCGGTCGTCGTCTCGTAGCCGTGGTAGTTCGGCATGAAACCGAGCCGCTCGTACGAGTCGCCCTTGGTCTTCGTCAGCTTCTTGGCGTCCTCGGCCAGCTCCGACCAGGTCCTCGGCGGCCTCGTGATCCCGGCCTTCTCGAAGGCGTCCTTGTTGTAGTAGAGGCCGTACGCGTCACCGAGCAGCGGCACGGTGCAGCGCACCCCGTCGAACTGGGTGTACTCGTTCATCGCCTTCGGGAAGGTCTTGTCCGGGTCGATCCCGTCCTTCTTCAGGAAGGGGTTGAGGTCGATGAACGCCTTCGACGAACAGAACTTGCCGACATTGTTCGTGGTGAACGACGAGACGACGTCCGGGGCGTTCGAACCGCCCGCCCGCAGTGCCTGGTTGACCTTGTCGTCGGTCATGTTGCCGACGACCTTCACATGGATGTTGGGGTGCGCCTTCTGGAAGGCGTCCACCGTCGCCTGGATTCCCTTGACCTCGTTCGGGGAGATCCAGCCGTGCCAGAACGTGATGGTCGTCTCCTTGGACGGGTCATCACTGGCACCGGAGTTGCTCTGGCCCGTACAGGCCGAGGCGAGCAGAGATATGGCGGCGGTCGCGGCGAACGCGGCGGCCGTCTTCCGGCGGTTTCCGGACATGGCGGTCTCCCGGTGAAGGATGGGGGCGGGGGTACGGAGGGAAGAGGGCGGGCCGAGAAGGATCAGCGGGACGTGTCGAAGACCTCGTCACGGGTGGTGGCGAGGGCGCTCTCCAGCGCGCCGCGCAGTACGGGGCGGTGCTTCACTTCCCCGGCGATCAGCCGGGGCCGGGAGGCCGCCAGTTCGGTGAGCTCGGACGCCACCCGGCAGCGCAGCGGCTCCCCGCCGGCCGCGATCACCTCGCCGGACAGCACGACGACTTCCGGGTCGAGCACGGCGATCATGGAGGCGAGGCCGGTCGCGAGGCCGGTGGCGAAGAGATCGAGGAGCCGGGGGTACGGGCCGTCCTCGCCCGCCTCCGCGGCCTCGGCGGCGCGGGCGAGCAGCCGTGCGGCGACCTCGTGGTGGGTACCGGCGGCGCGGATCAGCTCGTCGTCGATGCCGAGCTTCCGGCCCAGCCGGGACAGCACCTGCGCACCCGCCAGCTCCTGGAAGCCGCCCGCGTTCACCTTGGTGACCTGACGGACCAGCGGGGCGCCCGGCACCGGCAGGAAACCGACCTCGCCCGCGCCACCGGTGAAGCCGCGGTGCAGCCGTCCGTTGATGACGAGGGCGGCACCGAGCCCCTCCTCGTTCCACAGCAGGACGAAGTCCTCGTGCCCGCGCGCCGCGCCCGCCCGCTGCTCGGCCACCGCGACCAGGTTCACGTCGTTCTCGTATTCCACCGGCATCGGCAGGAAGGCGGCCAGCTCCTCCAGCAGCGTGGGGGAGTGCCAGCCCGGCAGGTGCGAGGCGTACCGCAGCCGCCCGGTGCCGGGATCGAAGGCGCCCGGGGTGCCGATGACGACCCGGTGCACATCGGAGCGGGTGAGCCCCGCGTCCTTGACCGCCCCGTCCAGCGCATCCGCCACCTGGCGCACCACGCAGTCGGCGCGCCGCCCCGGGGTGCGCAGCTCGAACTCGCCGACCGTCTCACCGGTCACATCGGCGACGGCGGCGACGATCCGGCGGGCGTTCACATCCAGCCCCGCGACATGGGCGGCCCGCGCGTTCACCGAGTACAGCTGGGCATTGGGCCCCGGCCGCCCCGCCACGGTCCCGGTGGCGACGACCAGCCCGGCGGCCTCCAGTCGCGCCAGCAGCTGCGACGCGGTGGGCTTGGAGAGCCCCGTCAGCTTCCCGATCCTGGTCCGGGAGAGGGGCCCGTGCTCCAGCATCAGATCGAGGGCGGCCCGGTCGTTCATGGCCCGCAGAACGCGGGGGGTACCCGGTGTGGTTCCGGCCATGAGCACTGCACCTGCCCTCTGTTAGGAAAGTTTCCTATTCGGTGAGAGGACGGTATGCGCACGTCACCGGACCGTCAATGGGAAGTGCCCCGGTGGCAACCAAAGCGTTACCTGGGGCGCTTTTGGAACGTGTGGGTCCTTGGTTGTGCATTCCCAACCAGGTTGTTGAAGAACCGAGTTGAGGTCACACCGACTTGCTCACGAGTGAGGGGCGTCCCGCAGAGCCTGCGGGACGCCCCTCACTCGTACGGCCGGGTCCGGCTTCGGCCGAGTTCTACTTCGACATGTTCGGCGGCGTGATCGGTGTCGTGGCCAGGGACTGCGGAGAGGTGGCCGACGCGTACGCCGAGGGAGCGGCCATGGCAGCCGTCGGGTCGGCCGACGAGGGCTCGTCCCCCTGGGCCGGGACGCCGCCGACCATGCGGATTCCGGCCTCGTCGAAGGACTGCTTGATCCGCCAGCGCAGCTCGCGCTCCACGCCCAGCGCCTTGCCCGGCATCGTCTTCGCGGTCACCCGGACCGTCATCGAGTCCAGCAGCACGGAGTCCAGGCCCAGGATCTCCACGGGGCCCCACAGCCGCTCGTTCCACGGGTCCTCCTTGGCCATCGCCGCGGCGGCCTCGGAGATCACCGTACGGACCTTGTCCAGGTCCTCCGTGGGGCGCACCGTCACATCGACACCGGCCGTCGACCAGCCCTGGCTGAGGTTGCCGATCCGCTTCACCTCGCCGTTGCGGACGTACCAGATCTCACCGTTGTCGCCGCGCAGCTTGGTGACCCGCAGGCCGACCTCGATGACCTCGCCGGAGGCGACGCCCGCATCGACGGTGTCGCCGACGCCGTACTGGTCCTCAAGGATCATGAAGACACCGGAGAGGAAGTCGGTGACCAGGTTGCGCGCACCGAAACCGAGCGCCACACCGGCCACACCGGCGGAGGCCAGCAGCGGGGCCAGATTGATCTGGAACGCGCCCAGGATCATCAGGGCGGCCGTGCCGAGGATCAGGAACGACGCGACCGACCGGAGTACGGAACCGATCGCCTCGGAGCGCTGACGGCGGCGTTCGGTGTTGACCAGCAGCCCGCCCAGCGTGGTGCCCTCCACCGCTTGGGCGCTGCGGTTCATCCGGTCGATGAGCTTGGTGAGAGCACGGCGGACCGCGATGCGCAACACGATCGCGATCGCGGCGATGAGCACGATGCGCAGACCGATGCTCAGCCAGGTGGACCAGTTCTCCTCCACCCAGCTCGCGGCGTTGCCGGCCTGCTCGGCGGCCTCGTCCAGCGAGCCACCGGGCCCGGGCGACGGAGCTGCGGCCAACAGGGCGGACGGGAACACGGTGGAACCTCCAGATGGACGACGGCGGACCAACCACACTAACGGGGTATCGGGAGTGTTCCGTTGCCGCGATCGGGGGGAGGGCGCCTCTCGCGAGGAGAGCGCAGGCGGCGTGTGGCCGATCGCACATCGGGGCGCGGCCGCTGCGGCAGAGGCCCCGAAGCACCTGTTCCGGCGTGCGGCGACGGTGCGGGAAGCGGGGAGCGGCGAAAAATCCTCCCGGCCCGTTACCCGCACGTGGTGGCGCTTTGACCAGGCGTGAGTAGAGACTGAGATCGGATCGTCCCGGCGCGAGCCACGCGCCGCCGGCGTACAAGGAGGCATCCACCGTGCCGCATGTCCTGGTTCTCAACGCGTCGTACGAGCCGCTCGGCGTCGTACCGCTCCGCCGCGCGCTCGTCCTCGTGCTCGAAAACAAGGCCATCTGTCTTGAGGAGTCCGGCGCCTTCATGCACAGTGCCACCCGGGCCGTCCCGGCCCCCAGCGTCGTCCGCCTGAAGCGGTTCGTACGGGTTCCCTACCGGGGGCCCGTACCGCTGACCCGCAGGGCGCTGTTCGCCAGGGACGGGGGCCGCTGCATGTACTGCGGCGCCGCCGCGACCAGCGTCGACCATGTCATTCCGCGCAGCCGCGGCGGACAGCATGCCTGGGACAACGTGGTGGCGGCCTGCCGCCGCTGCAACCACGTCAAGGCGGACCGGCACCTGCCGGAGCTCGGCTGGCGGCTGCACCAGCAGCCCGCCCCGCCGACGGGTCTCGCCTGGCGCATCATCGGCACGGGACACCGCGACCCGCGCTGGTTGCCGTACTTGCAACCGTTCGGCGCGGACGACGCGATGGCCCGGATCGACGGCATCTCCGCCTGAGAGATCCGGGCCTTTGTCGTCCCCGGGGCCGGACGGGGGTCTTCGGGGACGACAGCCGCGTGCGACCGGGGCGTTACTCCGTTGCGGCGACGGCGTACACCTGAACCGACCAGAGCGAGTATCCGAACTCGGTGGCCCGGGCATCGCCCTGCACCCTGATGAAGCGGGTGTCCTTCGCGTCCATCCGGACCGACTCGCGCCCGCCCTTGCCGTCCCGCACGGTCGCCGCCGTGCGCCAGCTGCGGCCGTCCGCGGAGACCTGGATGCGGTAGCGGGAGGCGTACGCGTCCTGCCACTGCAGCACCACCTGGCCGACCCGGGCCGGCTGCGGCAGTTCCGCCTGCCACCAGGCACCGTCCTCGGCCGGCGAGGACCAGCGGGTCTCCGGATCGCCGTCGGAGGCGGCCGTCGCGGGGAAGTCCGGGGTCTCGTCGCCGGACGAGGAGACGGCGGCGGTGCGCACCAGGTCGGTGCCCGCGGTGCGCGGGTACGCCCGGACCGTCAGCGTGCTGCGTTCCTCGCCGAAGCCGATCGGCACCTCGTACTCGCCGGCCGGGGTGCCCGCCGGGACGGTGATCTCGACGGGGACGTCGGTACGGGAACCGCGCGGCACCCTCGTCTGCTTCGGGACGCGCACCTCGATGCCCCCGGGCGCCTTCGCGGTGAGCGCGCCCCGCACCTCGGCAGGGCGCCGGGCGGCCAGCCGCGCCTCGACCCGCTGTGGCCCGCCGCCGATCTCGGCGTCCGTCTCGCCGCGTACGAGATCGAGCCGGGCGGCGGGCTCGTCGCCGAACCACGGCACGAGCGCGCGCACCTGCGGAACCCGGCCCCGCGTACTCCCGGAGGCACCGGTTCCGATGCTGCTTCCCATCCGGTTTCCCGGGACGATCGGCGGCATCGTGCCCGTGATGACCGGCGGTGTCGACGGACCGCCGGTGGGCCAGCTGATCCGGATCGCGTCGGCCCGCAGCCCCCTGGCCGGCGTCTGGGTCCAGCCGGTGGCCGACACCGGGCCGAGGCTGCGCCAGCCCTCGCCGGGCACATGGGCCTCCAGGGTCGCACCGGCCACCGCGCCGCTGCCGGGTACCGTCATCGCCGTCACGGTCTCCACCGGGCGGGACCGGTTCAGCCGGACCGTATGGCTGCCCAGGGCCTCGGTCACCGTACCGGCGTCGCGGTCCGCGCCCGTCCAGGCGTCCGCCTCCCCGCGCACCCGGTCCAGGAACGGGCCGAGGACGCCCTTGCCGACCGTCGCACCGCTCGCCTTCGCGGCCTTGCGCACCGGCTCCAGCGCCAGCGAAGCCTGCCACGCGGCAGCGCCGTCACCGCGCGACTGGGCCTGCAGCAGATCGACGGCCAGCTCGCCCGCCCGGCCGTACCGGGACAACTGCTCCGTCCACGGCCGTACTTCGCCGTCCAGGCGCCCGTCGGCCGGCCCCTTCAGTCGCTGCGGGGCCTCCCGCATCACGGTGAACGCCGCCCGCAGCCTGCGCGCCGCATCGGCCTGCGCCGTGGCGTCGGTCGTCGTACGGGAGTGCCAGAAGGCGGCCAGCAGCGGCTGCAGATACGCCGACTCGTCTCCGCCCAGCACGGACGTCGCACTGTTCCCGGCCAGCGCGCGCAACGCGTCCCTGGTACGGGCGTCGCCGCCCGCCAGATCGTCGATCGCCGCCTGCCAGGACTCCTGCGGCCGGTAACCCTTCGGGTTCCAGGCGAAGTCGGCGGCGGTGAACAGCGGTATGCGGGACGCGGACGGCTGCTCCATGGCATTGGCGAGCAGTGCCGCGGAACCCATCGCCACCGCCGGGTCCCGGCCGGTGTACGGGCCGAGGAAGATGCGGTCCTGCGCGTAGTCGTTGACCGGGTAGTTGTCCATCGTGACCAGCGGATGCCGGAACGTGGCGCGGGCACCGGCCAGTTCCCCGCCCGTGATGGTCCTCGGTACGACCCCGACGCCGGTCCAGGCGATCTGGACCCGGTCGTCCAGCTCCTCGGCGAGCGCCCTGCGGTAGTCGGTCGACCCGTCCTGGTAGAACTCCGTCGGCATGACCGACAGCGGCTCCGCGTCCGGGTAGCGGTCCGCGAGATGCCGCGCCACCTTGCTCGCCACCCGCGCCTGCGCCCTGGCCGCCGCCTCGGGCCCGCTGCCGAAGGTGTCGGCGTCGCTGTCGCAGTGCCACTCGCTGTAGCTGACGTCCTGGAACTGCAGCTGGAAGACCCGCACGCCCAGCGCCCACATCGCGTCGAGCTTCTTCGTCAGCGCCTTCACATCGTTGTCCGACGACATGCACATGGCCTGGCCGGGGGCGACGGCCCAGCCGAGCGTCACATGCTCGGCGCGGGCCCGCTCGGCCAGCGCCCGGAAGTCGGCGCGCCGGTCGGCGGGGTACGGGTCGCGCCAACGGGCCTGCCGGTACGGGTCGTCGCCCGCCGCGTACAGATACCTGTTCTGCTTCGTACGCCCCATGAAGCCGATCTGCGCCAACCGTTCCGCACGGGTCCACGGCTGCCCGTAGAAGCCCTCGGTCGTCCCGCGTACGGCGCTGCCCGGCCAGTCCCTGACGGTGACCCCGGCGACGCTCCCGTCCCGGATCAGCTGACGCAGTGTCTGTACGCCGTGGAAGAGGCCGTCCTCGCCGACGCCGTCCATGGCGACGGTGTCCCGGCCCGCGACCCGGCCCACCGCGATCCGGTAGCCACCGGACGGCAGATCGCCGCGGTCGGGGGCGTGCAGCGTGCGCAGGGCGTCCTGGGCGCCGTCGCCGCCGAGCCGGATGACGGGTCCGCGGCCCGGCAGCGCCTCGTGGACGGTCCGCACGCCCGTGTCCCGCAGGATCTGCCGGAGTGCGTCGACGGCGTACGGATCCGCGTGCGCGCCGACCGCGAGGGTGACCTCGGCAAAGAGCGGTACGGAGGGACCGGACGCCTTGATGGACTGGGGCCGCGGCCATACGGCGGGCAGCGTGCCGTCGTCCGTGCGGTCGGAGGTGGCGGCGGCGGGGGAGCCGGGCGCCGAAGGGGCCGCGACGGCAGCCGGCGTCCCGGCGGAGAGCAGCCCGCCGAGCACGGCGACCGCGACGGCCGTTGCCTGCTTTCTGCGCCTGAGCCACATCGCTCTTCTCCTTCGCTCCCACCGGTGGGCTCCGAGCCCACCACCCGCGCGCGAGGGTGTCAATGCGGGTGGCTGTTGTGCCGTAAATGCCCTATGCGGCGGGTGGGGTGAGGGGCGGTCGGGTGTTGACGGGCGACGCCAAGGATGACGTCGAATGGCCGAAAACAGTGGACAACTCAGACCGGCCGGCACATGGGGGCGGCGGCGCGGGGCTGGGCACGCACACCTGCGGCGTTGTCGTCGGTCGACAACTCCCCCATAGCCCTGAAGGGCCCTGAAGGCATGGGGGGACCCCCTTCGCGTCGCCTCCCTCCTCCGCCTTGCAGCTGCACGCACAAAGCCCCGCTCCTTCTCCCACCCCCCATGTGCCGGTCGGTCTTACGGAGAACCGGCCTCCAGGGAACGGAATGTGACCCAGAGCACGTTGAAGTCGTTGTGGTAACGCCTACGTCTGCGGTCGAGCCCGCTGGGTAGGTCTGCTGTGTCCTGTTCCTCCACGGCCGGGAGGCCACCATGCCCGCTGCCGCACAGCTTCTGCTCTCCACCCTCTCCAAACAGGAACCCGGTCCCGCCCCGCGGCCCGGTGTGGTCCCGGCCGCCGGGCCCGGCCCCGGTCCGCTGACGAGCGAGCCGCCGCTCGCCGATGCGATACCTCTCACCAGCGAGCCGCCGCTCGCCGACGCCACGCCACTGACCAGCGAAGCCCCGCTCGCCGTCAACGCCCCGCTGACCAGCGAGCCGGCCGCCTCCGGCGGCGCGTGGGGCATGGAGTTCCCAGGAGTCTGAATGGGCTTGTCCCGGCTCGCCGCACTGCACGGCGTCGCCACCTCCTATTCCCCGTCCGCCGATGTCACGGTGTCCGTTCCCGACGACACCGTCATCGCCGTGCTCGCCGCGCTCGGTGTGGACGCCGCCACGCCCGAAGCGGTACGGGAATCGCTCGCCGCCGCCGATTCCTCGGCCCGGTCCCGGCTGCTGCCGCCGACGCTGGTGGTGTGGACCGGGGAGCCACTGCCCTTGGCCCTGACCGCCCTGCCGCCCGGCACTTCGCTGGACATCGGACTCGATCGAGGGGAGGACGGCGGATCGCCCTCGCCCCCAAGGATGCACATTCCGGCCGGCCGGCCGGATCCGGCCGTTTCGCGACGGGGCGCCGCCGACGCGCGCACGGGTGCGGGCGGGAAGAGCGGAACGGGCGCGGCTGAAGGCGCGGGAGGCGACACCTCGACGGGCGTGCCCCCGACCCCCGCCTGGTGGGTCCAACCGCCGCTCGGGGTGCACCGGTTGGCGGTACGCGCTCCGGGCGGCCGGAGCGCGACCGGCACGCTCGTTGTCGCCCCGCCCCGGGTGCCGCAGCCGCCCGCACGCTGCCACGGCTTCCTCGTCCAGCTCTACTCCCTGCTCTCCGCCCGCTCCTGGGGCATGGGCGACCTCGGGGACCTCGCCGACCTCGCCGCCTGGTCCGGGCGGACCTTCGGCGCCGGATTCGTCCAGGTGAACCCGCTCCACGCCGCCGTGCTCGGCAACCCCACCGACCCGTCCCCGTACCGCCCGTCGTCACGGCGCTTCCCCGACCCCGTCCATCTGCACATCGAGTCCATCCCCGAGTACGGACACGTGCCGGACCGGGGCACCCTCGACGATCTGCGGCAGGACGCGGCGACGCTCAGCGACACCGTGCTGAACAAGGGCGCCCTGATCGACCGGGACGCCGTCTGGGAACTCAAGCGCCAGGCTCTCGAACTCGTGACGAAGGTGCCCCTCGCCCCGGGCCGCCGCGCCGCGTACTGCGACTTCCTGGCCGAGCAGGGGCAGGCCCTGGAGGACCATGCCCTGTGGTGCGCCCTCGCCGAGGTGCACGGCTCCGACTGGCACACCTGGCCGGCCGCGCTCCGCGACCCCCGCTCCAAGGAGACCGCCCGCGCCCGCCGCGCACTGCTGGACCGGGTCGATTTCCACTGCCGGCTCGCCTGGCTGACCGACAGCCAGCTCGCCGCGGCCCAGCGCGCCGCCCTGGACGCCGAAATGGCCGTCGGCATCGTCCACGACCTCGCCGTCGGTGTGCACCCCGGCGGCGCCGACGCCTGGGCCCAGCAGGACGCCTTCGCACACGGCATGTCCGTCGGCGCGCCTCCGGACGCCTTCAACGCGCGCGGCCAGGACTGGGGCCTGCCGCCCTGGCGCCCCGATGTCCTCGCCGCGTCCGGCTACGCCCCGTACCGAGGACTGCTGCGCGGACTCCTCGCCCACGCGGGAGCCCTGCGCATCGATCACGTCATGGGCCTGTTCCGGCTCTGGTGGGTGCCCGAGGGGTGCCCGCCCACCGAGGGCACCTACGTCAGCCACGACGCCGAGGCGATGCTCGCCGTCCTCGTCCTGGAGGCGCACCGGGCCGGCGCGGCCGTCATGGGGGAGGACCTCGGCACCGTCGAGCCGGGCGTACGCGAGGCACTGGCCCGGCGCGGCGTGCTCGGCACATCCGTGCTCTGGTTCGAACGGGACTGGGCGGGCACCGGCCGCCCGCTGGCCCCCGAGGAGTGGCGCGAGGGCTGCCTGGCCACCGTCACCACGCACGATCTGCCGTCCACCGCCGCCCGGCTGACCGGCGACCATGTGGCACTGCGCCACCGCCTCGGCCTGCTCACCCGCAGCCTCGCCGAGGAGCTGACCGCGGACGCGACCGACACCGCCGAGTGGCTGGGACATCTCGCCCGGCTCGGCCTGCTCCCCGAGGGGGAGGCCGACGAGGAGGGCGCCGTCCGCGCACTACACCGCTTCCTGCTGCGCACCCCCGCCCGCATGGTCGGAGTCTGGCTGCCCGACACACTGGGCGACCGCCGCCCGCAGAACCTCCCCGGCACCTGGGACCAGTACCCCAACTGGCGACTGCCCGTCGCCGACGCGGAGGGCCACCCGGTCACCCTGGAGGAGCTGGCCGCCGCACCCCGCCTGCACCGGCTGATGGAGATCTTCGGACCTCGCGGGATCCGCCCGGGAACCCACCCGGATCCCCACTCGGAAATCCACCCGGAATGCCGCCCGTGACCCCGTACGGCACCCCCGGGCGCGCGCCCGTCCCGGGCGTTCGCTACGTTTGCACCGTGGACAAGAAGAACGCTATGCGCGCCGGCGCCGTCGCGGCCGGAACGACGCTGATGATGCTGCTCATGTCGTCCCCCGCGCTCGCGCTCACCCGCGACGCCGGTGACGATCCCGGTCCGGGCCTGAGCGTGATGGAGACCATCGGTCTGTACGTCGTGGCCCCTATCGCCCTGTTCGTGGTCATCGCGGGCCTGGTCATGATCTTCGACAAGTCCAAGAAGCCGGCCTAGCACCCACACTCTTCCCGAGTGCGCCGCAGGTACCCCCGTACCGTGCGGCGCACACGCATGTCCGGACCCGGATGCCCGGTCCGGACCCCGGGTAGGTTGCGGCCATGATCGAGTGGGGCGTCAAGAAGCTCCGCATCCTCCGTACCCTGCGCGACCGGGGCACGGTCACCGCGACCGCACAGGCCCTGCTGATGACTCCGTCCGCGGTCTCGCAGCAGCTGTCCAACCTGTCCGGACAGCTCGGCGTACCGCTCCTGGAGGCCCAGGGCCGACGGGTCCGCCTCACCGACGCGGCGCACCTCGTGCTGCGCCACGCCGAGGCCGTCTTCGCCCAACTGGAGCGCGCCGAAGCCGAACTGACCGGCTATCTGCGCGGCGAGGCCGGCGAGGTACGGATCGCGGCGTTCTCCACGGCGGTGCCCGCCCTCGTCGTACCGGCGATCCAGCGGCTGCGTGCCGAAGAGCGCCCGGGGCCGGACGTACGGGTGCGGGAGGCGGAGGCCGCGCAGGCGTACGAACTCCTGGCCGCCGGTGACGTGGACCTCGCCCTGTCCCTGGCCGCGCACGCCCCGACGGCCCGCGACCCCCGGTTCGCGGTGCTGCCCCTGCTGGCGGACCTGCTGGACGTGGCCCTGCCCGCGGACCACGGCCTCGCCGCGGCGCCCGCCCTTCGTCTGGCGGATCTCTCCGGCGACCCCTGGATCTTCGGCGGCTCCGGCCCCTGGTCGCAGATCACGACGGCCGCGTGCGAGGCCGCCGGATTCGTGCCCGACCAGGCGCACAGCGCCTCCGGCTGGACGGCGATCCTGGCCATGGTCGAGGCGGGCATGGGGGTTGTGAGCTGCTGTCGGTTTGCTGCGTCGAAGTGCGTTGCAGTGAGCGTGAGTGAGTTCTGTCGGCGGGGGTTCGCGGGGCGGGAGCGGAAGTTCTGGGGCCGAATGGGTGACCCCCGTTCGGGATGCGCCCAGTACACATCGGTGGGTCCAGGACTCACTCATGCACACTGGCTAGGAACGGTTGCCCTGATTTCGCGCATGGCGTCGGCGGAACGGCACAGCCGGGGCGGCGTGGTGATGCGCGCACTCGAAGCCGACCAGCCGCGACGCCATGTGGTGGCGGCGGTACGACAGGGGGCTGAACGGGGCCCGGCGGTGGCCAGGGTCCTCGCGGCGCTCACCGAAGCAGCCTCATCGTTCACTTCATCTGCCCGCGCCGTGAGCCCGGCCGCCGGGTGGGGAGGAAGGAAAGGGGCGCCCCCGCAATCGCGGAAGGCGCCCCTCACTGCTTCAGCCGTTACGCCGTGGCCGCCGCCGCGTCCGCGGCCTGGGCCTTCAGCGCGCGCTCCACACCCGAACGCGACTCGGACATCAGACGGCGCAGGGCCGCGTTCGGCTCCGCCGAGGACAGCCAGGCGTCCGTGGTGTCCAGCGTGGCCTGCGAGACCTGGACGGCCGGGTAGAGGCCGACGGCGATCTGCTGCGCCATCTCGTGGCTGCGCGACTCCCAGACGCCCTTGACCGCTGCGAAGAACTTCTCCGTGTACGGGGCCAGCAGCTCGCGCTGGTCGGTCTGGACGAAGCCGGCGATGACCGCCTCCTGGAGGGAGTTCGGCAGCTTGTCGGACTCGACGACCGAGGCCCACGCCTCCGCCTTCGCCCCCTCGGTGGGGCGGGCCGCGCGGGCGGTCGCCGCGTGGCGCTCACCCGCCGCCGTCTTGTCGCGCTCGTACTCGGCGGCGATCTCGTCCTCTTCGAGCAGGCCGGTGGCGGCGAGCCGCTCGACGAACGCCCAGCGCAGCTCCGTGTCGACGGCCAGGCCCTCGACCGTCTCCTTGCCGTCGAGCAGCGACTGCAGCAGATCCGTCTGCTGCGGGGTGCGGGCCGTCGCCGCGAAGGCGCGGGCCCAGGCCAGCTGGTGGTCGCTGCCCGGCTCCGCCGCGCGCAGGTGCGCCAGCGTGGCCTCGGTCCACTGCGTCAGCCCGGCCTCGCGCCACTCCGGCGCCGCGTACAGGTCCAGCGCCAGCTTCACCTGACGGTGCAGCGACTGGACGACACCGATGTCCGACTCCTTGCCGATGCTGGAGAGCACCAGGGAGAGGTAGTCCCGGGTCGCCAGCTCGCCGTCGCGGGTCATGTCCCAGGCGGAGGCCCAGCACAGGGCGCGGGGGAGGGACTCGGTGAAGTCGCCGAGGTGTTCGGTGACCACGCGCAGCGACTCCTCGTCGAGACGGACCTTCGCGTACGAGAGGTCGTCGTCGTTCAGCAGGATCACGGCGGGGCGGGCGGTGTTGGCCGGGAACGGCACGGTCGTGCGCGCGCCATCGACGTCCAGCTCGATCCGGTTCGTACGGACCAGCTTGCCGGAGTCGGCGGTGTCGATGGCATAGCAGCCGATGGCGATGCGGTGGGGCCGCAGCGTCGGCTCGCCCTTCGCGCCGGCGGGGAGGGCCGGGGCCTCCTGGAGGACCGTGAAGGACGTGACGTGGCCGTTCTCGTCCGTGGCGACCTCAGGGCGCAGGATGTTGATGCCCGCCGTCTCCAGCCATGCCTTCGACCAGGTCTTCAGGTCGCGGCCGGAGGTCTCCTCCAGTGCGCCCAGCAGGTCGGACAGCCGGGTGTTGCCGAACGCGTGCGCCTTGAAGTACGACTGGACGCCCTTGAAGAACTCGTCCATGCCGACGTACGCCACCAGCTGCTTCAGGACCGAGGCGCCCTTGGCGTACGTGATCCCGTCGAAGTTGACCAGCACATCGTCCAGGTCACGGATGTCGGCCATGATCGGGTGCGTGGACGGCAGCTGGTCCTGGCGGTACGCCCAGGTCTTCATGGAGTTGGCGAACGTGGTCCAGGAGTGCGGCCACTTCGAACCTTCCGCGTACGCCTGGCAGGCGATCGACGTGTACGTGGCGAACGACTCGTTCAGCCACAGGTCGTTCCACCACTCCATGGTGACGAGGTCGCCGAACCACATGTGGGCCAGCTCGTGCAGGATCGTCTCGGCCCGCGTCTCGTACGCCGCGTCCGTCACCTTCGAACGGAACACGTACTGGTCGCGGATGGTGACCGCGCCCGCGTTCTCCATCGCACCGGCGTTGAACTCCGGGACGAACAGCTGGTCGTACTTGGCGAACGGGTAGTCGTAGTCGAACTTCTCCTGGAACCAGTCGAAGCCCTGCCGCGTCACGTCGAAGATCGCGTCCGCGTCGAGGAACTCGGCCAGCGAGGGACGGCAGTAGATGCCGAGCGGTACGGACTGGCCGTCCCTCTCGTAGCTGCTGTGCACCGAGTGGTACGGGCCGACGATCAGGGCCGTGATGTACGTCGAGATGCGCGGCGTCGGCTCGAAGGACCAGACGTCGTCCTGCGGCTCGGGCGTCGGCGAGTTCGAGACGACCGTCCAGCCCTGCGGCGCCTTCACCGTGAACCGGAACGTCGCCTTGAGGTCGGGCTGTTCGAAGCTCGCGAAGACGCGGCGTGCGTCGGGCACCTCGAACTGGGTGTAGAGGTACGCCTGCTGGTCGACCGGGTCGACGAAGCGGTGCAGGCCCTCACCCGTGTTGGTGTACGAGCAGTCGGCGACGACCTTCAGCTCGTTGGAGCCCGCGACCAGGTGCGGGAGCCTGATGCGCGAGTCGCGGAACACGGCCGCGACATCCAGCGACGTGCCGTTCAGCTCGACCTCGTGCACGGCCGGGGCGACCAGGTCGATGAAGGTCTCCGCACCGGCTTCGGCGGAGTCGAAGCGCACGGTGGTCACGGACCGGTAGGTGCCGCCCTCCTGCGCTCCGGAGAGGTCGAGATCGATCTCGTACGCGTCCACGGTCAGCAGGCGCGCCCGCTCCTGTGCCTCTTCGCGGGTCAGATTGGTGCCAGGCACGCGGTCATCTCCTTGGTATGTGACGTTTCCGGTCATCCTTCCACGTCGCATGCCCGAATGGAGTGGCTATAGGTGTGCCACTGCGGTAGCATCGATGGTATGAAGATCAGTGTGAGCCTGCCGCAGGAGGATGTCGCCTTCGTCGACGAGTACGCCATGAAGACCGATGCGGATTCCCGGTCCGCGGTGATCCATGCCGCCATCGAGCTGCTGCGTGCCGCCGGTCTGGAGGCGGAGTACACGGAGGCGTTCGAGGAGTGGGACGCGAGCGAGGACGCTGCGCTCTGGGACCGCACGGTCGGGGACGGCATCGCCGATGCGTAGAGGTGACATCCATCTGGTCGATCTGGAGCCGGCCAGGGGCAGCGAGGCCAACAAGGTCAGGCCGGCCGTGATCGTGTCCAACAATGCGGCCAACCGGTCCGCCGAGTTCAGCGGGAGAGGCGTGATCACCGTAGTGCCACTGACGTCGAACACCGCGCGTGTTCTCACGTTCCAGGTCCTGGTCACGGCTGACGAGAGCCGTCTGCTGAAGGACTCGAAGGCCCAGTGCGAGCAGGTACGGGCGGTGTCCCCCGACCGTGTCCTGAAGCGAGTCGGCACCATCCCCCGCCGGCGCATGGCCGAGATCGACGCCGCCCTGCGACGGCATCTCGCCCTCTGACGCATACGGAAGGGCGGCCACCGAGCACCGGTGGCCGCCCTTCCGTATGCGTCGGGCGTCAGCCGTTCAGCTCCGCCGCCACCAGCTCCGCGATCTGTACCGCGTTCAGCGCCGCGCCCTTGCGCAGGTTGTCGTTGGAGACGAAGAGCGCGAGGCCGTTCTCCACGGTCTCGTCGACCCGGATCCGGCCGACGAACGAGGCGTCCTTGCCGGCCGCCTGCAGCGGGGTGGGGATCTCGGAGATCTCGACTCCCGGGGCGTCCTTCAGCAGCTCGTATGCGCGCTCGACGCTGACCGGACGGGCGAAACGTGCGTTGACCTGGAGCGAGTGGCCGGAGAAGACCGGCACCCGGACGCACGTGCCGGACACCTTCAGCTCCGGGATCTCCAGGATCTTGCGGGACTCGTTGCGGAGCTTCTGCTCCTCGTCCGTCTCGAAGGAGCCGTCGTCGACGATCGAGCCGGCCAGCGGCAGCACGTTGAAGGCGATCGGACGCTTGTAGACGCCCGGCTCGGGGAAGTCGACGGCCCCGCCGTCGTGGGTGAGCCTGTCGGCTTCGGCGACGACCTTGGACGCCTGGCCGTGCAGCTCGGCGACACCGGCCAGGCCGGAGCCGGACACCGCCTGGTAGGTGGCGATCGTCAGCGTCTGGAGGCCGGCCTCGTCGTGCAGCGGGCGCAGCACGGGCATGGCGGCCATCGTGGTGCAGTTCGGGTTGGCGATGATGCCCTTGGGCCGGTTCGCGATCGCGTGCGCGTTGACCTCGGAGACAACCAGCGGGACCTCGGGGTCCTTGCGCCAGGCGGAGGAGTTGTCGATCACGACGGCGCCCTGCGAGGCGACCTTCTCGGCGAGCGCCTTCGACGTCGCGCCACCGGCCGAGAACAGCACGATGTCCAGCCCGGAGTAATCGGCCGTCGAGGCGTCCTCGACGGTGATCTCCCGGCCCTCCCACTCGATGGTGGAGCCCGCGGAGCGCGCGGAGGCGAACAGCCGCAGTTCGTCGGCCGGGAACTTCCGCTCGGCCAGGATCCTGCGCATGACTGTGCCGACCTGACCGGTGGCGCCGACGATTCCGACCTTCACAGGGACTCCTTCAAACGTACGAACTGGCACGGTTGCCGCTCCATGATGCGTATGTGAACGGCTTCCTTGTCCAATCCATTGTCCGCGCTGCGGACACCTCCCGCCCGGCCGGGCGGGCAGAGCAGTGGGGCGGGCGCTCCACTGAGCACCCGCCCCACTGTCGTACGGATCACACGGTGACCGCGGTCACCGCGGCGATCACGGGCTCCGCTACGGCGTGACCTTCTCGATCACGACGCTGCCGGTGCCCGCCGCGGTCCCGCGGCTGTTCACCAGGTGGACCTCGCCGAAGAACTGCCGGCCCTCGGGGGCCGCCCCGGCGACCGAGACCTCGGCACCGATCTGGGCGGAGGCGCCGTTGGCCAGGTTCACGGCCTTCGACTCGTCGACCTTGATCGTGCCGAGCGACGGTGCGTAGTACACGTCGCGGTAGTCGTACGTGGTCGTCCCGGCCGGGACGGAGTAGCCGTCGATCACGATGGTGTACGTACCGGCGGCCGGCTTCACCAGGCTGACCGACTCCTCGGACCCGGCCGTGGTGGACTTGCCGACCTCGGTGTTGCCCTTCTTGACGTACAGGTCGAGGTCGGCGTTGGCGTCCGACGTACCGCCGATGGCGACGTCCAGCTTCTCGACGCCCTCGCCGATGGTGACCGTGTACTCCTGCTCGTCACCCGTCCTGATCGACGGCTTGGCGACCTTGGCCGAGCCCAGCGAGCCGCCCTTGAGGGTGCCCTCCAGGTCGCCCGCGTTGTTGGTGGCCTTCCAGCTCACCGGGGCGGGCGTGCCGATCTTCGCCTCGGCGATGGTCTGCACCGCCGGGTCGAAGGTCGCGCCGAGCAGCGAGACGTCCAGCTTGTACGGGTTGTCCAGCAGCGGCGACGTGCGCCGTGCCTCGACCTCGATCTCCCAGACGCCCGGCTGCGGGTCCTTGTAGGAGCGCACGTCGGGGCGGCAGGTGTTGGTCGGGCTCTCGTAGTTCGGGTAGCAGAAGATCGTGGAGCTGTTCTCCATCTGCACGCCGTACGGGTGGATCGAGATGAAGCGGGTCTGGCTGCCCGAACGCAGCGCGCCGAGGGAGACCTCAAGGGTCTTGGCGCCCTCCGGAACGGTCAGGAAGTACGACGTGGTGCTGTTGCGCTGCACCGAGCCGGACGCCTTGAACGCGTAGGCGGGCTTCACGAGCGGTGTGGAGACGACCACCGTGGTCAGGATCTGCTGGTCCACGCCGACGGTCCTGCTGTCGTCCACCCGCAGGATCGCGCTGTGCACGCCCGCGCTGCCCGGCTTCGCCTCGACCTTGACGGTCACCGGCTTGCCGAGCGGCAGGGAGACCGTGCTCGGACCGGCCAGCTTGAAGGTGCCGTCGTTGTTCTTCCACGACAGCTGGTGCTTGACGGCCTTGTCCGGACCCGTGGTGCGGGTGATCGTGACGTCGTACGACTTCTTCTGGCCGGCCTTCAGGCCGCCCTCGCGGTCGTACAGACCGGTGCCGAAGCCGGGGGTCTTGAGCGCGAAGTCGATCGCGGTGTCGACCGGGGCCTTCACCGAGTACTCGTGCGCCGGGGCGCCCTGCTTCTCGATCTGCTTCCAGGCACCGACGATGTCGATCAGACCGGAGCCCTGGGCGTGCGCCGGCACACCCTTGATGTGGGTGGCGGTGCTGGTCAGTGCCGTACGCAGATCGGCCGGCGGCAGCTCGATGTGCTTCTGCTTCGCGGCCGACAGCAGCAGCGCGGTCGCACCGGCGGCCTGCGGCGAGGCCATCGAGGTGCCCTGCAGCATGGAGTAGCCCGCCGGCAGGCTGTAGCCCGCCTCCTTGACCGGGCCGCCGGGCAGCCAGGTCTGGGTGGTGTTGATGGACGCACCCGGGGCCGTCAGGATCGGCGCGAAGCCGCCGTCCTCACGCGGACCGCGCGAGGAGAAGGGCAGCATGTCGTACTTCTTGGTGACGTTCGAGCCGTAGTTGGCGGCCCACGTCTCCTTGGAGATGGACGCACCGACGGAGATGACGTGGTCGGCGAGGCCGGGGTCGCCGATGGTGTTCACACCCGGGCCGTCGTTGCCGGCCGAGATGACCAGCTGGACGCCGTAGATGTCGATGAGCCGCTTGTAGAGCTCCGCGCGGGCGTTGTTGCCGTCGTTGAGCGGCGGCAGGCCACCGATCGACATGTTGACGACATCGACACCGCGGTTCACGACGAGGTCGATCATGCCCTCGGTGAGCGCGATGTTGGTGCAGCCGCCGGACCAGGTGCAGGCACGCGAGGAGACGATCTTCGCGCCGGGCGCGGCACCGTTCATCTCGCCGCCGAACAGGCCGTTCGCGGAGGTGATGCCCGCGACGTGGGTGCCGTGCTCGGACTCGATGACACCGATGTTGACGTAGTCGGCCTTGTCGCCGGCTGCGTTGTACACGACGTTCTTGCGGGTCTCGACGACGAACGGGATGCGCTCGACGACATCGGTCGCCGGGTTGTCCGTGCCGAAGTAGCCGACCTGGTGGCCGTCCTTGTACGGCTTCATGACGGCGTCGTTCGTGAAATCGGCGTCGTTGTTCAGGTCGACGCGGGTGGTGCCGGTGACCGGGTCGTAGAGCACGGCCCAGACGTCGGTGGTGTCACCGTCGCGGTTCAGGTCTCCGGCCATGTCGCCGCCCTTGGTGGCGGCCTCGGAGAAGAGCTGGATCTTGTACGAGCCGGCCGGCGCCGAGTAGGTGCGGCCGCCGATGGTGAAGGTCGGGCCGGTCACCGAGGCCGTCATCCGCAGCCAGGTGCCGTCGCCGTCGCTGACCGGGTCGGTGGCCGTCACCCAGTCGACGATCTTGCGCTCGCCGGTGGTGGTCTTCTGGAGCGCCGGGTGACCGAGGTCCACACCCGAGTCCAGGATGCCGATGGTCACGCCCCGGCCGTCGGCCTTCGGGTGCTGCTTGACGAAGTCGACCGCGCCCGTCTCGAAGGACGGGTTGTACGGGTTCTTCGCCGGCGTCTTCTTGCCGGGCGCCGGGTAGGTGCCCGTGGACTTCGTCGTCGCCCCGGCGGCCCGGTCGGCCGTGGGAGTCGGGTCGTCCAGCTTGATCTCCTGCTTGAGATCGATGCCGTGGACGGACGACAGCTTGGAGGCTGCCTTGATGGTCGCCTCGGCGGACGCGGTGGGCACGGTGGCCCGTACGTAGCCGAGCTTGTCGTACGCACGTCCCAGCACGGACCCCTTGACGGCGTCCAGCTGCTTGGTGACCTGCTCGGTCGCACCGGGGGCGGTGGCGACCATCATCGTGATGTTCTTCTCGCCCTTGGCCTTGGCCTTGGCCAGAAGGTCGGCGTCGGCCGTGCCGAGCTTGTCGGCCGTAGTGTCCTTCGCGGCGGACTTGACGGGGGCGGGGGCGGGGTCGTCGGCGGCGAAGACCGGGGCGGCGCCGGTGGCGGCCAGCGCGGCCACCAGACCGGCGGCAGCCGCGACTCGGGCCGCGCGTCTCGCCCCGGGTATGGAACTGGGGGACTCGGTGGTCATCAGCATCCCTGAAGTGAAAGAGAGAGTCCGGAATTCGGTACCGGATGACCGCTCACCCTTTCGTAAATGACAGGGGTTTGTGGAGAGTTGTAGGGGGTGAGATGTGGACATGGCGGGCTTCCGCCAGTGGTGCTGATGTGCCATCAGGGATGAAACGGTGAATAAGTGGCCTCCGTGGCCCGCCCTCAACGAGGCAGGATCATCACATACGCGGCCGGTTCACGGTCGGCCGCCGCCATCAGCGCCGTACGCACCACGACCGCCTGCTGCTCCCGCGCGTCGCGGAGCTTCTTCGGCGAGAGGTGGACGACGGTGACGCCGAGCCGCTCCAGATGTTCCCGCTTGGCGGCGTACGCGGACCACTGCGCAGCGTGATCCTCCTGGCGCCGGGTGTCGTCGAGCCTGCTGTGCCGTGGCGCCCTGGTGTCGAGCACCACGGCGACCGCCTCCTCGAGCCAGTAGGCGTCCACCCCGCCCAGATGCGGGCCGCCGGGCAGCCGCAGGTCCACATTCCAGAGCGGCTCCGGCAGGCCGTACGTCCGCACCATGTCGTACAGCCGGCCCTCCGCCAGTGCCCGGCCCTCGGCGAGCAACGAGTCGACGGCGGCCACCACATGGGGGCGGCCCAGCAGCCCGGCCCGGCTCAACTCGCCCACGACGGCGGCCGGCTCGCAGTGCCCGCCGCGGACCGCCTCGGTGAGCAGGCGGCGTACGGCCGAGGTGTCCCCGAGCCCGGCGACCGCGTCGGCAAGTGCCCGCTCCACCGGGGCCACGGGCAAGCCGTTCACCTGCTCGGGGCGGGGTGGCTCGGAGGTCCGTACCAGATGTACGTACCGGACCGAGCGCAGTCGCCGGATGCGCGGCACCAGTACATCGATCCGGCCCGACGACGCGGGCGGCGGCGCGGCCACGAAGCCGTGCAGGGCGAGCGCGGCAAGCCCGGTGACCATGGCCGCGCCGTACCCGGACTCCGTGTCCGCCCCGGGCTGCGCGGGTACGCCCCGGCGGCCGGAGGCCGGTGGCCGGCCCGCGTACAGCAGGGCGGAACGCAGCCGTTCCTCGCCGGTGGGCGGTCCCGGGTGCAGGACATACACGCCGGGCAGCGGCTGCTGCCACGGCCCACCGGTCCTGCACCGCGCGGCGACCTCCGCGGCGGACACGCCGTTTGCTCTCAACTGCGCTGCGGACAGCACACGTTGGCGGACATCGCCGGTGGTACGGAGTCGGCAGGGAGAGAGTGGGGTGTTCTGGGTCATGTTCCGGGATATCCCGCACGCGGTCGCGGCACTAACCCCTGTTACACGCCCGTCGACAATTCAGGACAACGCCGTCCTGAAGTACGCACGTTCGACGACCGAAAAGGACTGTCCTGGCGGGAGTTTCCTCCCGCCAGGACACGTCCGGCCCGTCCGGTGTCCGAGGACGGAGCCGGGGCGTACGGCCCCGGCGCATCCGTCAGATTCCGGCCCCCGCTGCCGCCGCCGCGTCACACTCCTGCGCCCGCAACGCCCGAGCCAGATCGTCCCGGGCCTCCAGCACCAGCCTCCGCAGCGCCGGCGCCGCGTCCTCGTGCGCGGTCAGCCACGCGTCCGTCGCCGCGAGCGTCGACGGATCGTCCTGGAGCGCCGGGAACAGACCCTTGACCACGATCACGCCGATCTGGATCGACCGCTCGGCCCACACCCGCTCGATCGCCTCGAAGTACTTCTCCGCGTACGGCGCCAGCAACTCCCGCTGCGACGACTGCTCGAACCCCGTGATCGTCGCCTCCACCAACGCGTTGGACAGCGCGTCCGACTCCACGACGCCCGCCCACGCCTGCGCCTTGACCGCCGCCGACGGCCGCGAGGCCAGGCACCGCACCTGGTGCCGCTTACCGGACGCCGTGTCGTCGCGGGCCAGCTCGGCGTCGATCACCGACTCGTCGGCCACCCCGTGCGCGGCCAGCGGGGACAGCAACGCCCATCGCAGCTCCTGGTCGACGTCCAGCCCGTCGATCCGGGCCGAACCGTCGAGCAGCCCGGACAGCAGCTGGAAGTCCGTGTCCGAGTCGGCGACCGACGCGAAGAACCGCGCCCAGGCCAGCTGGTGCTCGCTGCCCGGCTCGGCGATCCGCAGCTCCCGCAGCGCACCCTCGGCCAGCGCCCGGCCGCCCTCCTCGCGCCACCCCGGCGCCGCGTAGTGCGTGAGCGCGGTCCGGGTCCAGGTGTGCAGCATCTGCAGCACACCGATGTCGGACTCCCGGCCGGAGAAGGACAGCACGAGGGAGACGAAGTCGCGGGCCGGCATCAGCCCGTCCCGGGTCAGGTTCCACAGCGCGGACCAGCACAGCGCCCGCGCCAACGGGTCGGTCATGTCACCGAGGTGTGCCCGCAGAGTGGCCAGGGACACCTCGTCGAAGCGGACCTTGCAGTAAGTGAGGTCGTCGTCGTTGACCAGGATCAGCTCGGGCCGCTCGGCACCGGCCAGCTCCCCGACCACCGTGCGCGGCCCCGCCACATCCACCTCGGCGCGCGCGTACCGCACCAGGTCGCCGTCGGCGGCCCGCCGGTACAGGCCGACCGCGACCCGGTGCGGCCGCAGCTCCGGGTGGGAAGCGGCCGCCTCCTGGAGAACCGCCAGCTCCGTGATCCGGTCCGCCGAGTCGTACGTCGCCACCGGGGTCAGCGAGTTGACGCCCGCGGTCTGCAGCCACGACCGGGACCAGACGGTCATGTCCCGCCCGGACGTCTCGGCCAGGACGGAGAGCAGATCGCCCAGCTGCGTATTGCCGTAGGCGTGCTTCTTGAAGTAGCGCCGCGCGCCCTCCAGGAACGCGTCCCGTCCCACGTACGCCACCAGCTGCTTCAGCACGGAGGCGCCCTTGGCGTAGGTGATGCCGTCGAAGTTGAGCTTGGCGTCCTCCAGGTCACGGATGTCGGCCGTGATCGGGTGCGTGGACGGCAGCTGGTCGGCGCGGTACGCCCAGGACTTGCGATTGTTGGCGAAGGTGATCCAACCGTCCTTGAAGCGGGTCGACTCGACCATGGCGA
The DNA here is from genome assembly GCF_044741025.1 of Streptomyces sp. NPDC088246. NCBI lineage: Bacteria > Bacillati > Actinomycetota > Actinomycetes > Kitasatosporales > Streptomycetaceae > Streptomyces > Streptomyces sp. NPDC088246. The sequence continues at coordinate 449,571 of NZ_JBIURV010000001.1, forward strand.
AGACGCCCATGAAGTCGGCGAACGACTCCTTCAGCCACAGGTCGTCCCACCACTGCATGGTGACGAGGTCGCCGAACCACATGTGCGCCATCTCGTGCAGGATGACGTTGGCCCGGCTCTCGTACGACGCCTGCGTCACCTTGCCGCGGAAGATGTACTCCTCGCGGAACGTGACACAGCCCGGGTTCTCCATCGCGCCGAGGTTGTACTCGGGCACGAACGCCTGGTCGTACTTCCCGAACGGGTACGGGTAGTCGAAGTTGTCGTGGAAGAAGTCCAGGCCCTGCTTGGTGACGAGGAAGACGTCGTCCGCGTCGAAGTGCCGGGCGAGACCCTTGCGGCACAGCGCGCCGAGCGGGATCTCCAGCTCCGTGCCGTCGTCGAACGTGCGGGTGTAGGAGTCGGTGACGTAGTGGTACGGACCGGCCACGATCGCCGTGATGTACGTCGAGATCGGCTTCGTCCCGGCGAACCGCCGCACCTCGCCGTCCCGCGACTCCTCGGCGCCGTTGCTCCAGACCGTCCAGCCCTCGGGCGCCGTCACCTCGAAGCGGAAGGGGGCCTTCAGGTCGGGCTGCTCGAAGTTCGCGAAGACCCGCCGCGCGTCGGCCGGCTCGTACTGCGTGTAGAGGTAGACCTCGCCGTCCTCCGGGTCGACGAACCGGTGCATCCCCTCGCCGGTCCGGCTGTACGCGCACTGCGCGTCGACCACCAGGACGTTGTCGCCCTCCGGCAGCTCCTCCAGCGCCACCCGCGTCCCGTCGAAGACGACGGCGGGGTCGAGCGGCTGCCCGTTCAGCGTCACCGTGTTCACGCTCGGCGCCACCAGATCCGCGAAGGTCGACGCCCCCGCCCGTGAGGTGCGGAACCGGATCGTGGTCACCGAGCGGAAGGTCCGCGGACCGGAGGAGGCCCCGTCGCCGTCCCCTTCGGGCCCACCGACGGCGGAACGCAGATCGAGAGCGACCTCGTAACCGTCGACGGTCAGCAGCTCGGCCCGCACACGGGCCTCGTCGCGGGACAGGTTCTCACCGGGCACGGCACACTCCTTTGTGTCACGTTCGAATAGTTTGATCCTCCCATGTCGCTACTCGGCCCGGCATGCGGGAATGGCCGGTGCGTCCTGAGGCGTTCTCGCGCACAGGTGCGAATGCCCTTACGAGGAGAGACATGTCTGAGAACAGCACGGCGACCGGCAGGACCCCTGCCGATTTCTGGTTCGACCCGCTCTGCCCCTGGGCCTGGATGACCTCCCGCTGGATGCTGGAGGTGGAGAAGGTCCGTGACGTCGAGGTCCGCTGGCATGTGATGAGCCTCGCCGTTCTCAACGAGGACAAGCTCGACGAGCTGCCCGACGAGTACCGCGACCTCCTGGAGAACAAGGCCTGGGGCCCGGTACGCGTCGTCGTCGCCGCCCAGCAGAAGCACGGCGACGAGATCGTCGGCCCGCTCTACACCGCGCTCGGCACCCGCTTCCACAACCAGGGCGAGGGTCCCACCCGCGAGGCGATCGTGGGCGCGCTCGGGGACGTCGGCCTGCCGGCCGAGCTGGCGGACTTCGCGGACTCGGACGTGTACGACGCCGAACTGCGCGCCTCCCACAAGGAGGGCATCGACAAGGTCGGCCAGGACGTCGGCACCCCGGTCATCGCCGTCCCGGGCTCGGACGGCGAGCAGATCGCCTTCTTCGGCCCGGTCGTCACCCCCGCCCCGAAGGGCGAGGAGGCGGCGAAGCTGTGGGACGGCACGCTGCTGGTGGCATCGATCCCCGGCTTCTACGAGATCAAGCGGACCCGGACCCAGGGTCCCATTTTCGACTGATCGCGCACGGTGCGGTGCGGGGTCCGGCCGCCGTCCGGGCCCCGCACCGCTCCACCTCACGTGTACAGCGCGTCCAGCTTCGGCAGCCGCAGTGCGACCCGCTCCGCGTCGTCGAAGTCGAAGTCCCACTCCGGGTCCAGGCCGGGATAGTCGATCGTGAACGAGTCGTCGGGCATGTCCTCACCCGTCGCAGCCCGATGCGCGTCCCAGGCGATCCCGAGCGTCCGCTCGCACTCCATCTCCAGGCCCTCGGGCGCCGCGGCCCTGATCACCGGCAGCTCGGCCAGCGTGTCCGGATCGGCGACGACCCGCTCGAACACCTCGCGCCCCTGCGCTATCAGCCAGCCCCGGAAGTAGTCGAAGCCGTCGTCGGAACAGCCCCCATTGATCGTGTACGCCGCCGCCCAGAGCGGAGCCCGGTAGGAAGCGGCCATCAGGTCCCAGAGCAGCTGCTGCGCGGCGACGATCTCGTCCCGGGGCCGGGCGGCGAGCAGCGCGGCGGCCCGCTCGACGACGGCCTCCGCATCCGCCGGGTCGGTGACCTGCGCGCGGGCGTCGTCGATCAGATTCCAGAAATCCGTGGTGTCCATACGGTGCAGCATGCCGGAGGGGTCTGACAGTCTCGGGTGCGCGAGCTGCCGAGGGTGCTGAGGGAAGGGATTCGGGCGGACATGAACGTACGACCGGCACGGCGGTCCGAGGCCGGGATGCTGACCGAGCTGGCCCTGGAATCGAAGGGCCACTGGGGTTACGACGAGGCGTTCCTCGCCGCCTGTCGTGAAGAACTCACCATGCACCCGGCCGACATCGACCGCCGCCGCACCACGGTCGCCGAGGAGGGCGGACGCGTCCTGGGCTTCACCACCCTGGACGGCACCCCGCCCGAGGGCGCCCTCGGCATGATGTTCGTCGCCCCGGACGCCCTGGGCCGGGGTATCGGCCGGCTCCTCTTCGAGCACACCACGACGGAGGCCCGCCGCCTCGGCTTCGCACGCCTCACCATCGACGCCGACCCGAACGCGGAGCCCTTCTACCTTGCGATGGGCGCGGTACGGATCGGCGCGACCCCGTCGGGCTCGATCCCCGGGCGCGAACTGCCGCTGCTGGAAGTCGGCCTCATGTCAGGCTGACCTCCTGCCGGGGGCCGGGGCAGGGCCATCAGGTGTTCCCGGGGCAGACGTACCCGCGTCAGTCCGGCACGATGATCAGCTTGCCGCGTACGTGGCCGCCTTCGCTCTCCCGGTGAGCGTCGGCTGCCTGGGACAGCGAGTACGTCCGTGCCACCGACAGGGTGAGTTCGCCGTTCACGACCAGCGCGGCTGCCTGCTCAAGACGCTCACGGATCGCACCGGCGCCGGCGAACACAAAGCGCACGCCGTGTTCCTCCGCCCGGTGGTCGGCGATGGTGACCACGCGTTCCGGCCCGCCGGTCACGTCGACGAGTGCCGGCAACGAGCCCTTTCCTGCGGCGTCGAATGCCGCGTCCGCGCCGTTCGGCGCGATGGTGCGGATCCGCTCGGCGAGCCCCTCGCCGTAGGTCACGGGCTCGGCGCCGAGCGAACGCAGGTACGCATGGTTGCGCTCGCTCGCCGTACCGATCACGGTCGCGCCGAGATGCCTGGCGATCTGCACGGCCACGGACCCGACACCGCCGGCGGCTCCGTCCACGACCAGCGTCTCCCCGGCCTTCACACCGAGGTCGTCGAGCGCCTGATAGGCCGTGTTGACCGCCACCGGCAGCCCGGCCGTGATCTCCCAGGGCACGTTTCCGGGCCTTCGCGCAAGCTGCGCCGCGGGGGCCGGCACGAACTCGGCGTAGCCGCCGAAGCCGATCGAACCGAAGACCTCGTCACCCGCCGCGAAGTCGGTCACGTCTTCGCCGACGTCCACAACGACACCGGCGATGTCGCCGCCGGGCACTGCGGGGAACTCCACCGGCATCATCGTCGCGACGGCCCCGCTGCGCAGCTGCCAGTCCAGCGGATTCACCCCGGCAGCCCGGACCTCGACCAGCACCTCCCCAGGACCTGGGCGCGGCACCTCGCGGTCCACAACGTGCAATACCTCGGGTCCGCCGTACTTCGTGAACTGCACAGCGCGATACGTCTTTAACATGTTTTCCTTTGCCCATTCGGGTTTTACCGAGACCGGTCAGGAGCGCGGATGCTCCGCCAGGACGCACCCAAAACTACCGAGCGATGGCCCGACGGGGCACCCGAGTTCACCCGGACGACCACCACCGGGCGCTGTCCCGTCTCGGGTCCCTGCCGCACAGCAGCAGGAGCCGGTCACGCTCGTCGACCAGCAGAACCCGCGACGTCCACCGCTTCCGAAGTCCCATGGGGCTCCAGGTTGTCCGCCGCTCGCGCAGCCCGGCGTCCGGCCGCGGCCAGGGCCAGGGTGACCGCGAGGGAGGCCACCGCCATCACGGTCATGGCCGTCCCCGGTGAGGTCCGCTGGGCGATGGCACCGGCGAGCGCGGCCGCGACGCCCTGCATGGTGAGCATGCCGGAGGAGTGCAGTCCGAGTGCCTGACCGGTCATCTCCTCCGGGGTCAGGGCCATCAGCCGCTCCTGGAGCAGCAGACTCGCCGAGAAACCGACCGAGGCGAGCGCGGCCAGAGCGAACGCCACGGGCAGCGCCGGTCGCGCGGCGAAGAGCAGATACGGGGCGGCCAGGAGCAGCTGCATCGGCATGGCCAGCCGCCCCCGCCAACGCTGTGCGACGAACCGGCCCACCACCGTGTCCCCGACGAGCATCCCCAACGCGCCGAACGCGAAGAGGAGCCCCGCGTGCTTCGGGGAGTACGGGACGAACAGCGACTCGCAGCCGACGATCAGCCCGTTCGGCACCCAGAGCGCGAGATAGACCCGGCGGCGCGGGCCCGAGGACCACAGAACGGCATTGGTCCGCCACGTCTGCGCGACCGACGGCCGCCCGGCGGCGCGCGGCGGACGGCGGGCCAGCCCGAACCGGGCCACGGCCGCACCCATCAGATACAGAGCGGCGGCGACGAGCAGCGTGCCGCGCGCGGACAGCGCCGTCACCAGCAGCCCGCCGAGCGCGAACCCGCCGATCTGCATCAGGCCGACGCACATGTTCAGTACGGAACGCCCCAGCAGGTAGCCGTCCTTGGGCAGGACCTCATTGAGCAGGCCGTACCGCACGCCGCCGCCCACCGCGGCGACCACACCCTCCAGCAGGATGATCGCGAAGACCACCGGCAGCGGAAGCCCGGGGACGGCGAGTACGGCGGTGGCCAGCCCGAAGGCGAGCGCCATGCCGGTCATCGCGGCCCGTGGCGGCAGCCGGTCCGCCGCCGACATCAGCACGGTCGCGCCGATCACCTGGGCGAGGGAGGAGCCGAACATGGACAGGGCGGCGAGCAGCGGCGATTCGGTCGCGGCGTAGACGAGGGTGCCGAGTGCCAGCCCGCTCATCGTCGACCCGGCGACCTGCACGGCACTGGTTGCGAAGAGCGGTCCGAACTGCGGTGTTCGGAAGAGTTCCCGGTAGGTGCGCATGCGGGGAGTCTCAGTGGCCGTCCGCGGCGACCGTTACTCTTTCGCGTGGAGGCGAAACGTGGAGGCATGACGCCGTGAGCCTGTGGCAGATCAACACGGACACGCTGGCCGGGAGCCGGTTCGTCGTCTCACCGCTCGCCGAGACCATCTCCGCCCTGAACTCCCTGGAGAGGGGCCGGCCCGAGCACCCCGGCGAACGGGCCTGGCTCGACGCCCATCTGCCGGTCTACCGCGCACACCAGGCCGCCGACCCGGTCGCCGCCCGTCTCGTACCCGCGGCCCTCGGCGGCAGCTGGAACGCGGACTTCATCACCCCCACACCGACGGGCGAGGGCACACCGTCCTTCGAGGAGGAGCTGGCCCCCGTCCGGGCGACCACGCCCGAGCGCGCCCGAGCCGACCTGGAGGTGTCCCTCGGAGGCGGCCCCCTCCCGGCCCTCCTGGACCGCGACGACCTGGCGCAACGCGCCGCTGAGGTGCTGGAGTGGGTCTGGCGACGGACCGTGCTGCCGGACTGGCCGCGCCGCCGCCGGATCATCGAGGCGGACATCGTCGCGCGGACCGGACAGCTGAGCCACGGCGGCTGGGCCGCCGCCCTGAGCGGCCTGCGCCCGGGGATGCGGTGGCTCGGCGGGAGCCGGCTCCAGATCAACGCGCACGACTATCCGCCGAAGCAACTGGCGGGTGCGCGGCTGCTGTTCGTCCCGGTCACCCAACGCATGGGCTGGGTCTCCTGGGACGACGACGCCGAGCGGTACGCGGTCGTCTACCCCTGCTCGGGCACCCTGGCCGATGCGGGACGGGCGCAGGTGCCCGACAGCCTGGGCCGCCTGCTCGGCCCCGCTCGGGCGGCCGTCCTCGTTCTCCTCTCCAGCCCGAAGAGCACCACCCAGTTGGTGGCCCTGACCGGCCAGGGGTTGGGGTCGGTGGGCCGCCACCTCAAGGTCCTTCTGGACGCGGGCCTGGCGGACCGCCGCAGGGCCGGTCGGTCGGTGCTGTACTTCCGTACGGACGTGGGTGACGTGCTGGTGGAGGCGCAGCGCCACGGCTGAGGGGGTGCGGGCGTTTTGGCCGCCGGGGGCGGGCTTAGGCTGCGGGAGGAGCATGGGAGCCGGGACACGGCGGGCGACAGCCGGAGCGCTGTGCGCTGAACTTGCTTGTATCCAAGGTGATGTGATGTTGAATCAGGTCATGGGGAGGGGTCATGGCAGATCAGGGCAAGAGGAGCGGCGAACAGCGGCGGACGGTGGATCCGGCCGAACTGGGTCCGGTCCTCGCCCGCTACCGGGAACGCCCGACGATGGGCAAGCTCGCCATGACCGTCGTCCCGGCGGCCGCGTTCTATCTGTTCCTGGACGAATCCCTCTCCACGCACGGCATCGGGCACCTCATATTCGACACCGTCTGCCTGATGCTGTCGGTCTGGGGGCTGTGGAGGCTGATCCGTTCCTTCGTCTCCTGGGTGGATCTGTACGAGGGCGGGATCGTCTACCGGGGCCGGCGCAAGGTGCGGTGGGCGCACCGCTGGGAGGATTTCCACGACGTCGTCCTCTCTCACGAGGTCACGTACTTCGGCGGATCCTCCCGGCCGATCTCGGACAAGATCGTCGCGCGCCTGTGGACGGCGACCGGCCAGGGTGCCCGTGAACTGTCCGGCAACTATTTCCTGACCGACGTCGGCGCGGGCCTCCTGCGCACGTTCCTGCGCTCCCCGGGGAACCTGACACCGATGTTCGGCGAAATCATCGACCGCGTCGTCGAGGCGCGTGTGCGGCACGACATGCGCGAACTGGCCACCGAGGGCGGCAAGGTCCGGTACGACCCCTTCGAGCTCGGCGATACCTACCTGCACGTCAAGGGCGCCGCCGACGAGATCCCGTGGGACGAGGTCACCCGGCTGACCGTGGACGAGGAACAGGTCGCCATCACCATTCCCCACCTGCGGCGCCGCATGGAGGGCATCAAGCTCAAGGCGGACGGTCGCCGGGGGAGCTACCGGGTCGGCGGGGACAACACCCTGTACATCGAGACCAAGGGCCTGAGCGGTTGCCGCAAGGCGATCATCTGGTCCGTCATGTCCCACATCGCGGATTCCCTCGACACGGAATCGCGGTGACCGTGGCTACGGGCAAGGCCCGCACGGGGCGCGCGGACCAGTTGATCACGCTGGCACCCGCCCGTGCCGTGTAGGCGTACGGCTCGCCGGCCCTGAGCCGTATGACGGCCTCCCACTGGCCGTGGTCGAGCCAGCGGAAGGTGCGCTCGCGGTCCTCCGCGTCGAACCCGGAGAGCAGGGTCCGTACGGAGACCCGCATCCAGATGAGCGCCTGCGTGGGGGTGGCGGCGTGCTCGGTCCGTACGAGTAGCCCGTCGACGGTGACCTCGCAGCGCCAAGCGGTCTTGAGGAGCTGTCTCATGTCAACTCCGCTTGACCGATGGCCAGATGCACCCAGACGGTCTTGCCGGGGTCGCGCGGCCGTACGCCCCACTTCGCCGCGATCGCGTCCACGATGACCAGGCCCCGGCCGGAGAGGTCGTCGAGCGCGGGGGTGCGGAGTTCGGGCATGCGCCACTGGTACGAGTCGGACACCTCCAGGACGAGCGTGCCGCTGCGACGGCGTAAGCCGAGCTCGAAGTAGTCGCCGGTCCCTTTGGCGTGGTTGACGGCATTGGTGCTCAACTCGCTGGCGAGGAGGGCGGTTTCGTCGATGAGCCCGCCGAGTCTCCATTCGGTCAGGACGTATCCGACGTGGCGCCGGGCGGCGGGGACGGAGTCCCTGCGGGCCCGGAATCTCTTGATGTGCGTGCGCCCGGACATGGGTCCCCCAAGGTCGGTGGGCAGGCAGGATTGGCGGTCACTCAGTGCGTCCGATAGGACACTTGCTGTGACGCACTCCACGCTAGAGCGAGACTTCTGTTTTATGCAATCGAACTACATCGAGAATTTGCATATTGCTCAAGGTCTCAAGCGCCTGGCGTGTAGCGTCCGTTGACGTGCAGACTGGTCACACGGAGTAAGAGGAGGGGACATGCCTGCAGGTGGACGCCCTACTGTGCGCAGCAGGCGGCTCGGTGCGGCGCTCAGGAGGTATCGCGAGGCGGCGAAGCTCGACCAGCACCATGCTGCCGACCACATCGTGGGATCGAAGGCCAAGATCAGTCGGATCGAGGCCGGCCAGGTCTCGGCGCGCCCCGGTGATGTCCGACTGCTCCTGGAGCTGTACGGGGTGGAAGACAGCGCCGTGTACCAGCAGTTGGAGCAACTGGCGCGGGCTTCCAACAAGCGTGGATGGTGGCTCAACTATGAGTGGGCGGCCAAGCCGGAGTATGCGGACTTCATCACGCTCGAATCCGACGCGACGTACATCCGTACCTGGCAACCGTTGTTCCTGCCGGGACTTCTGCAGACAGACGACTACCTCAGGGTTCTGCTCGGTGCCGGCCTGAAGGTTCATACGCCCGAGGCGGTTGACGAAATGGTGGCCATTCGTCAGACGCGCAGGAAGGTGATCGAGGAGCATGGTGCCCGGTTCGCGGCAGTCATTTGGGAGCCCGCGCTCACGGCCCCGATGCCTTCCGCGAAAGCGCATCGCGACCAGCTCCTGCACATCCTGAACGTGGCGCAACGGCAGAATGTCAGCGTTCAGATGCTCCCGGCCACGGAGTGGGAGGCCGCGCATATGGCATCGCACTTCGTCATGTTCAACTTCGGTCCTGAACCCGCCCCGGAAGCGGTCGCTTTCGACAGCACGACGAGCACCGTCATCATCGAGGACCTTGAAGAGATGGCCACGCATGCGCAGATCTTCGAAGCCCTCAGATCGGCGGCGCTGACGCCCGCACAATCGCTCACCTTCCTGCGTGAGCACATCGCAAGCATCCCTGAGAGCGAGAAAGAGCAGTAATGAGGAACCAGCAGATCGTCACCGAGTTCAAGAAGTCCAGCGCCTCTCAGGGAGGGCAGCAGGACTGCGTCGAGGTCGCCCACACCGCCGACGGCGGCCGGGCTGTCCGGGACAGCAAGGACCGCGATGGCGGGCTTCAGTTCTACGCCCCCGAGGGGTGGGCCGCGTTCGTCGACGGGGTGAAGGGCGGGGCCTTCACGCGCTGAGCCACTCCGCGACCTCGGCCACGTCCCCGACGGTCACCACGCCCTCGCGGACCACCGCGTTCTTCGCACCGAAACTCACCTTGTTCTTGTACTCCGGCTCGCGCCGGTACGTCGCGAGGGTCCGGACCGGTTCCGGGCCCGCGCGACGGCCGGTCTGCTGGTCGACGAGTGGGACGTTGCACCGCATGGCCCGTACCGAGTAGGCGAGTTCCGTCGTGCCGAGAGACATCCGGCGTACCCGGTCCTCGAAGTGCGGCTCGTCGTTGCCGGTCAACACGATGTTGGCGCGGAAGCGGTTCATCGGCACCGGCTCGGCGTCGCCCCGGGCGGCGATGCGGGTGTTGAGGCCGTCCAGGGAGGCCGTCGAGGCGACCAGCACCGCGTGCGCGTCCGCGAAGTTGACCTTGCCGGGGGTCTCGCCCCAGCCGTCCCGGTCGAAGCCGGGCGCCACCCGTACCAGGCGCGACTTCACGCCGAGCGCATCGGAGAACCATTCCGCCGCCGCGTCCCCCTGGTCGGCCGCCGCGCCGAGCGGGCGGTCGAACATGCTGACCTCGCGGCGCGGGCCGTCCCGGTCGACGTCCAGACGCAGCGGCTCCACCCCGTCGGCGGACAGGGCCAACGCAGCCCCGTCGCACAGGACTTCGACCCTGATCGCGGCCATCGAAGGATGCGTACGCTGGCTGCGGAATGCGCCGTCCGCAGCGTCCACGACCATGAACGTCCGGTCGTGGACAAGGCCGGTCGCGCCGACCCGCGCGGAATCGACCGTGATCCCGGCACAGCCCTTGACCGGGTAGTAGGCGAGCTCTCGAACAGTGATCGTCACGATGTCCCCTCCGGGGCAGCCGCTTCGAGGTCCTCGACGCTGCCGGACATGATGGTGCGGATGTGTCGGGTGAGGTGCTCGGTGGGCCAGTCCCACCAGGCGACGGCAAGGAGCCGGGCAGTGGTCTCGTCGTCGTACCGGGTACGGATCAGCCTGGCCGGATTGCCGCCGACGATGCCGTAGTCGGGTACGTCACCGACTACGACCGCGCCGGCGCCGATGATCGCGCCGTGCCCGATCCGTACCCCCGGCATCACCATGGAGTTATAGCCGAACCAGACGTCGTTGCCGACGACCGTGTCACCCCGGCCCGGCAGCCCGGTCAGCAGGTCGAAGTGCTCGGCCCAGGAGCCGCCCATGGTGGGGAACGGGAACGTGGACGGGCCGTCCATCCGGTGGTTGGCGCCGTTCATGATGAACCGCACTCCGGTCCCCAGCGCGCAGAACTTTCCGATGACGAGCTTCTCCGGGCCGTAGTGATACAGCACATTGCGGGTCTCGAACGCGGTCGCGTCGTCGGGGTCGTCGTAGTACGAGTAGTCGCCGACCTCGATCAGTTCGGACTTCACCAGGGGCTTCAGCTGGACGACCCGGGGCTGGCCGGGCATCGGATGCAGAACGGTGGGGTCGGCGGGAACGGAACTCATGGCGCCCATCATCGCATTCACCTCGCATGATGTAAGTTCCTTTTAGGAACTCGCGCGATACCGAGAGAGGAACCTGCCGTGACGCTGGCGCAGTGGACCGAGGTCGACGACTACTTCAACGGCCTGCTGGTGGGCCCGGACGAAGCCCTGGACGCGGCCGTCGAGGCCAGCGACAAGGCCGGGCTCCCGGCGATCCAGGTCGCCGCCAACCAGGGCAAGCTGCTGAACCTGCTGGCCCGGCTCCAGGGGGCGCGCACCGTGCTGGAGATCGGCACCCTGGGCGGCTACAGCACCATCTGGCTGGCCCGCGCGCTGCCCGAGGGCGGCAGGGTCGTCACGCTGGAGGCCGATCCGGCGTACGCGGAGGTCGCGCGGGCCAACATCGAGCGGGCGGGGCTCGCGGATGTCGTCGAGATCCGGGTCGGCCGCGCCCTGGACACGCTGCCGGAGCTCGCGGCGGAGGGGCACGGGCCGTTCGACGTCGTGTTCATCGACGCGGACAAGCCGAGCAACCCCGACTACCTGGCCTGGTCACTGAAGCTGACCCGGCCCGGCAGTCTGATCATCGCCGACAACGTCGTACGCGACGGCGAGGTGGTCGACGGCAGCAGCGACGACCCGAAGGTGCAGGGCGTACGCCAGTTCACCGAACTCGTCGCGGCCGAGCCGACGTTGACCGCGACCGCGCTGCAGACCGTCGGGAGCAAGGGCTACGACGGGCTGATGATGGCGCTGGTCACCGGCTGACATCCTCATGGGATGCTTGCGCGATCAAGCGGGCGGCCAAGGGGTGGGGAGTGTCAGGGGTGGGGATCGGGAGAAGGGTGGCGGCGGTTCTGTCCGTTGCCGCGATGATGGGCGCGATGGCCGGATGTGGCGACGGCGGCAGCCGGGCCGGGGACGGCAAGCCGTCGGCTGCGGCCTCCATGAGCGCGGATCGGCGAATGAGTGAATCGCTCGCGTTGCTGAAGGGCTACCGGTCCCTCGGACTGAAGGGCGAGTTCCGGGGGGACATGACGAGGAAGGTCGACCTGCACGCCGATCGGCAGGGGAACTGCGTCGGCACGTACACGGAGCCGGGTACCACCACCAGGGTCATCACCACCAAGGTTGTCATCATCGGTGACCGTGGCTGGGTGGCCTACGACGACGCAGGTCTGGAGAGCATTCGCTCCTTCGCGAAATCCTTCGTGCCTGACAAGGTCGCCACCGTCGAGAAAGCGGTCAAGAGGGCCCGTGGAAAGTACGTCGAGTACCCGGCCCGTGAGATGTTGCAGTTCCCGAGTGTGATCCTGTGCGCGCTGGACCAGGCGTTCGCGGGGGTTCCGGGAAAGGTGAGCAGCGCCAAGGAAGTGGGCAATCCGGGCACCAGGGCCGGCGAGCGGCTCGTCCAGCTCACGCACGGCTCCGGCGGCGATGAAGTGTCGGTGCACGTACCGGAGAAGGGAGGGTCCGTGCCCCGGGGTATCGACTTCAGTTTCGGTGACGCCCCGGTGCTGCTCGAACTCGACGATTACGACGAGCCGGTGCGGGTGAAGCAGCCCGACCGTGCGGACATCGTGAGCGCCGAAGAGGTGCAGGGGCTGGACGCGATTTCTGGCTGACTGCCGGCCGACAGTAGCGCTCCGGAACAAAGCCGAAAAGGGCTTTTCGCTGCTTCGGGGCGAGCCCCTGCCTGCTTGCCCCGAGCCGGACAGCGTTCGGCGTCGGGCGGGAAAAGCGTTCGACGGGTGTGGTGGGGCCAGTCATGATCGGGTGCGTGAGTTTGCACATGGTCGACCCGGTTCGCCTCGGTACGGACCAGCTGCCGGGAGGGCGGCTGCTGGGCTGGGCCGAGTGGGGGCCGCTGGACGGGGTGCCGGTGCTGCTGTCGCCCGGTGCGGCCACCAGCAGGCATCTCGGGTTCGGTGCCGATGCGCTGGACGGGCTCGGTGTGCGGCTGATCTCCGTCGACCGCCCCGGCCTGGGAGCCTCCTCGCCCCTGCCGGGCCGCACGTTCGACGACTTCGTCGACGACATCCGCGCGTTCGCCGGCCATCGCGACCTGGGCCGGCCCCTGATGGTCGGCAACTCGCAGGGTGCGCCCTTCGCGCTGGCGTGCGCCGCCGCCGGAGCGGTCGACGCGCTCGCGGTGGTCTCCGGCGCGGACGAGGTCGCGGCGCCGTGCTTCGCCGACGCGCTTCCGGGCGAACTGCGGCGCCTCGTGGACCTGGCCGTGTCCGACCCGGCCGCCGCCGAGCAGGTCTTCGCCGGGTTCACCCCGCAGGGGATGTGGGACATGGTCATGTCCGGCAGCCCGGAGTGCGACCTCGCCGTGTACCGGCAGCCCGCGTTCGCCGCCGCCTACCGGCGTGCCCTCGATGAAGCCTTCGCGCAGGGAGCGACCGGGTACGCCCGGGACACCGTCCTGGCCATGGGGCACTGGGGGATCGGGCTGTCGGGCATCGCCGTCCCCGTCGACCTCTGGTACGGGGAGAAGGACACCGGCCACTCGCCCGACCAGGGAGCCGAACTGGCCTTGCGCATCCCGGACGCGGTCCGGCACCTGGTGCCGGATGCGGGCGGGGCGGTGCTCTGGACGCATGCCGAGCAGGTGCTGAGCACGCTGCTGGGGCGCGCCGCAGGCCGTTGAGGCGTCGGACGCACAGAAGGACCCCCGCCTGTCACGTCCAGGCGAGGGTCCCCCCTTCATCCGCCTGCCCGGTGAAGGTTGAGAAGACGATCACGAGGCAGGACGTTCAAGCGTGCCTCCCGGTCAGGGGGCGAGAAGCAGCACGTCGGCGCGCTCCTTGGCGGCCGCGTAACGCTTCGCCACGTCCTGCCAGTTGACGACGGCCCACATCGCCTCGATGAAGTCGACCTTCTGGTTCTTGTACTGGAGGTAGAAGGCGTGCTCCCAGGCGTCGAAGACCAGGACCGGGACGGAGCCTTGGCCGACATTGCCCTGGTGGTCGTAGACCTGCTCGACGATCAGCCTGCCGCTGACCGGCTCGTACGCGAGGACGCCCCAGCCGGAACCCTGAGTGGTGGCCGCGGCCTTCGTCAGCTGTGACTTGAAACCGGCGAACGAGCCGAACGACTCGGTGATCGCGTCCGCGAGGTCACCGACACCGTCGGCCGCGAGGGGCTCGCCGCCACCGTCGCCGGTCATGTTGTGCCAGTAGATCGAGTGCAGGATGTGGCCGGAGAGATGGAACGCGAGGTTCTTCTGGAGCCCGTTGATCGCTCCCCAGGCCTCCTTGCCGCGTGCCTCCTCCAGCTGCTCCAGGGTGTCGTTCGCACCCTTCACATAGGCGGCGTGGTGCTTGTCGTGGTGGAGCTCGATGATCTGCGGATTGATGACCGGTTCGAGCGCCGCGTAGTCGTAGGGGAGTTCCGGAAGCGTGTACGTGGCCATGTGGTCGAACCCTCCAGCTGCTGTCCTGTTGTTATTGCAACCTATGTGCAAGAGCAGGCTAACAGCAGGAACGGTCGAAGGTGATCAGCCCTTCGGACCAGGACTCGTCTCTCCTGCGGCCGAGGACGGAGCGATGCGGCGCCGCTGCCAGGGCAGAGTCGCATCGAGAGCGGCGGCGAACAGCTCCGGGAGATCGGCGCGGAGCTGGCGCTCGGCGTGCTGTCCGCCGAGGACCGGGCCGGGGTGATGGGACACCTGGAGCACTGCCCCGCCTGCCGCGAATACGTCCACGAGCTGACGGCCACGTCGGACGCGCTGCTGGATCTTGTCCCGGGCAGCGAACCGCCGGTCGGCTTCGAGGACAGGGTGATCGACCGGCTCGGGCTCTCCTCCGGGCGACGGCCGCGCCGGCGTGTGCAGTGGCGGCGGTTCGCCCTCGCTGGGGCGGCAGCGGCAGCGGGCCTCGCCCTCGGTGGCGGCGGTTGGGTGCTTGGCGCATCCGTCGGTCGTCCGGTCCCGGTCGCGCCCATCGTCTCCCCGGTGCAACCGCGGCTGCTCACCGCCCCACTCGCCCACGCGGGCCAGTCGTTCGGGCAGGCCTACCTCTACACCGGGCCCTCGCCCTGGTTGTACATGGCGGTGGACGCCGACGGGCACCCCGGCACCGTCCGCTGCCAGTTGCAGCGGGCCGACGGCTCCATCGTCAAGGTCGCTTCCTTCACGCTCAATGGCCACGGCTACGGCTCCTGGGGTGGGCCCTACCTCGCAGGCACGTCACCGGTCACCGGCGTCCGCCTGCTCAACGCGGACGGCTCCCTGCTCGCAAGTGCCACCTTCAACCAGCCCCACGGCTGAGGGGCGGGGATCGGCCGGCGGTCCGTGTCCTGGAACCGGGAACGAGTGCTCATGCGCGGGCGCGCCTACGGGCCGCGGCGAGCCGGGCCAGATGGTCCTGGTACGCCTTCGCATAGAACACCGCCCGCTCCGGGTCCGGTCCGACGACCGTCGTCGGGGCCGTCCAGGCAGCCGTGTCCAGCTCCGCACCGAAGCGCCGCGCCGCCGCGAGCACCGCGCCCCGCGCACCGACCTCGCCCTCCACGATCCGGACCGGCCGGCCCAGCACATCGGCGAACAGTCGCATCCAGGCAGGGGAGCGGGTGCCGCCGCCGCACAGGGCGAGGGTGCCGGTGAGGCCCGCGGCCTCCAGGCAGTGGCGGGCGGCGAAACCGATGCCCTCGCAGACCGCGCGGATCAGATCCGCCGGGGTGGTCTCCAGGGACACACCCGTGAACTCGGCCCGCAGGCGCGGCTCGACGAACGGCGCGCGTTCACCGGACGGGGCGAAATAGGGGAGCACGTGGACACCGTTCGCGCCGGGCGGGGTGGCGGCGAGGAGCGAGTCGACCTCAGTGTGGCGTACGCCGGTGGTGGCCAGGATCCAGTCGAGGGCCGCGGTGCCGACCATCGCGGGCATGGCGCGCAGCCAGTGGCCCGGGCGGTCGGTGGAGATGTGCAGACCCGCCGGCTCGCCGTCCAGATCGAGCCGCTCCGTGGCCACCAGCGCGGCCAGGCAGGTGCCGACGATCAGCAGACCGTCGCCGGGACGGGTGACGCCCGCGCCCAGGGCGGAGGCCGGCAGATCGTACGGGCCGTTGGATATCCGTACCCCGGAAGGGAGTTCGGCAGTGGCGACCGGATCGCTGACCGGGGCGAGGAGCGAGGCCCGGTGGCCGAGGCCGAGCGCGGCCACGACATCCGAGGAGTACATACGGGTCATCGGGTCCAGGAACGGCATCGACGCATCGGAGACATCCGTGGCCCGGACCCCCGTCAGACGCTGGAACACCATGTCCTTGCAGTACAGGGCGGTCGTCGCCGCGTCGAGCGAGGCCGGGTCATGACGGTCGAGCCAGGCCAGCACCGGGCCCGGACAGCCCGGGAACATCGCGCTGCCGGTGCGCCGGTAGACGGCTCCGAAGACACCGGACGCCAGCCAGGCGTCGACCAGTTCATGGGCTCGGCCGTCCATCCAGGAGATCGCCGTACGCACCGGCCGGCCCGCCGCGTCGACCAGCCAGACGCCGTCGCCCTGACCGGTGAGGCCGGCGAACGCGACGCCGTCGGAGCCCAGCGCGGCCAGGACCTCGCAGACCGCCCCGTACACCTCGTCCATGTCCTGCTCCACGAAACCGCCGCGGATCGTGAGCCCCACCGGGCGGGACTCGACGGCCAGCGTGCGGCCCCGCGGGTCGAAGGCCGCGGCCTTCACCATGGATGTGCCGACATCGACGCCGATGTACCTCGTCATGGGACAGGCTCCCCTCACAGCGCGTGGGCGAGCGGTTCGCCCCGCACATAGCGCGCCACCTCGGCCGCGGCGATCCGGGCCGCCTTCTGCGCGACCGACCGGCTGGCGCCCGCCACATGCGGGGTCATCAGCAGACGCGGGGTGCGCAAGAGCCGTGACGTGGGCGGGGGCGGCTCCTGCTCGTACGTGTCGAGCGCCGCGGCCCGCAACTGCCCCGAGTCCAGGGCGTCGCACAGCGCGTCCGTGTCCAGCAGCCCGCCCCGGGCCGCGTTCACGAGGACCGCGCCACGCGGCAGCAGGGCCAGTTCGCGGGCGCCGATGAGATGCCGGGTCTCCGGGGTGAGCCGGGCGTGCAGGGTGAGGACGCGGGAGCGGTCCAGGAGCGCCTCCAGCGAGGTGGCGCGCATGCCGTGGACGTCGCCTCGCACATACGGGTCGTACACCTCGACCTCGGCGCCGAACGCGGAGAGGACCCGGGCCACCCGGCTGCCGACCGCGCCGTAACCGATCAGGCCGACGGGAGTGTCCTCCAGCTCCAGGCCGCAGTTCTCGTACGTGTAGTGGGAGGCGTCCCAGCGGCCGTCGGCGGCCAGGGAGCGGTGGGCCTCGGGGATGCGGCGCAGGGCACAGAGCATCAGTCCCACGGTGAACTCGGCGGTCGCCGCCGCATTGCGTCCGGGCGCGAAGCACACCCGCACACCCCGGGCCCGTGCCGCGGCCGCGTTCACATTGACCGGGCCGCCCCGGCAGACCACGACCAGCCGCAGATCGGGTGCGGCGGCCAGGACCCGTTCCGTGAACGGGCCCATCTGCGTCACGCACACCTCGACCCCGTCCAGGGCGCGGATCAGTGCGTCCTCGGCGTCGCTCGCCTCGTCGACCTCGGCGACCTTGCCGAAGGGCTCCAGGGGCCAGGGGAGGGTGAGTTCGGTGAGATGGTGCTCCGGGCCGAGAGCGTGGTGCAGGGCCCCGGCGATCAGGGAGTTGCGGACGAAATGGTCACCGGCGACCAGAATCCTCGTCGCGGGGCGGACCGTCATGGGGCGGGTCATCGCAGAGCGTCTCCTGTCCGGGCGTCGAAGACATGGATGTGCCGGGGATCGGCGGTGATGCGTACGGTGTCGTCGCGGTCGAGCCGTACCTCCGGACCGGTCGCGACGACCAGCGGCTTCGTCACCCCGTCGAGCGAGAGCGTGGCGATGCCGGATTCCAGCAGGGGTTCATGGGCGGCGACCCGGGCCCGTACACCCGTGTCGTCCAGGCACAGGTCCTCCGGGCGGATGCCGAGCACCACCGCTCGCCCCGCCGCGGGCCGCTGCGGTACGGGGATGCGCACGGAGTCCGAGAGGCGCACCCGACCCGCCCCGTCGGCCGTCCCCGGCAGCAGATTGATCGCCGGTTCCCCGACGAAGTCGGCGACGAACAGATTCACCGGGGCGTCGTAGATCTCCTCGGGCGTGCCGAGCTGCTGGATCTCGCCGTCCCGCATCACCGCGATCCGGTCGGCGAGCGACAGCGCCTCCTCCTGGTCATGCGTGACGAGGATGGTGGTGTGGCCGCTGTCCCGCTGGATGCGTTTCAACTGACGCCGGGTGGTGTCCCGTTGGGCTGCGTCCAGATGGGAGAGCGGTTCGTCGAGGAGCAGCACGTCGGGGGTGCGGATCAGGGCGCGGGCCAGGGCGACCCGCTGCTTCTGGCCGCTGGAGAGTCCGGCAGGCCGGGCGCCCAGGAGGTCCGTGATCCCGATGCGTTCGGCCATGTCCGCGACCCGGCGGCGGATCTCGGCCCGCCCGTACCGGCGCCGGGCGGAGAGTCCGAAGCCGAGATTCTCCGCGACGGTCAGCGGCGGATACAGGGCGTAGTTCTCGAACGCCACCCCGATATTGCGCTGTCGGGCCGGGAGCGGCACCACGGACGAGCCGCCGATGAGGATGTCGCCGTCGGTGACCGACTCCAGTCCGGCGATCATCCGCAACGTTGTGGACTTGCCGCAGCCGGACGGGCCGAGCAGCCCCAGCAGCTCGCCGGAGCGCAGCTCGATGTCGATGGAGCGGACAGCTTCGACGGCCGCCCGGCCGCGTCCGGTGTAGGTCTTGCGCAGTGCGCGCAGGGTCAGTTCAGTCACCCGTCATCGCCGCCTCCCGTTCCGGGTTCCCGGCCGGTGCCGCAGACCTCGTAGGGCACCTTGTGCTCGTCGAGTTCGCGCAGTGCCCGGTCGGACGCCCCGTCGTCGACCAGCAGCAGATCGAAGCGGGAGAGCGGGGCGAGCCGGTGCAGGGCCACCCGGCCCAGCTTGGAGTGGTCGAGCAGCAGCACATTGCGGCTCGCCGAGTCGAGCATCGCCCGCTTGACGGAGACGATGTGCTGCTCCTGGTGGTAGGCGTAACCGCCGGACACGGCGGAGGTGGAGGTGAAACAGATGTCGACCTGGAGCGACTGCACCGCCTCCACGCACGAGACGCCGAGGAACGAGGAGTGCAGCGGGTCGAAGTCGCCGCCGAGTCCCATCAGATGGATGCCGCGCTCCTGCGACAGCAGGTTGATCGCTTCGAGGAAATTGGTGACGACGGTCAGCGGCGTGATGGAGCGCAGCCTGCGCGCGATCTCCAGCGTGGACGTCGAATCGTCGAGCATCACCGCCATGCCCGGCTCGATGAGCTGCAGGGCCCGTTCGGCGACGGCGGCCTTCTCGGCGCGCATCGTCTTCAGCCGGTAGGAGACGTTCGACTCGAAGACGCCGGAGGGCTGGGCGGTGACACCGCCGCGGAACTTGCGGACGATGCCCTGCCGTTCCAGCTCGTCCAGATCGCGGTGGATGGTCATCAGGCTGACATCGAAACGCTCCGCCAGTTCGGCGGCGCTCACCTCGCCCTGCGCGAGGACGTACTCGGCTATGGATGCCTGGCGCGGGGCGGGGCCCCGCTGCGGAACGTTGCTCACGTGCTGATCCTTCGTCCTGGACGTGCCGGCCGGTCGGCCTCGAACAGCAGCAGACTCTCAGGCGGTACGGAGAGCCGGACCGGACGGTCGGGTCTCAGGCCCGCCGCGTCGGCGCGCGGGACGACGAGGGACAGCTGCTGCCCGCCGATCCTGACCGTGACCTCGGTGGCCCGGCCCAGCAGCTCGGTGACGTGAACGGTGCCGGTCAGCTCCAGGGCCGGGCCCTTGCCGGTGCCGGCCGGCTCCACGCCTGAGCCCTCGCCGGGCCCCAGGGGAGCGATGTCCCTCGGCCGTACGCCCAGTTGGACCGCGGTGCCCGGCGCCGCGGGCACCGTCAGCGGCAGCTCGTACACCCCGTCCGGCGACCGGAAGTGCCCCTCGGCTGTCACCGTTCCCGGCAGCAGATTGATCCGGGGTCTGCCGAAGGACCGGGCGACGAAGGTGTCGTACGGGCGGTGCCACAGCTCCTCGCGGGTGCCGGTCTGCACCATGCGGCCGTCCCTGATCACCCCGATCCGGTCCCCGAGCGCCAGCGCCTCCACCGAATCGTGGGTGACGTACAGCGTGGTCGTGCGCCGGATGGAGCCGATCGCCCTCAGTTCCGCGCGCATCGCCTGCCGCAGCTTCGCGTCGAGATGCGACAGCGGCTCGTCGAGCAGGAACGCCCGGGCCGGCCGCACCAGCACCCGGCCGAGCGCCACCCGCTGCCGCTGACCGTTGGAGAGCCGGCCCACCGGACGGTCCAGCAGGGCCCCGATACCGAGGAGTTCGGCAATGTCCCCGATCCGCTCGCGCGCCTCGTGCGCGGGGAGGCGGTGGCGCGGCGAGCGGAGCGGGGACGCGAGATTGTCGTACGCGGTGCGGTGCGGATAGAGGGCGTACGACTCGAAGCACATGGCCACGCCCCGGTCGTACGGCTCCACGCCCGCCATGTCCGCCCCGCCCAGCTCGACCGCACCGGAGTCCGGCGCCTCCAGGCCCGCGATCGTCTTGAGCGTGGTCGTCTTCCCGGCACCGGACGGGCCGAGCAGACAGAAGAACTCACCCTCGGCCACCTCCAGGTCCAGGCCGTCGAGCGCGGTGTTCTTCCCGTACCTCTTGTGCAGGGAACGCAGCGCGATGGCTGCGGGGCCGGTCACGACTTCACCGCCCCGAACGACAGGCCGCGCACCAGGTAGCGCTGGATGGTGAGCGCCAGCAGCAGCGGCGGGATCACCGAGACCAGGGCCGCCGCGGCCGTCAGGTTGTACTTGGGCCGGTCGCCGCCGAGGAAGGACAGCGCGCCGACCGTCACCGTCTGCGCGTTCGACGAGGTGAGGATCAGCGGGAAGACGAAGTTGTTCCACGCGAAGATGAACGCCAGCAGCGAGACGGCCGCGATCCCCGGCTTCACCAGCGGCAGCGCGACCTTGAAGAACGCCTGCTTGCGGGTGTAGCCGTCCAGCAGCGCCGCCTGCTCCAGCTCGGGGGAGAGGTCCAAGAAGTACGACCGCATGATCCAGACGATCAGCGGGAGGGTCACCAGCTGCAGCACCCACACCATGCCGACATACGTATCGAAGATTCCGAGCTTCTGGTAAAGCACGAACAGCGGGATGATGACGGTGAGTTCGGGAGCGAAGCGGAACGAGAGCAGGGTGAACATCAGGTTCTCCGAGCCGCGGAACCGCCACCGCGCAGCGGCGTACGCGGCGGGCAGCCCGATCACCAGCGACAGCGCGACCGCGCCCACCGACACGACCAGGCTGTTCACGAAGAACCGCACGAACGGCACGCCCTGGTCGTCCCCGGCGCCGAGGACCGTGCGGTAGGAGTCGAAGGTCGGGGTGAACGAGAAGTACGTACTGAACAGCTCGTTCGTCGGCTTCAGCGACAGGATCACCATCCAGGCGACCGGGAACAGTGCGAAGACGAAGTAGAGGATCAGCGCCAGGTCGGCGGCGACGGCGAGCACCCTGCGCTTCATCCCGGCACCTCCGCCGCCCGGTTCTGGATCCGGCCGAGATAGCGCACCAGCACCATCGTGACCAGGTAGACCACGGCCCAGAGCACCACCATGTAGCTGATCCCGAACGAGTAGCGCTGGAAGCGGATCGCCTCCAGATAGGCCCGGATCTGGAGCACCATCGTCGAGTCACCGGGGCCGCCCTCGGTCAGCGCGTAGATGATGTCGAAGACCTTCAGCGAGTCCATGAACCGGAAGATCACGGCGACCAGGACGTACGGCCACAGCATCGGCAGGGTGAGGCGCCGGAAAGTGAACCACCAGCCCGCCCCGTCAACGGCCGCCGCCTCGAAGGGCGAGGCGGGCAGCGAGCGCAGACCGGCCAGCGCGAGGATCGCGACGAACGGTGTGTAGACCCACACATCCACGGCGATCGACGACAGCAGGGCGCCCGTCGGGGTGTCCGTCCACTGCACACCGCCGAGGCCGAACGGTTCCAGGAGGTGGTTGATGACGCCGACCGACGGCTGGAGCATCAGCTTCCATATGATCGCGGCGATCACCGGCGCGATCATCAGGGGCAGGATCAGGACCTTCTCCAGCACCCGTCCCACGAAGCTCGCCCGGTGCAGCAGCAGGGCCACGGCCACCCCGAGCGCCGTCTCGACGGCCGCCGCGCCGACCGCGTACGCCACCGTCACCCGTGCCGAGTCCCAGAACGAGGACTGGGTGAAGATCCGCCGGTAGTTCTCGATGCCCACCAGGTCCGGCTGCGGTTTGCTCGCCGCGAAGTCGAACACCGTGTAATAGAGGCCGAGTCCGAACGGATAGAGGATGCCGCCGGTCAGCAGCAGCGCGGGCACGATCAGAAGGTACGGCCGCAGCGAGCGGCGCCATGCCGGTACCGCCCGCACCGCACGCTTCCCGGCCCCCGTGCCTAAGGCCGCCCCGTGGTCGGCCTCCAGCACGGGCGACGCGCGTCCTGACATCGGTCAGCCGACCTTCGACGCCAGATCGCCGGCCAGAGAGTTCAGCACGGACGAGGCGTTCTTCCCGCCGTAGATCTCCTGGAGCGCGGCGGCCCAGCTGGTCGTCGCGTCGAAGAACTGCTCCTGCGGGGTGAACTGGATCTTCGTCTGGTCGACGACCGTCTCGAACGTCTCGATGAAGCCGGGGATGGCCCGCATCCTGGCCTTGTACGCGGGGTCCTGACTGACCGACTTCCGTACCGGATCGATGTGGTTGTACTCGATCGCGCCCTTGCGCAGATGCTCCTTGCCGGTCGCCCACTGGAGGAAGAGCCAGGCCGCGGACTTGTTGCGGCTCTTGGCGTTCATGCCGAGCGACCAGATCCACATGTTCGTGGCGAGCGAGCCGTCGGGGCCCTTGGGGCCGGGGTGGAAGGCGATCTTCCCGGAGGCGGGGGACGCCCCCTTCACCGCCTGGAAATAGGCAGCGGTGTCCGCGTCGAAGAGCATCCCCGCCTTCTTCGCGCCGAGGTCGCTGGAGCACTGGTACCAGGTGTACGAGGTCCAGGACGGCGGCCCGCCCTTCTTGACCATCTCCGCCCAGTCCCGGGTGAACGCGATCGCCTCCCGGGAATTCATCGCGGGCTTCACCCTGCCGTCCTCGACGGTGAAGTCCTTCAGCCCGTTACGCGCGAACATCGTCATGAAGCCCGGATGGATCGTCGCCCAGCTGCGCGAGCCGCGCACCGCGACCCCGTACATCCCGTCGAAGCCCGCACCCGGCGCCCGGCGGGTGATGGCCCCGGCCACCTCGCGCAGCTCGTCGAAGGTCTCGGCGGGCTTCAGGCCGAGCTTCTCGAACACCTCGGTGTTGTACGCGACGACATTGGTCTCCCAGCCCCACGGCAGCGCGTACTGCCCGCCCTGCCCGAGCGGGGCGCCCGCCTTCAGCGACCACTGGTCGGATGCGAGAAGGCTGGGGAAGAAGTCCGCCTGGTCCCATTCGGCCCCGGTCGCGGAGGAGTTGCGCATCCACGGGCCGAGATCCTCCAGCCAGCCCGGCGGGCCGTACTGCCACACCATGTATGCGCCGAGCATGAACACGTCGTAGGAGGCGCGTCCGCTGGAGAGGTCGACGGTGAGCTTGTCGAAGTAGTTGTCCTCGGGGAAGACGTCGTACTCGACCTTGATGCCCGTCTTCTCGGTGAACGCCTTCAGGTCGGCGATCAGGGCATCGGTGTACGGATGTTTGTTGAGCAGCGCCTTGACCGTCCTGCCCTTCGCCCGCTTCCAGTCGAAGGAGCCGGTGACATCGTCGGCCGCGGAGCCGTCGCCCTTGCCGCTGTCGCCGCCGAAGCCCGCGCCGCAGGCGGTGAGCAGCGGGGCGGCGGACGCGGCCGCCGCCGCGCCGAGGGCGAGGAACCGTCGCCGGTCGTGCGCGTGCATGTCCATCCGTGACCTCCACGGTCCGGCCGGAGACGAGTTGGGGCGGTGCCCATTCACACGTTGAGTCGACTGGTTAACAGAGCTTGGAACAACGGAAGTTGGCCGTCAATCCCTCGCGCAACGGAAATTCTCGGTGCAGAGTGAGAAGTTCACAGAGAGGGCCGATATGTGGATGGGTATCGATCTCGGCACGCAGAGCGTCCGTGCGGTGGTGGCAGGAGACCGCGGCGAGATACTCGGCAGCGGCTCCGCCCCGCTCGCGGGCAGACGCGACGGT
Source organism: Streptomyces sp. NPDC088246 (assembly GCF_044741025.1). Lineage (NCBI taxonomy): Bacteria > Bacillati > Actinomycetota > Actinomycetes > Kitasatosporales > Streptomycetaceae > Streptomyces > Streptomyces sp. NPDC088246. The sequence continues at coordinate 473,784 of NZ_JBIURV010000001.1, forward strand.
GTACGGCATGAGCAGCGGCCCCTCGACTGGTGGACGGCCGTGTGCGCGGCCAGCCGCCAGGCGCTGCGCGACTGCCCCGCACCGCGTGCGCTGGCCGTCTGCGCCACCTCCGGCACCGTTCTGCTCGGCGACCGGGCCGGCCGGCCGCTGACCCCGGGGCTGATGTACGACGACGGGCGCGCCGTGGCCGAGGCGGCGAGGGCCCGGACCCCGCCGAGCTGGGCGCTGCCCAAGGTGATGTGGCTGCTGCGGGAGTACGGGGGACGAGCGGGCGACTCCGTACGGGTGATGCATCAGGCCGATCTGGTCCTGGCGCTGCTCGCCGGAACCCCTCTGCCCACCGACTCCAGCCACGCCCTGAAGACCGGCTACGACCTGGAGCGGGACGCCTGGCCGCACCGGAGGTTCGGAAAGCTGGGCCTGCCGGACGGGCTGTTTCCGGATGTGGTGCGGCCCGGCCGCCGGATCGGCGAGGTGGGGCGGGCGGCGGCGGCGGAGACCGGGATTCCGGCGGGCACGCTCCTGGTGGCCGGGATGACGGACGGGTGCGCGGCGCAGATCGCCTCCGGTGCGCTCACCGTGGGCTCCTGGAATTCGGTGCTCGGCACGACGCTGGTCCTCAAGGGGGTCACCTCGTCGCCGGTCGTGGACCGGGCCGGGGTGGTCTACAGCCACCGTGCTCCGGACGGGAGCTGGCTGCCGGGCGGGGCCTCGGGGGCCGGCGGCGGGGCGCTGGCCGCCGCCTTCCCGGACGCGGACCCGGCTCGCATGGACGCGCTGGCCCGCGAGCACGAGCCGGCGCGTGTGGTGGCGTATCCGCTGGTGGCCACGGGCGAACGCTTCCCCTTCGTCGCGCCGGAGGCCACCGGGTTCCTGCTCGGCCAGCCCGCCACCGACGCCGAGCACTGGGCGGCCCTGCTGACCGGCGTGGGCCTGGTCGAACGGCTCTGCCTCGACTACCTCGACCTGCTCGGCGCCCCGCTGTACGGCCCGCTCACCTTCACCGGCGGCGCGGTCCGCAGCGGCTACTGGAGCCGGCTGCGCGCCGACATCCTGGGCCGGTCCGTGTACATCCCGCGGTACAGCGAACCGGCGCTCGGCATGGCCGTCCTCGCCGCGTACGGGGCGCGGGCCACGACCACGCTGCAGGAGGCGGCGGGCCGGATGGTGCGACTGCGGCACGTACTGCGCCCCGACCCGGCGCGTACCGCGCGATACACCGGGCCGTACCTCACGCTGGTGGACGAACTGGAGCGACGCGGCTGGCTCCCCGGCCCGGTCGCCGCCCACGCCCGTACCCGAACGGAGAAACCATGACCGCCCGACCGAGCGCCACCCTGCTGCTCGCCCGCCACGGTCAGACCGTCTGGCACGCGGAGAACCGCTACGCCGGGGTCAGCGACATCGCCCTCACCGACGAAGGACGCCGCCAGGCCGGGCAGCTGGGCGAGTGGGCGGCCCGGCACCCGGTCGACGCGATCTGGACGTCGACGCTCACACGCGCGATCGAGACCGCACAGCCCGCGTGCTGGGCGCTCGGTCTCGTCCCCCGGCGCGAACACGACCTGCGCGAATGCGATTTCGGTGAGGTGGAGGGGCGCACCCTGGCGGAGTTCGCGGCCGAGCACCCGGAGCGGGCCCGGGAGTACCGCGCCGACCCGGTGACCCACCCCTTCCCCGGCGCCGAGGACCCCCGGTCTGCGGCGGCCCGGGGGGCGATGGCGCTGCGCCGGATCGCGGACGGGCACCCGGGGCAGCGGGTGCTCGTCGTCGCGCACAACACACTGCTGCGGCTCGTGCTGTGCGAACTGCTGTCGATTCCGCTGGGCGCCTACCGCCGGGTCTTCCCCCGGTTGCGGAACACGGCCCTGAGCGAGGTGCGGATCGGGGAGGAGGGCGGTGCGCTGCTCTCCCTCAATGTGCCGTGCGCACCGGACGTCAGCCCTTGACGGCCACGGACCGCCGCTGCCGTACGACACCGATGGCCGCCAGTACGACGGTCAGGGCGCCGGACGCCATCAGCTGGTCACGGGTGTCCGGCTCGCGCAGCATCAGGACGAAGATGCCGAGCATGGCCAGGAGCGCCACCACCGTCAGGACCGGGAAGAGCCACATCCGTACGACGAGCTTCTCCGGGGCCTCGCGCTCCAGCCGGTCGCGAAGGATCACCTGGGAGAGGGCGATGAAGATCCAGACGACGAGGATCACCGCGCCGATCATGTTGAGCAGCCACGGGAAGACGTCGTCGGGGCGCCAGTAGCTGAGCAGCACGCACAGGAAGCCGAACACGGACGAGACCAGGACGGCCGGGCGCGGGACGCCCGAGGAGATCCTGCCGAGCCGCTTCGGGCCCTGGCCACGGGAGACCAGCGAACAGGCCATGCGCGAGGCGCCGTAGATGTTGGCGTTCATCGCGGAGAGCAGGGCGACCAGGATGACCACGTTCATGATCTCCGCGGCGCCGCTGATGCCGAGGTGGTCCAGGGCCGCGTAGAACGGGCCGACCTCCACGACCTTCGGGTCGTCCCACGGGACCAGTGTGACGACGACCGCCATCGAGCCGACGTAGAAGAGCGCGATCCGCCACATCGCCGTCCGCACGGCCTTGGCGACACCTTGCACCGGGTTCTCGGACTCGGCCGCTGCGATGGTGACGGTCTCCAGACCGCCGTACGCGAAGACGGAGGCGAGCAGTCCGATCACCAGGCCCTCGGAGCCGTTCGGCATGAAGCCGCCCTCGCCCTTGAGGTTGGTGGTGCCGGGGGCGTCCGTACCGGGCAGTACACCGAGGATCGCCAGCACACCCAGGACCAGGAAGAGCGTGATCGCCACGACCTTGAGGGCGGCGAACCAGAACTCGAATTCGCCGAACTTCTTCACCGAGGCCAGGTTCGTGCCCAGGAAGACCACCATGAACAGCGCGACCCAGGCCCACTCCGGCGTACCGGGCAGCCAGCCGGTGACGATCTTCGCCGCGCCGATGCCTTCGAGGCCGACGGCCACGCAGAGCAGCACCCAGAACGCCCAGCCCACGGTGAACCCCGCCCACGGCCCTATCGCCCGCTCCGCATGGACGGAGAAGGAACCGGAGGCCGGGTTCGCGGCCGACATCTCGCCGAGCATCCGCATCACGAGCATGACCAGCAGCCCGGAGACGGCGTACGCGATGATGATCGACGGGCCCGCCGCGGCGATACCCGCGCCCGAGCCGACGAAGAGTCCGGCGCCGATGACACCGCCGAGGGCGATCATCGAAAGATGGCGCTGCTTGAGCCCGTGGGTGAGCGCCGAATCGGTCTTGGCGTCGGAGACGGCGACCGGGGAGCCGGTGGGGGGAGACGCGGAATTCCGAGACATGGACAAGCTCTGTTCGGTAGTGAGACGTGGGGGGACGTGCGCGCACAGTCTGAGCACGCACCCCGTTCACAGGGAACCGCTGTCCGCTATACGGGCGCGATGCTCACACAAGGTGCACACCCGGGCACGGGACGACGGCCGGTGCGGTCGCCCGGCGGACCCTGGGCGGTTCCTGGACGGTTTTGGCAGGAACCTACAGTCTCTCCCGACGGCCTCTCCCGGCAAAATACGAGCCGATCCGCACCCACCTCAGTGACGAGCATCACGCCATCACGTGATTGTGTAAGCCCCTTTGTGTGAACCCCACCAATGCCTCAACCACCGCTTTGTGGGCCACTGATGGTGATCGAGCGTTAACCCTTGGGCTAACGTCAGCCTCAGTCTGTCCCCACCTGCCCTCACCCCGCGGAGTCCCGATGAGCACTGCTGCCGCCGCCCCTGCCCGTACCGGAGCGGTCCTCGCCGACCTGCTGCCCGCCGCCAGGCACCGTTACGCCGTCGACACGGCCCTGGTCCTCGGTGGCGCCGCGCTCACCGGCATCGCCGCCCAGATCGCCGTCCCGGTCCCCGGCTCCCCGGTCCCGGTCACCGGCCAGACGTTCGCCGCGCTCCTCGTCGGCACCGCGCTGGGCGCCCGTCGCGGCTTCCTCTCCCTCGCCGTCTACGCGCTCGTCGGCATGGCGGGCGTGCCGTGGTTCGCGGGCGGCAGCTCCGGCGCGGGCGGCGCCTCGTTCGGCTATGTCCTGGGCATGCTGCTGGCCGCCACCGTGGTCGGCGGCCTCGCCCGCCGCGGCGGCGACCGCTCCGTGCTGCGCACGGCGGGCACGATGGTGCTGGGCTCCGCGATCATCTACGCGGTCGGCGTCCCGTACCTGGCACTGGCCACCGGCATGTCGGCGAGCGCCGCGATCGCGGCCGGCCTGGTGCCGTTCCTGCTCGGTGACGCGCTGAAGGCGGCGCTGGCGATGGGCGCGCTGCCCGCGGCCTGGAAGCTCATCGGCCGTCGCGGCTGATGCCGTAGCTCCCTCCGAAGAGGCTCGCCGGGTCGTGACGCGACACCAGACCGGCGAGCCTCTTCTGTGTCCGCGCGTCGTGGAAGCCGTCGGTGCGGTCCCCGCCGCCGAAGGAGAAGTTCAGCGAACGGCCCAGGGCGAGCGGGGCGAGCAGGGCGGCCAACGCCGCGTAAAGGGCCCGTACCGATTCACATCCGTGCCGTCGAGCGGCGACAGTAGCCGCAGCAGGAATCCGGCCTCACGGTAGGGCACCGCGTTGTCGACGGCGGGCCGTACGGCCAGCGCGCCGCCCAGGTGGTTGAGCTGGACCACGGTCATCATCGGCGCCTTCGGCCCGGTCGGCTCCCGGGCGGTGCGGTGCACCGGGTGGACCTCGACGGAGTCCATCCGGCGGGTGCTGATCACAACCCCGCCCTCGACGGCCCCGGGCAGCCCGTGGCCGGTGGCGTGGACGTGGACCGGGAGGCCGCGCCCGACGGCGTCGGCCACGGTGGTCCGCACGTCATAGGCGTGGGCGGCCTCGACGACGAGGCCGGGACGGATGGGGAAACCGGTCTGAAAGCCGGTCTCGAAGTCGGCCGGGACATCGGCCGGGACCTGGGCAGGGGCGGAAGACATGAGAAGGCTCCCCGTTCGCCCGCTCGGTGGCGTTGCGACGGAGAGCCTTCCCGGTAAACCTGACATCGGCCGTCAGGTATTGCTGGGGGTTTCCACGGCGGTGCGGTTCTTGCGGTTCTGGACCTCACGGACCAGCGAGATCGCCACCACAATGGCCGCGACGAGCAGCGAGAGCAGCACCTGCTGGCGTCCGCTGTCGTCGGTCAGCATGTAGACGAGGACGAACGAGATCATCGCGATGGTCGCCCAGGTGAGGTACGGGAAGAGCCACATCCGTACGACCAGCTTCTCCGGCTGCTCGCGCAGGATGATGCCCCGCATCCGCAGTTGGGTGAAGCAGATGACCAGCCAGACGAAGAGGGCGACCGCACCGGAGGAGTTCAGCAGGAACTGGAAGACGGTGTCGGGCCACTGGTAGTTGAAGAACACGGCGACGAAGCCGAAGACGACGGAGGACAGGATGGCCGCCTGCGGCACGCCCCGCTTGTTCGTCCGGGCGAACGCCTTCGGCGCGTCTCCGCGGCCGCCGAGCGAGAAGGCCATCCGCGAGGCGGTGTAGAGGCCGGAGTTGAGGCAGGACAGCACGGCCGTCAGCACGATGACGTCCATCACCTGACCGGCGTGCGGAATGCCGATGGAGTTGAGGGCGGCCACATAGCTGCCCTCCTTCAGGATCGAGGCGTCGTTCCACGGCAGCAGGGTGAGCACGATGAAGATCGAGCCCAGGTAGAAGACGGCGATCCGCCAGATCACGCTGTTGGTGGCCTTCTGGACGGCGCGCTGCGGGTTCTCGGACTCGCCGGCGGCGAGGGTGACGATCTCGCTGCCCATGAAGGAGAAGACGACCATCAGTACACCGGTGAGGACGGCGCCGGGTCCCTTGGGGAAGAACCCGCCGGTGTCGGTGAGATGCGCGAGCCCCGAGCCGGGGTTGTCCGAGCCGGGCAGCAGCCCGAAGACGGCGAGCAGCCCGACGACCACGAACGCACCGATCGCCACGACCTTGATCCCGGCGAACCAGAACTCGAACTCGCCGTACGACCCGACCGAGACCAGGTTCGTCGCGGTCAGTACGACCATCACGATCAGCGCCCACGCCCACTGAGGGACGCCCGGCACCCAGCCCTCCAGGATCTTGGCACCCGCCGTGGCTTCGACGGCGAGCACCACGACCCAGAAGAACCAGTACAGCCAGCCGATCGAGAAGCCGGCCCAGCGGCCCAGCGCCTGGTCGGCGTAGGCGGAGAAGGAGCCCGAGCTGGGGCGGGCGGCCGCCATCTCGCCGAGCATCCGCATCACGAAGACGACCATCAGGCCGACCAGCGCGTACGACAGCAGGATGGCCGGTCCCGCGGCGGCGATGCCTGCGCCGGAGCCGACGAAGAGGCCCGCGCCGATGACGCCGCCGATGGCGATCATCGAGAGGTGGCGGTTCTTGAGGCCTGCCTGGAGACCGTCGGAGGAGCCCAGTGCGTCCGGTCCGTTCGACCGGTCCGGCTTGCCGGGCTGGTGGCCCGGCCCGGCCAGAGTCGTCTGCGACGTCATGGATCGAATCCTTACGTTTTCGGATCACGCGGTGCGTGCCCAGCTGCCGAAGTGGGGTGCGGCAGCGAGTGATGCATTGAAGCCCGCCGAGCCGTGGAAGCGGAACCCCTTATTCCGAATCGTTGACCAGATCGTTGCCCGAGTGGCGTTGCACACACGAGGCCCGCACACGGAGCCCACACGCAGCTTCCGCCGCCGGGTCCGCCCGGTCGGGCCGGTCCGGGCGGACCCGGCCGGAGGGTCCCGACCCCGATGGCGCTTACCCGGCGACGCTCATGCCACACTCGGAACATGCGCGTGTACCTCGGCTCGGACCATGCCGGCTATGAACTCAAGAACCACCTCGTCGAGTGGCTCACGGCCCAGGGCCACGAGGCCGTCGACTGTGGCCCCCACATCTACGACGCCCAGGACGACTACCCGCCGTTCTGCCTGCGTGCCGCCGAGAAGACGGCCGCGGACCCGGACAGCCTCGGCATCGTGATCGGCGGCTCCGGCAACGGCGAGCAGATCGCCGCCAACAAGGTCAAGGGCGTGCGCGCCGCACTCGCCTGGAGCGAGCAGACCGCCGCGCTCGGCCGTGAGCACAACAACGCCAACGTGGTCGCCATCGGTGGCCGGATGCACTCGGTGGAGGAGTCCACCAAGTTCGTCGAGATCTTCCTCGCCACTCCGTACTCGGGTGAGGAGCGTCACACCCGCCGCATCGAGATGCTGACGGCGTACGAGACGACCGGCGAGCTCCCCCCGATCCCGGCCCACCACCCGCAGCAGGGCTGACCGGCCCCCACCCCTGTGCCGCCGGTGTCCCCGGCGGCACAGTCATTTCCCCGCGTCACCCGTCACCCGTCACCCGTCGCCGCGTCCCCACGTCCCTACGTCACCGAGGAGAGTCGCCGTCGTGCCCGAGGGACACACGATCCACCGCCTCGCGGCGGACCACCGGGACAGGTTCGCCGGGCGGCCGGTGCGGGTGAGCAGCCCGCAGGGCAAGTTCTCCGACAGCGCCGCGCTGCTGGACGGTCGCACGTTCACCGGCGTCGACGCCCACGGCAAGCACCTCTTCCTCGGTTTCGAGGACGCCGGCTGGGTCCACATCCACCTGGGCCTCTTCGGCAAGCTCGACTTCGGTACGACCCCGGCCCCGCCGCCCACCGACACCGTCCGGCTGCGCCTGGTGACCGACGGCCACCACGCGGATCTGCGCGGCCCCACCACGTGCGCGCTGATCACCGACCCCGAGAAGCGCGCGATACACGACCGCCTCGGCCCGGACCCGCTGCGGACCGACGAGGACGGCGAGCGGGCCTGGCGGCGGATCTCCCGCAGCCGTATCACCGTCGCGGCCCTGCTGATGGACCAGAAGGTCATTGCGGGGGTCGGCAACGTGTACCGCGCGGAGGTGCTGTTCCGGCACGGGATCGACCCGTACCGCCTGGGCAGGGACCTCACGCGGGCGGAGTGGGACGCGGTCTGGGCCGACCTGGTGGTGCTGATGCGCGAGGGTGTGCGGAACAACCGGATCGACACGGTCCGCCCCGAGCACATGCCGGAGGCGATGGGGCGTCCGCCGCGCGTCGACGACCACGGCGGCGAGGTGTACGTGTACCGAAGGGCCCGGCAGGCCTGCCACATCTGCGGCGACGAGATCCGCACCGCCGACCTCGCCGCCCGCAACCTCTTCTGGTGCCCGGGCTGCCAGCGCGCTTAGCGCGGCAGATCCCAGCCTGTCCGGCGTTTGAGGACGAAGCGGCCGGGCGGGGGTCGGGGTGCCAGAAGGCCTGGAGAGCCCCTAGAACCCCCGGGGCAGCCACGGGGCCGTGTCCGACAAGAACGCCGACGACGCCTCCGCCAGCGCGCCCGCCCGCAGCTCCCGTACCCGCCCGGCCAGAGCCAGCGAGCTCAGCGACTCGCCGCCCAGATACGCGGAGCCCAACTCCCTTACCGAGAGCGCGAGATCGGCCGGGTCGTCGGTGCGCCGGCACGACGCGGCGCCCTTCGCGTCGGCCGTGAGCCGCCAACGCCCCGCGTTCCAGGGGCAGAACGCGTCCTCCACCTCGAACACCACGTCCAGCGGGCCCCGGTACGTCCGGGCCTCCAGCGCCGCCCCCAGCTCCACCAGACGCACATGGAGTGAATCGCGGACCCGGATGTTGCACCGCCGCACGTCCGACACCAGGTGCAGCACCGCGTCGTCGACCGGCCGGTTCCGGGCCACGATCGTCGTGATCAGGTCGATCTCGAAGACGAACCGCCACAGCGCCGCGTACGCCGCCGGGTCCAGTGCGGCCAGGTCGTTGACCACGACGGTGCCCTTGGGGCCGGCCGGCTCCCACTCCGGCTTGATGTGATACGTCACATTGCCGACGATCTGCCCGTCCCGCTCCGCCAGTACGCACTGCTGCGCCGAGGAGCCCTGCCGGTGGGCGACCGGGTCGACCATGGGCTTGCGCTCCCAGCCGGGCGCGTGCGCCGGGACGCCGGGACGGCCGGAGACCAGCTGCTCGTACACGCTCTCGCACGCGGCCATCGCCTCGTCCGGCTTCGCGTGGCGCAGCCGCACCTCGTCCGTGCCCGGCGGCACGTCCAGCCGGATCCGGTCCTTCTCGATCGTCAGGGACATCTGTCGCGAGGCGGCGCCGTAGCCGAACCGGCCGTAGATCACCGGTTCCGAGGCCGTCAGTACGGCGAACGGCTCGCCCAGCGCGCGGATGTCGTCCAGCTGGCGGCGCATCATCGAGGTCAGCAGCCCGCGCCTGCGGTGCGTGGAGGCGACACTCACCATCGTGATCCCGGCGGCGGGCACCAGCGCCCCGCCCGGCACCGCGACCCGGAAGCTGAACGCCCCCGCCGTGCCGACCACGTCGTCACCGTCCCAGATGCCGAGCGACCGCTCGGGCTCGGTCAGCTGCTCGAACAGCTCGCGTTCCTCGGGAGGCTCCGGAGCCCCGCCGAACGCCAGCTCCAGACACTCGAACCATTCGTTCCATTCGGACGGTTGCAACACGCGAAGCTCAGTAGTCATGGGCCATCCCTATCAGGGGTGCGGCGGCCGGTCGACCCGATTTCGAACGCATTGTCACGGGGTCCCCCTGCACCGGAGGCGGTCGGGTAGATAAGGTCCCCGCAATGGCCCGTCGCGCAGGAGCAGACTCGTACCCGGCCCGATTTCGGAAATCGGCGCACCGGGCACGCATCGCGCTGCGCAAATCCGGTGTCGACTACTTCCGCGGCGACGGGTCGGACTGGATCGCACTGGCCGGTCTGCTGCTCACCATTCCGGCCATCACCTGCGCCACCCTGATGAATCCGGTGTGGTGCTCACCGGCCGCGCTCGTTCTGCCGATCGTCGCGGGCGGTCTGCTGCTGCGGCCCGCGAGCCTGCTGGGTCTGTACGCGACCGCCGCCACCGCCCTGATCGTGGAGTCGCTCGCACTGGGCCCGTACGAGGACGGCCCGGCCCGGGTGACACCCGGCATCGTCCTGGTGGTCGCGGCCTGCGGCTTCTTCGGGCTGGTCCTCGCCCAGTTCCGGGCCAGGGTCGGTGTGCCGTGGCGACGCGGTGGCACCATGCTCTTCGACCTGCGCGAACGCATCAGGGTGCAGAGCGCCCTGCCCCGGCTGCCGCAGGGCTGGCACCGCGAGATGGCGCTGCGCCCGGCGGGCGGTCAGTCCTTCTCCGGTGACTTCGTCGTCGCCGCCCGTACCAACGGCGGACGGACCCTGGAGGCCGTACTCACCGATGTCTCCGGCAAGGGCATGGACGCGGGCTCCCGCGCCCTGCTGCTGTCCGGCGCCTTCGGCGGCCTCCTCGGTTCGCTGCCCCCGCACGGCTTCCTCCCGGCGGCCAACGGCTATCTGCTGCGCCAGGACTGGGACGAGGGTTTCGCCACCTCGATCCATCTGGTCCTGGACCTCGAATCGGGCGACTACGAACTCCTCTCGGCGGGTCACCCGCCGGCCCTGCAGCTCCACTCGGGCAGCGGCCAATGGGAGGAGAAGGCCGCGGAGGGCCCGTTGCTCGGGGTGTACGACGGGGCGCAGTTCGACGCGGTGAAGGGCTCGTTGGCCCCCGGCGACGTGCTGATGCTGTTCACGGACGGCCTGGTGGAGGCGTCCGACCGCGATATCGCGGAGGGCATCGACCGGCTGACCGGTGAGGCCGACCGCTATGTCGCCACCGGTTTCGAGGGCTCGGCCTGGCATCTGATCGAGGCATGCGCCAAGGACGTCAACGACGACCGGGCGCTGCTGCTGTTGTCGCGCAGATCCTGAAACGTACGCAAACGGAACGAATCGGGTTTACGTCAACGGAAATAGGCCCGTCACCGGATCGTGGGTGTCGGCATGTCCGGGTACGAGGCGGGCCCTCGTGCCCGGACACGCCGGCCGTCGTCTCAGAGCCTGTCGGGTGACCTCCGACCGGGCGGCCACGCCCTGGCACGCACGCTTCCCGCGTTGTCGTCAGTCACCAACTCCCCCATAGCTGAAGGCATGGGGGGACCCCCTTCGCGTCGACTCCCTCCTCCGCCTTGGAATCGCACGCACCAGACCGCGTCCGCCACCCGATCGGAGGTCACCCGACAGGCTCTCAGGCCGGGACCGAGACCTGCCCGGCGCCGCTGCCGCTGTCACTGTCCTCACCCCGGCCCCGCCCGCCCGGGAGGATGCGGGCCAGCCAGTGCGACCTTCCGGCGGCCAGCGGTGCGAGGACCGCGAGAACGAGTACGTATCCGGCGATGAACGGGGAGAGCCGTTCGTCCAGCCCCGCGGCCGCCGCCATCGTGGCGAGGATCAGGGCGAACTCGCCGCGGGCCACCAGTGTGGTGGAGATGTTCGCCGTGGCCTGCGGGCCGAACGCGTACACCTTGGCGGCGGCAAGTCCGGCGAGGACGTTCATGGCCAGGGTCACCGCGACGGCGGCCAGCACCGGCCACAGGACGGTCGGCAGATCGCCCGGGTTGATGGAGAGGCCGAAGGCGAAGAAGAAGATCGCACCGAAGGCGTCACGCAGCGGGTGCACCAGCTTGAGGATACGCGTGCCGGAGGACGTACTGCCGAGCATCAGGCCGACCATGAAGGCGCCGATCGCGTCCGCGACCCCGAACCACTCCGAGACACCCGCCACGAAGACCGCGGCGCCGAGGAAGGAGATGACGAGGAGTTCGTCGTCACGGGTGTTGATCAGCTTGCCGATGACCTTGGTGCCGAACCGGGCGGCCAGGGCGAGCAGCAGCAGGAAGCCGAAGGCCTTGCCGCCGTCGACCGCCGCGGCGGAGAGGCTGTCGGCACCCGACAGGATCGGCTGGAGGGCGGCCAGATAGAGGGCGAGGAACACGTCCTCGACGACGATGATGCCGAGGATCGGTTTGGTCTCCGGATTGCCGATACGGCCCAGGTCGACCAGGACCTTGGTGACGATGGCCGACGACGAGATGCCGAGCACACCGGCGAGGACCAGCGCTTCGGATGTGCCCCAGCCCAGCGCGAAACCGAAGCCGAGCCCGGCGCCGACGTTCAGGGCGAGATAGGTGCCACCGGCGAGCGCCATCTTGCGGCCGCCGGCCTTGAGGTCGTCGAGATGGAATTCGAGGCCGAGGTAGAAGAGCAGCAGCACCAGACCGAGTGCCGAGAGCATCTCCAGGTCGTGCGGGTCGGCGACGAGCACGATGCCGGGCGTGTGCGGGCCGAGCAGGATTCCGGCCAGGATGAACAAGGGGATGGTCGGCAGTCCGATGCGGCTGCCGACGCGGGCGAGAACGGCGGCGGCGAGGAAGGCGCCGCCCATGGCGATGAGCGTGTCTGCGTGTCCGATGAGCCTGTCCTTCGATAGGTCAAGAGAGCGTCAAGGAATCGTCAGTAATTAGTTTACCGAATGATTGACGTTGCAAGTATGGCCACCCCCGCCAGCACCTGAGGTCTGCCACCCCGCCAGCACCTGAGGTCTGCCCACCCCCGGTAGCACCCTGGGGTTTGCCCCACCCCCGATCCGCCAGCAGCCGCCATGGTCGGGACCCGCTCGTGATCCGTACGTTCGAGGTATCGGCCGGACGACCGGCCGGCGAACAACGGAAGGCGGACACCATGGGGCTGCGACGCACCAAGCAGGGCGCGCAGGACAGGCAGCACACGGCGGACATCCACCAGGGGCCCGGCCCCTCGGACCTTGCCGTGGAACTGCGAGGCGTCCGCAGGCAGTACGGCCGCGGCGGCTCCGCCGTCCACGCCCTGAGGGGCATCGACCTCGCCCTCCCGCGCGCCAGTTTCACCGCCGTCATGGGCCCCTCCGGCTCCGGAAAATCGACCTTCCTGCAGTGCGCGGCCGGACTGGACCGCCCCACCGAGGGCTCCGTACGCCTCGGCGGCACCGAGATCACCGGCATGAGCGAGAACCGGCTCACCGAGCTGCGCCGCACCCGCCTCGGCTTCGTCTTCCAGGCCTTCAACCTGCTTCCGTCCCTCACGGTCGAGCAGAACGTCGTCCTGCCCATGCGCCTGGCCGGACAGCGCGCCGGCTCCGCTCGCAGCCGCCACGCAGCCGCCGAGATGCTCACCCGGGTCGGCCTCGGCGACAAGGGCGCGCGCCGCCCCGGCCAGCTCTCCGGCGGCCAGCAGCAGCGCGTCGCCGTCGCCCGCGCCCTGGTCACCCGCCCCGATGTGGTCTTCGCCGACGAACCGACCGGCGCCCTCGACACCACCACCGCCGCCGAGATCCTCGCCCTGCTCCGGCACGCGGTGGACAGCCTCGGCGCCACCGTCGTCATGGTCACCCACGACCCGGCGGCCGCCGCCTACGCCGACCGGGTCCTCTTTCTCGCCGACGGCGCGATCGCGGACAGCCTGCCGCGGGCCGGCGCCGCACAGATCGCCGCCCGGATGACCGCACTGACCGCACGGACGGCCCCCGCCTATGCAGGAGCAGCAGCCTGATGTTCACCCCGCACGTCCCGAACGGCCTCGCCCGCGCGGCCGTCCGCTTCAAGCCCTCGTCGTTCGTCGGGACCTTCGTCGCGCTCCTGCTGGCCGCGGCGATCGTCTCCGCCTGCGGGATCCTGCTGGAGACCGGCCTGCGCGCCTCGGTACCCGCGGACCGCTACGCGAAGGCACCCGTGGTGGTCGCCGCCGATCAGCAGGTCCACATGACGGTCGGCAGTGGCGACGGCGCGTACGACGCCGCCACCCCCGTACCGGACACCGCGCGGCTCCCCGAATCCCTGGTGGGCAAGGCCGCCTCGGCCCCCGGTGCGGCCGCCGCGATCGGGGACGTCAGCTACTCCGTACGGCAGGACGACACCCCCCTCACCGCTCACGGCTGGGGCGCCACCGCGCTCACGGGCACGCGACTGCTCACCGGCGAGGCGCCCGGGACCGGCGAAGTCGTCGTCCCCACCGGCACCGAGGCCCGGGTCGGCCAGAAGATCACCCTCGACACCCCCGCGGGCGTACGGGAGTTCCGCGTCGCGGGCACCACCGCCACCGAAGCCACCGTCTGGTTCGCCGACCGGCAGGCCGTACAGCTCTCCGGCCACCCCGGCCGGGTCGACGCCATCGCCGTGCTCGCCGCCCGCTCCACCCCCACCGGCACCCTCGCCGACCAGGTACGCGAGGCCGTCGGCCACACCGCCGGGGCCAAGGTCCACACCGGTGACGGCCGGGGCGGCGTCGAGGACGCGGGTCTCGCGGGCGCCCAGGAAGTCCTCGCGGGCCTCGGCGGCTCCTTCGGCGGCGTCGCGACCATGGTCGCCGTCTTCACCGCTGCCGGTACGGTCGCCCTCTCCGTCGGCCAGCGCAGCCGCGAGTTCGCCCTGCTGCGCGCCATCGGCGCCACTCCGCGCCAGCTGCGCCGCACCATCGCCACCGAGTCCCTGCTCGTCGCCCCGCTCGCCGGAGCGCTCGGCTGTCTGCCCGGGATCGCCCTGGCCCGCTGGTGGTTCGGGCAGCTCCAGGACAAGGGAGCCATCCCTGAAGCCGTCGCTTTGCGGGTGTCCTGGCTGCCACTGACCATCGCCGCGGCCGCCACGATGCTCACCGCACTGAGCGCCGGATACTTCGCCGCCCGCCGGCCGTCGAAGACCAAGCCGGGGCTGGCTCTCGCCCAGTCCGCGGTGGAACGCCCCCCGTTCGGCTGGATCCGCACCCCGCTCGGCATCGCCGCCCTCGTCGGCGGCGTAGCTTTCGCGGGGGTCGCCGCGTCCACGAGCGGCGAGGACGCGGCGAACGCCGCACTCGGCGTCGTCATGTTCTTCATGCTCGCGGTCGGCCTGCTCGGCCCGCTGATCGCGCGGATCTGCGCCGCCGTCATCGGCTTCCCGCTGCGCGCCGCCGGCGCGTCGGGCTCGCTGGCCGCCGCCAACTCCCGGACGAACTCGCGCCGCCTGGCCTCCGCGATCACCCCGATCGTGCTCGCCATGGCCTTTTCCTCCACGCTCGTCTTCATGCACACCAGCGAGAGCCGGGTGATCGCACACCAGCAGCGCGACGCCATCACCGCCGACCACATCGTCTCCGCCCCGGCCGGACTCGCCTCCGACGCGACCGAACGGGCCGCCGCCACACCCGGCGTCACGACCGCCGTCGGGCTGCTCCGCAGTTCCGTCCTGGTGCCCACCGGATCGGGCGGGGACCGGCGGCTCCAGACCACCTCCGCCCAGGGGATCACCGGCTCCGGCCACGACCTCGCCAAGGTCCAGGACCTCGACGTCCGGTCCGGATCGCTGACCGGCCTGCGCCCCGGCACCGTCGCCATCGACACCACCCTCGCCGTATCCACGAAGCTCGGCACGGGCGACCGGCTGGCCCTGCGCCTCCCGGACGGCACCAAGGCGACTCCGAAGATCGTCGCCGTCTACGGCCGTGGCCTGGGCACCGGTCTGGTCACACTGCCCGCCGCAGACCTCAGCACCCATGTCACCTCGCCGTACGTCTCCGAACTGCTGGTACGGGCCACACCCGCCGCCGCACAGAAGCTCGCCGCGCTCGGCACCGTCACCGACCGGACCGGCTACGCCGCCGCTCAGGACCAGAGCCGTGAAATCAACGCCTGGGCCAACACCACCATGGCCGCGGTCCTCGGCGGATTCGCCGCCGTCGCCGCGGTCAACACCCTGGTGATGACCGTCCTGGACCGCCGCCGCGAACTGACCATGCTCCGCCTCGTCGGTTCCACCCGGCGCCAGGTCATGGGCATGATCCGCTGGGAGGCGCTGCTCGTCACGGTCGCCGGCGCCGCGATCGGTACCGGCATCGCACTGGCCACACTGGTCCCGATGGTGAAGGGACTCACGGGCGAATCGCCTTACATCCCGCCGACGTTGTACGGGTCCTTCCTCGCCGCGACCATCGGACTCGGCCTGGCCGCCGTGACGGTCCCGGCCCGGGCCGCCCTGCGTGGGACGGCCGAGCGTCCGTAGAGTCGGGCCATGCCCACCCCACGCGCACAGCTGACCCTGGCCGAAGTCGAGGCGATCGCCCGCGAGGCCCACGCCGACCAGCGGGACAAAGCGGGACGCCCGTACACCGAGCATCTCGCCGCGGTCGCCGAGGGCGTACGGATCAGAGGCGGCAGCGACGGACAGATCGCCGCGGCCTGGCTGCACGACGCCGTCGAGGACGACGCGCTGTCGGAGGAATGGCTGGCCGCCGCCGCGCTGCCGCAGGAGGTCAAGGACATGGTCCTCGCCGTCACCAAACGTGACGGCGAGGACCTCGGTTCGTACACCCGGCGCATCCTCGACACCCCGGGCGCCCTGCTGATCAAGGAGTCCGACCTGGCACACAACGCCGACCCGGCCCGCCTCGCCGTGCTGGAACCGGCGACCCGTACCCGACTGGCCGAGAAGTATGCGCAGGTACGGGGGCTGCTCGGGCTCACCCCGGGCGAATCGCCCGTCGAGCAATCGGTTCAAGCCAACACGGCGAAGGACTGATCCACTCGGATCAGAGTCTGGACGTGGGGCGCCGGAACGCCCAGTTCATGTCCGGCTCGGTCACCGGGCGCAGCACCCGCCGCACCGGCGGCGTACACATCAGCGTCACCGCACCGGCCGCGACCAGTGAGACGAGGACCAGGCCGCCGGGCGTCGAGAGCCATGCGTAGGTGTCGAACAGCCCGGCGTATCCGGCGCCCTTGATCAGGAACCCGTGCAGCAGATAGCCGCAGATCGTCCCGGCGCCGAGCACGGTGAACCACATGGGGCGGCGCGGCACCCAGGACAGGAACCCGATGGTGAGCAGCAGCGCACAGCCGAACATCGCCAGTGTCATCACGGCTCCGGACCACCACGGGGCGCCCATCCCCTGCGCGCTGTTGCTGCGGTAGAACCAGCCCAGCTGCATCCGCGGCGCCGCCCAGTACGCGAACAGCAGGGCCGCGGCGAACAGCGGGAGCGCGAGCATCCGCACCTCACGCCGGCGGACCAGTTGGAAATGCTCGGGCTTCAGCCGGAGTCCCAGCACGAAGAACGGCAGGAACTGCAGAACACGCTGGAGATCGAGGTCGTCGCCGATCGCCGGGGAGAAAGAGGCGAGCACGGCGATGACGAGCGCCACGGGCAGTGGATGGCGCAGCGCCTGCCACAGCGGTGTGGTGATCCGCCAGATGAACAGCGCGACCAGGAACCAGGTGAGATACCAGGGGTCGGTCAGGCTGATCGGTTGATCGGGCGAGTCGTCCGCGTACCGCTTGAAGAGCGAATAAGCCGTCTCGAACACCACATAGGGCACGGCAACGCCGGTGACCAGGCGTTTTACCTTGGCGGCGGACATGTCGAACGAGCGGGAGAAATAGCCGGAGATGATGACGAACGCCGGCATGTGAAAGGTGTACGCCACCATGTACAGCGCACGGACGGTCCGGCTGCCGTCCATCACCGGTTCCCACGAGTGCGCCACCGCGACGAGCACGATGGCCAGATATTTGACGTTGTCGAAGTAGGCGTCACGCTTCTTCGCCGGCGCGGCGGCCGGAGGCTTGTTCGCCACCGGTGCGGGGGGTGCCGCGGTGGCAGTCATCGTCCCTCGGCGTCTGGGCTCCGACTCCCGGGTCGCCGGTGGGAGCGGGGCCCTCTGAAATACGTTCGGAGCGCGGAACATCTAAAGCACCTTAGACGCCGCGATTGCAATTCGTAAAACCGCCCACGGATATTGCATGTCCGCGTCCAATCAAAAACGAAACCGCCAAAAACCGCCCGCTTTGCCCGGCTTCACCCCTCTTAAATGGTGCATATCGCCAGAAGGTTGCGGGGGGTGAATTTCGTCGCACTCGAGCCTTGGAATTGCGTGTGAATAAAGTGTGTGGATATGGAAACCGTCACAGTCGCGAGTCGTTGTGATTATTCGATTCACAGTTCACTCACAGGTGCGGGGGGCCTTGGCGGGGCCCTGTGTCACACCTTGTACGGCCGTGCGCCCCTGGTTGTGCGGCCGTGCGCCCCGGGCGCACGCGGGGCGCAAGGATGGCGCGATCCCGTCCGTTCGATCCGTCACCTGGCAGCGACCACAGGGAAGTTGGTGGCACGATGGAAGGAACGGAGGAGTGCTCGGCCGCACACCTCCGGGCCGGCAAGGCGGACCGACCAAGGGTGTGATCAGTCGTGGCCATTTCACTGTCTGTGGTGCTTCTGTTGGCGATCGTCCTGGTGGTCCTGATCCGAGGCGGCTCCATCAAGGCCGGACCCGCGATCGTCGCGGTGCTCTTCGGCTTCTTCCTGGCATCGACCGGCATGGCTCCGTCGATAAACAGGTTCATGAACTCGATAGCGGAGACCATCAACCAGATCAGCTTCTGATCCGGCCGCGCCGGCGCCCGCACTCCGGTGCGAGAGGTCCGGCAGGACTCGGGCGGAACGCAGCCGGAACGCAAAGGGCCCGGTCCGACGAGGAATTCGTCGGACCGGGCCCAAGCGTGGAGCGGGCGACGGGAATCGAACCCGCGTAGCTAGTTTGGAAGACTAGGGCTCTACCATTGAGCTACGCCCGCAAGCATCGCACCGCAGGTCCGGGGACCGGCGGCAACGAGAAGCATCGTAGCGGGTCGCGGGCGCTGCCCGCACACCCGATTGCGGTCACCCGGTGTCGCGTTCGGTGCCACCCGCGCAAAGCTGCTGATGCACTGCCTTTCTGCATGTACCCTACGTGTCGCACCGACGGGGTGTGGCGCAGCTTGGTAGCGCGTCCGCTTTGGGAGCGGAAGGTCGTCGGTTCGAATCCGGCCACCCCGACCATCGGCAAGATCGCAGACCACCGGCAAGATCGCATTGTGGGAGTCCGTCTCCTTGCCGTTACTATGCAAAATGCGTGCCCGTGTGTCTGATGTACCGGGCTCGGTCCGCGAAGCCGCCTCCGTGCGGCGGAGCAGAACCCCAAGAAGTCAGCCACAAGGAGACCGAACCGTGAAGAGCGCCGTGGAGACCCTGAACCCGACCCGGGTTCGGCTCACTGTCGAGGTGCCCTTCGAGGAGCTCAAGGACAGCCTCGACGCGGCGTACAAGAAGATCAACCAGCAGGTCACGGTGAAGGGCTTCCGCAAGGGCAAGATCCCCGCCCGGGTCATCGACCAGCGGTTCGGCCGTGGTGCGGTGCTGGAGGAGGCCGTCAACGACGCCCTCCCGAAGTTCTACACCGAGGCTGTCAACGAGGGTGAGCTCAACGTCCTCGGTCAGCCCGAGGTCGACATCACCGAACTGAAGGACGGCGAGCTGCTGGCCTTCACCGCCGAGGTTGACGTACGCCCCGAGATCGAGATTCCGGACTACTCCGGCATCGAGGTCACCGTTGACGCCCTCGAGGTCAGCGACGAGGACGTCGAGAAGGCCGTGGAGCAGCTCCGCGAGCGCTTCGCCTCCACCAACCCGGTCGAGCGCGCCGCCGCCGAGGGTGACGTCGTGACGATCGACCTGCAGGCCAAGGTCGACGGCGAGGTCCTGGAGGACGGCGTGGCCGAGGGTGTCTCGTACACCATCGGTTCCGGCGAGCTCCTCGACGGCATCGACGCCGCCGTCACCGGCCTGGAGGCGGGTGGCGAGGCCACCTTCACCTCCGAGCTGAAGGGCGGCTCGGCCGAGGGCAAGGAGGCCGAGGTCACCGTCAAGGTCACCGCCGTCGCCGCCCGTGAGCTCCCCGAGCTGGACGACGAGTTCGCCCAGATGGCGAGCGAGTTCGACACCCTCGACGAGCTGAAGGCGGACAGCCGCAAGCGCCTCGAGAACACCAAGCAGTTCGACCAGGCCACCCAGGCCCAGGAGCGCGTCCTCGACGAGCTGCTGAAGCTGGCCGAGGTCCCGATCCCGGAGAAGCTGCTCGCGGACGAGGTCCAGACCCGCAAGCACAACCTGGAGCACCACCAGCTCGGTCAGATGGGTCTGACCCTCGACAAGTACCTGGAGATCCAGGGCAAGACGGTCGAGGAGTTCGAGGCCGAGACCTCCGAGCAGGCGATCAAGGGCATCAAGACCCAGTTCATCCTGGACGAGATCGTCAACAAGGAGAAGCTGAACGTCAACCAGGAGGAGCTCACCGAGCACCTCATGCGGCGCGCTGCTTCCTCCGGCATGAGCCCCGACCAGTTCGCCCAGGCCGTCGTCGAGGGCGGCCAGGTGCCGATGCTCGTCGGCGAGGTCGCCCGCGGCAAGGCGCTGGCCGTGGTCGTCGAGGCCGCCAAGGTCGTCGACACCAACGGTGAGGTCGTCGAGCTGGAGGACGACGAGGAGGAGGCCATCGAGACGGTCGAGGCCGCCGATGGTGCCGCCGAGGCCGTTGCCGAGGTCACCGAGGAGAAGAACGAGGCCTGAGCCTCGCGCTGAACCCGTACGACGGGCTCCGGACGCTGTGCGTTCGGAGCCCGTCGTCGTATGGCGTACGGTGCCCCACAACCCGTGTGCGGACTGCGGAGCTTGCGCTCCCAGCGAACAGTTGCGGAAGCGGGATGGCGTTGTCCTACCTGCGCGTTAGGGTCCATGAATAGGAAGGGCAGGGGAGTCCCCGCCCACCCGGTACGAAGACGCTGAGACGGCCGGAGCCGTCAGAGACGAGCAGGTGGATACGTGACGAATCTGATGCCCTACGCCGCCGGAGAGCCGTCCCTCGGTGGAGGCCTCGGTGACCAGGTCTACAGCCGACTGCTCGGCGAGCGCATCATCTTCCTCGGTCAGCAGGTCGACGATGAGATCGCCAACAAGATCACGGCGCAGCTGCTTCTCCTTGCCGCCGAGCCGGACAAGGACATCTACCTCTACATCAACAGCCCCGGCGGTTCGGTGACGGCCGGTATGGCGGTCTACGACACCATGCAGTACATCCCGAACGACGTGGTCACCATCGGTATGGGCATGGCGGCCTCGATGGGCCAGTTCCTGCTCACCGGCGGCACCGCGGGCAAGCGCTTCGCGCTCCCGAACACCGACATCCTCATGCACCAGGGTTCGGCCGGCATCGGCGGTACGGCCTCGGACATCAAGATCCAGGCCCAGTACCTGCTGCGCACCAAGCAGCGGATGGCGGAGATCACCGCCCGCCACTCCGGCCAGACGGTCGAGACGATCATCCGCGACGGCGACCGCGACCGCTGGTACACCGCGGAGGAGGCCAAGGAGTACGGCCTCATCGACGAGATCATCACGATCGCATCGGGCGTTCCGGGCGGCGGCGGCACCGGCGCCTGATCCGGTACCCACCGGATCCGGCTCCACCGCCCCGCGCACCTCTCGTACGCCGAGACACCCAGCCACAGAACGCCACCAGGATGGTGAACACCCACATGAACAACTTCCCCGGCGCCTCCGCGAGCGGCCTCTACACCGGCCCGCAGGTGGACAACCGCTACATCGTGCCGCGCTTCGTGGAGCGCACCTCGCAGGGCGTGCGTGAGTACGACCCCTACGCGAAGCTCTTCGAGGAGCGCGTGATCTTCCTCGGCGTGCAGATCGACGACGCCTCCGCCAACGACGTCATGGCGCAGCTGCTGTGCCTGGAGTCGATGGACCCGGACCGGGACATCTCGATCTACATCAACAGCCCCGGCGGCTCGTTCACCGCGCTCACCGCGATCTACGACACGATGCAGTTCGTGAAGCCGGACATCCAGACGGTCTGCATGGGCCAGGCGGCCTCTGCCGCGGCCGTGCTGCTCGCCGCGGGTACGCCCGGCAAGCGGATGGCGCTGCCCAACGCCCGTGTGCTGATCCACCAGCCGTCCTCGCAGACCGGCCGGGAGCAGCTCTCCGACCTGGAGATCGCGGCCAACGAGATCCTGCGAATGCGCACCCAGTTGGAGGAGATGCTGGCCAAGCACTCCACCACGCCGATCGACAAGATCCGCGACGACATCGAGCGCGACAAGATCCTGACCGCCGAGGATGCCCTCGCCTACGGTCTCGTCGACCAGATCGTGTCGACCCGCAAGCAGGCGGCCACGGCCGTCTGACGTCGGCCTTCACCCCTTGGCATGGCGAGTTCACACCGCATCGGCGGTGTGAACCGTGCCAAGGGGGGCCCGAACGGGGGGCAAGGCAAGGTACCGTCGGATAGAGGCACCAGGAGCCGCTGAACCAAGCTGCTCCCAGGCGAAGGGGAAGCACCTCGTGGCACGCATCGGTGATGGCGGCGACCTGCTCAAGTGCTCGTTCTGCGGAAAGAGCCAGAAGCAGGTGAAGAAGCTCATCGCGGGACCCGGTGTGTACATCTGCGACGAGTGCATCGATCTCTGCAACGAGATCATCGAGGAGGAGCTCGCGGAGACCTCCGAGGTGCGGTGGGAGGAACTCCCCAAGCCGCGCGAGATCTACGAGTTCCTCGAGGGGTACGTCGTCGGGCAGGAGCCCGCGAAGAAGGCCCTCTCGGTCGCTGTGTACAACCACTACAAGCGGGTCCAGGCCGGCGAGAACGGCGGCGCGCAGGGCCGGGACGACGCCATCGAGCTGGCCAAGTCCAACATCCTGCTGCTGGGCCCCACGGGCTCCGGCAAGACGCTTCTCGCGCAGACCCTGGCCCGTATGCTCAACGTCCCGTTCGCCATCGCCGACGCGACGGCGCTGACGGAGGCCGGCTATGTCGGCGAGGACGTCGAGAACATCCTGCTGAAGCTGATCCAGGCCGCGGACTACGACGTCAAGAAGGCCGAGACCGGGATCATCTACATCGACGAGATCGACAAGGTCGCCCGCAAGAGCGAGAACCCGTCGATCACCCGCGATGTCTCCGGCGAGGGCGTCCAGCAGGCCCTGTTGAAGATCCTGGAGGGCACCACCGCCTCCGTACCGCCGCAGGGCGGCCGGAAGCACCCGCACCAGGAGTTCATCCAGATCGACACGACGAACGTGCTGTTCATCGTGGGCGGTGCCTTCTCCGGTCTGGAGAGGATCATCGAGTCGCGGGCGGGTGCCAAGGGCATCGGCTTCGGCGCGACAATCCGCTCCAAGCGGGAGATCGAGGCCAGCGACCAGTTCCAGGAGGTCATGCCGGAGGACCTGGTGAAGTTCGGGATGATCCCGGAGTTCATCGGTCGGCTGCCCGTCCTCACCTCGGTCCACAACCTGGACCGTGAGGCGCTGCTGCAGATCCTCGTCGAGCCGCGCAACGCGCTGGTGAAGCAGTACCAACGACTGTTCGAACTCGACGGTGTCGAGCTGGACTTCGACCGCCCGGCCCTGGAGGCCATCGCCGACCAGGCGATCCTGCGCGGCACCGGCGCGCGTGGCCTGCGGGCCATCATGGAAGAGGTCCTCCAGTCCGTGATGTACGAGGTGCCGTCCCGCAAGGACGTCGCCCGCGTCGTCATCACGGCGGACGTCGTCCGCAACAACGTGAACCCGACGCTGGTCCCGCGCGAGCCGCGGACCATCGGCAAGGGCGATGAGGGGCGGCACGAGAAGTCCGCGTAGCGGCAGCCGAACACGCAGAGGGGCGCCCGGCCGGTTCAACCGGCCGGGCGCCCCTTCTGCCGTTCCCGGTGCGTTACTTGACCTCGACGCGGACGTCGTTGCGGAGCTTGGCCGCGGTGTTGGCGGCGTCCTCCAGCGAGACGCTCTTGCCGGTCATCATTGCCGCCATGTCCATGTTCATGACGTAGACCAGGGTGCTGTGGTCGCCCCAGATGCAGACGGGAAGACTGAGCGGCTTGGTGCTACCGGTAGTGCCCGAATCGACCTTGGCCTCCTGGCACTTCAGAACCCCGTTCTCGAACCCCGACGGAGTGAAGGCCTGAGGGCTGCCGACAAAATCGCCCCCGCTTTCCTTGTCCTTGCTCGCCTCGGCCTTGATGTTGGCGAACATGGCATCCACGACCTTCTCGGGGTCTTTGATATCCCCGTAGACGCCGCTGAACTGCAACATCTTCTGGGCGGCCGCCTCGCCGGCCGTGTAACTGCCATTGACGTTCTTGGGGTTCTTGACTCCCCACTTCCCGGCCTCCTTGATCTCGCTGGACGACATCTCGGGCTCGTCGCCAGTCTGGGAGGAAGCCTTCTTGTACGTCCCGTCGATCACCGTCTCCGGCGTCGTCAGCTTGTACGTCTTGCCGTCGTCGGCGACCGAGCTGCCACCCCCGCCCGACGTCAGGAGGTACACCCCACCCGCGATGACCGCCATCGCCACGACCACGCCGCCGATGATCAGGCCGGTCTTCTTCTTCGGCTGGGCCGGGGGGAACGGGGGCTGGCCGCCGTAGGCCGGCTGGCCGCCGTAAGGGGGCGTGGGCGGCTGCTGGCCGTACGGGCCCGGCTGCTGGGCCTGCGGGTAGCCGTAGCCCGGCTGGGTCTGCTGCTGCGGCGGGACACCCTGGGGGGCCTGCTGGGGGTACCCGTAGCCGGGCTGGCCCTGCGGCGGCTGCTGGCCGTACGGGCCCGGCTGCTGGCCGTACGGGCCGGGCTGGCCCTGCGGAGGCTGGCCGCCGTACGGTCCGGGCTGGCCCTGCGGAGGCTGGCCGCCGTACGGGCCCGGCTGGTTGTAGCTCATCTGCGGTGTCCCCTGTTCGGAAATGCTCATCGGAATGCTTATGCGTTCCGAACATCCTGTCGGAAGGTCCACCGCCGCGGAGCACCGGGAGTGACACCGTTACCGAACAAACCGGTTTCAGTGCACGACTGTGACGGCCCTAAACTGTCCCCCGTGACCGAGAACACTCAGCAGACGCCAGCCAGCAACCCCGAACTGCCGACCCAGTACGCACCGGCCGAGGTAGAGGGGAAGCTGTATGAGCGCTGGGTAGAACGTGGTTACTTCGAAGCCGACGAGCACAGCGAGAAGCCTCCGTACTCCATCGTCATCCCGCCGCCGAACGTCACGGGCAGCCTGCACCTGGGGCACGCCTTCGAGCACACGCTGATCGACGCCCTCGTCCGCCGCAAGCGCATGCAGGGCTTCGAGGCGCTGTACCAGCCCGGAATGGACCACGCCGGCATCGCCACCCAGAACGTCGTCGAGCGTGAGCTCGGCAAGGAGGGCAAGTCCCGCCACGACCTGGGCCGTGAGGCGTTCGTCGAGCGCGTCTGGAAGTGGAAGAACGAGTCCGGCGGCCAGATCTCCGGCCAGATGCGCCGGCTCGGTGAGGGCGTCGCCTGGTCCCGTGAGCGCTTCACCATGGACGAGGGCCTGTCCACCGCCGTCCAGACCGTCTTCAAGAAGATGTACGACGACGGGCTGATCTACCGCGCCGAGCGCATCATCAACTGGTGCCCGCGCTGTCTGACCGCGATCTCGGACATCGAGGTCGAGTACCAGGACGACGACGGCGAGCTCGTCTCCATGACGTACGGGGAGGGCGACGACACCATCGTCGTCGCCACGACCCGCGCCGAGACGATGCTCGGTGACACCGCGGTCGCCGTCCACCCCGACGACGAGCGCTACAAGCACCTGATCGGCAGGCAGATCAAGCTGCCGCTGACCGACCGCACGATCCCCGTCGTCGCCGACCACCACGTCGACCCGGAGTTCGGCACCGGTGCCGTGAAGGTCACGCCCGCCCACGACCCGAACGACTTCGAGATCGGCAAGCGCCACGACCTGCCGTTCCTCACGGTCATGGACGAGCGCGCGGTCATCACCGTCCCCGGCCCGTTCGAGGGACTCGACCGCCTGGAGGCCCGGTCCGCCATCGTCGGCGCGCTGCGCGCCGAGGGCCGGATCGTCACCGAGAAGCGTCCGTACCTCCACTCCGTCGGCCACTGCTCGCGCTGCAAGACCACCATCGAGCCGCGCCTGTCCCTCCAGTGGTGGGTCAAGGTCGCCCCGCTCGCCAAGGCGGCCGGTGACGCCGTCCGCGACGGCAGCGTCGAGATCCACCCGCAGGAGATGGAGAAGCGGTACTTCGACTGGGTCGACAACCTCCACGACTGGACGATCTCGCGCCAGCTCTGGTGGGGCCACCGCATCCCTGTCTGGTACGGCCCGAACGGCGAGGTCGTCTGCGTCGGACCGGACGACGAGGTCCCCACGGGCGAGGGCTGGACGCAGGACAGCGATGTCCTGGACACCTGGTTCTCCTCCGGCCTGTGGCCGTTCTCCACGCTCGGCTGGCCGGAGCGGACCGACAGCCTCGCGAAGTTCTATCCGAACTCCGTCCTGGTCACCGGCTACGACATCCTCTTCTTCTGGGTCGCCCGGATGATGATGTTCGGTCTGTACGTCAACGACGGTGTCCCGCCCTTCAAGACCATCGTCCTGCACGGCATGGTCCGTGACGAGTTCGGCAAGAAGATGTCGAAGTCGTTCGGAAACGTCGTCAACCCGCTGGACTGGATGGACAAGTACGGCTCCGACGCGCTGCGCTTCACCCTGGCGCGCGGTGCCAACCCGGGCACCGACGTCCCGATCGGCGAGGAGTGGGTCCAGGGTTCCGCCAAGTTCGCCAACAAGATCTGGAACGCCACCCGCTTCGCCCTGATGAACGGCGCCACGATCGAGGGCGAACTGCCGTCGGCCGACGAGATGTCCGTGACCGAGCGCTGGATCCTGTCCCGGCTCAACAAGACCGTCGCCGAAGTCGACGCGTACTACGACGACTTCCAGTTCTCCAAACTCAGCGAGGCACTGCGGCACTTCGCCTGGGACGAGGTCTTCGACTGGTACGTCGAGCTGTCCAAGACCACGTTCTTCGCGGGCGGCAAGCCGGCCGAGGTCTCGGGCCGGGTCCTCGGTGAGGTCCTCGACGTGATGCTGCGGCTGCTGCACCCGGTCGTCCCGTTCGTCACGGAGACACTCTGGACCGCGCTCACGGGCCGGGAGTCCGTCGTCATCGCCGACTGGCCGACCGACTCCGGCTTCCGCGACGACGCGGCCGAGAAGGAGATCGAGCTCGTCCAGCAGGTCGTCACCGAGGTCCGCCGGTTCCGCTCCGACCAGGGCCTGCAGCCCGGCCAGAAGGTTCCGGCCGAGCTCACCCTGACCGGCACGGCGCTCGCCCCGCACGAGGCGGCCATCCGCCAGCTGCTGCGCCTGCAGCCCGCCGGCGACGGCTTCCACGCCACCGCGTCGCTGCCGGTCGCGGGGGCCACCGTCGCCCTCGACCTGTCCGGCACGATCGATGTCGAGGCCGAGCGCAAGCGCCTGACGAAGGACCTGGGCGCTGCCGAGAAGGAGAAGGCCCAGGCCAACGGCAAGCTCTCCAACGAGGCGTTCCTCGGCAAGGCCCCGGACAACGTGGTCGACAAGATCCGTGGCCGGCTCGCCAAGGCCGAGGCGGACATCGAGCGGATCACCAACCAGCTGGCGAACCTGCCGCAGGGCTGACTCACCCGCTGAGGCCGAAGCCCCCGCACTCCCGCCGCCGCCGGGAGCACGGGGGCTTCGACCGTCCCGGCGCACGATCAGGACTCCGGCGACCGGGCGCTGCGCGCGATGTCCGTGTCCATCCGTAGACTGGCCCCGTGAGTGAGCCCCGCCCTTCCGACCGGCACGACGCCTCCGATCCCGACGAGACCTTCGCGGAGATCGTCGACGAAGCGACCCAGCGCGACCCCGACCTGGCGGTGATCGAGGCCGGGAGCCGTACCCTGCGCACCAGCTCGGGACCGCCGCAGGGTCAGGACGTCCCCGTCCGCCCCGCCGACCCCGAGGTGGACAAGGCGCTTCGCGCGGTGGAGCAGGAGCTCGCCGGACGCTGGGGCGAGACCAAGCTGGAGCCTTCCGTCGCGCGCATCGCCGCGCTGATGGATGTGCTCGGCGAACCCCAGCGCGCGTACCCCTCGATCCACATCACCGGGACCAACGGCAAGACGAGCACGGCCCGCATGATCGAGGCGCTGCTCGGCGCCTTCGACCTGCGCACCGGCCGCTACACCTCGCCGCACGTCCAGTCGATCACCGAGCGGATCAGCCTGGACGGCTCCCCGATGGACCGCGAGCGGTTCATCGAGGCGTACCAGGACATCAAGCCGTACGTGGAGATGGTCGACGCCCAGCAGCCGTACCGGCTCTCCTTCTTCGAGGTGCTGACAGGCATGGCGTACGCGGCCTTCGCCGACGCGCCGGTCGATGTCGCCGTCGTGGAAGTCGGCATGGGCGGCAGCTGGGACGCGACGAACGTCATCGACGCCTCGGTCGCCGTCGTCACCCCCATCTCGCTGGACCACACCGACCGGCTCGGCAACACGCCCGCCGAGATCGCCGGTGAGAAGGCCGGGATCATCAAGCAGGGCGCCACGGTCATCCTGGCCCAGCAGCCGGTGGACGCCGCGCAGGTCATGCTGAAGAAGGCCGTCGAGGTCGATGCCACGGTCGCCCGCGAGGGCATGGAATTCGGTGTCGTCTCCCGCGAGATCGCCGTCGGCGGACAGCTGCTGACGCTGCGCGGTCTCGGCGGCGAGTACACAGAGGTCTTCCTCCCGCTGTACGGCGCCCACCAGGCGCACAACGCGGCGGTGGCGCTTGCCGCAGCGGAGGCGTTCTTCGGGATCGGCGCCGAGCAGCCCGGCGCACTCGACATCGACACGGTCCGCCGGGCCTTCGCCTCGGTGATCTCGCCGGGCCGCCTCGAAGTGGTCCGCAGCAGCCCGACCGTCGTCCTGGACGCGGCCCACAACCCGGCGGGCGCCCGCGCCACCGCCGACGGGCTCTCCGAGGCGTTCGGCTTCTCCCGGCTGATCGGTGTGGTCGGCGCCAGCGGCGACAAGGACGTCAAGGGGCTGCTCGAAGCCTTCGAACCGATCTTCGCCGAGGTCGTCATCACCCAGAACTCCAGCGGCCGCGCGATGGACGCCGACGAACTGGCCGCCGTCGCGGTCGAGGTCTTCGGCAACGACCGCGTCCAGGTCGAACCACGCCTGGACGACGCGCTGGAGGCGGCGATCACCCTCGCCGAGGAGGAGGACGAGTATGCGGGCGCCGGCGTCCTGGTGACCGGTTCCGTGATCACGGTCGGCGAGGCCCGGCTGCTCCTGGGAAGGCACTGACCCGTGCGTACGCTCTGTGCATCGACGCTGATCGGCGAATTCTTCGTGATCGGCTTCGCCGGACTCGTCGCGATGAAGTCCGACGACCTGACGAACACCACGGTCTGGACGGTCTGCGGTATCGGCATGCTGCTGTCCGTGCTGCTCTGCGGGATGATCACCCGCCCCGGCGGGATACAGCTCGGCTGGGCGCTGCAGATCGCCCTGGTGCTGAGCGGTTTCGTCGTCCCGATGATGTTCATCCTCGGCCTGGTCTTCGGCGGCCTGTGGTGGGCCTCGGTGCACTACGGCCGCAAGATCGACGAGGTGAAGGCCCGTTGGGCGGCCGCGCAGGAGGCGGCCGAGGCCCCGGCCGGTGGCTGATCCGGTACCCCTTGGCCAAACCCGGCCGCAGGCCCGTCGCCGTACCCCTGTAGCCTCGCTTCACCGCACCCGCATGCCTGCAAGGAGCCGCACACCATGACCCAGCGCACCCTCGTTCTCCTCAAGCCCGACGCCGTCCGGCGCGGACTCGTCGGCGAGATCGTCGGGCGGATCGAGCGCAAGGCCGGCTGGCGGATCACCGCGCTGGAGCTGCGCACCCTCGACCGCGCCACGCTGGAGCAGCACTACGCCGAGCACGTCGGCCGCCCGTTCTACGAGCCGCTCGTCGAGTTCATGCAGTCCGGCCCGATCGTGGCGCTGGTCGCCGAGGGCGAGCGGGTCATCGAGGGCATCCGTACACTGGCCGGCCCCACCGACCCGATCGCCGCCGCGCCCGGCTCCATCCGTGGTGACTTCGGCACGATCACGCGGGAGAACCTCATCCACGCCTCGGACTCCGAGGAGTCCGCAGAGCGAGAACTGAAGCTTTTCTTCCCGGGACTTTCCTGACCCCGGATCAGCCGTTCAGCGCTCATGACCTGGGGCGACCGAATTAATTCGGTCGCCCTTCGGCATAGGGTCCCGGATCGCGGGAACGCATCACTCCGACGTAACGTCACCATGGGTGGAACGGCCACCCGTTCCGCCCACAAAGGCGAAGGACCCTCGCGCGGTGTCCGTGCACACGGCACTACGATGGAATCTTCCACGCCCGCAGCGCTCACCTCGCCGACCAGAACAAGCCATCATCGCTTTCTTGGAAGGCCCGACGCATCCTCATGGGGAACAAGGGGAACTCAATGTCGTTCATCGGCCGTGACATGGCTATCGACCTCGGGACTGCCAACACGCTGGTGTACGTCAGGGGGCGCGGCATCGTTCTGAACGAGCCGTCCGTCGTGGCCATCAACACCAACACCGGCGGCATCCTGGCGGTCGGCTCCGAGGCCAAGAAGATGATCGGGCGTACACCGGGCAACATCGTTGCCGTACGCCCCCTGAAGGACGGCGTGATCGCCGACTTCGAGATCACCGAGCGGATGCTCCGCTACTTCATCCTGAAAATCCACAAGCGCCGCTACCTGGCCCGCCCGCGGGTCGTCGTCTGCGTGCCCTCCGGCATCACCGGGGTCGAGCGACGCGCCGTCATCGAGGCGTCGACGCAGGCCGGCGCGCGCCAGGTGCACATCATCGAGGAGCCCATGGCGGCGGCCATCGGATCGGGGCTGCCGGTCCACGAGGCCACCGGCAACATGGTGGTGGACATCGGCGGCGGCACCACCGAGGTCGCGGTCATCTCGCTCGGCGGAATCGTCACTGCCCAGTCGATCCGGGTCGCCGGTGACGAGCTGGACAACGCGATCATCCAGCACATCAAGAAGGAGTACTCGCTCCTCCTCGGTGAGCGCAGCGCCGAACAGATCAAGATCACGATCGGTTCGGCGTACGACATGGACAAGGACGAGCACACCGAGATCCGCGGCCGCGACCTGGTCTCCGGGCTGCCCAAGACCGTGGTCGTCTCGGCCGCCGAGGTCCGCAAGGCCATCGAGGAGCCGGTCAACGCGATCGTGGACGCGGTGAAGACCACGCTCGACAAGTGCCCGCCGGAGCTCTCCGGTGACGTCATGGACCGCGGCATCGTCCTCACCGGCGGCGGCGCGCTGCTGCGCGGACTGGACGAGCGGCTGCGGCGCGAGACCGGCATGCCGATCCACATCGCCGAGGACCCGCTGGACTCGGTGGCGCTCGGGTCCGGCAAGTGCGTCGAGGAGTTCGAGGCGCTCCAGCAGGTGCTGGACGCCCAGCCCCGCAGGTAGTCGGCACAGCCCGGCCCGCAGTTAAACAACACATCAGTCTGCTGTGCGGACCACTGCAGCTCCGTACGGCCGATCGTTGATATACAGGCACGAACATTCCGACGAGGAAGGCACGGCCGCCGCACGTGAGGGACACACGAGAGAGCCGGCTGCTCCTGGTGCTGCTGATCGCCATCGCATTCGCATTGATCACGGTGGACATCCGCGGCGGCGAGGAGTCACCGGTGGACGGCGCCCGGCGGGCCGCCGCCACGGTCTTCGGACCGGTTGAGAAGGGCGTCGCGGCAGCCGTCGACCCGGTGGGCAACGCCATAGGGGCGGTACGCGACTCCGGTGCACGGCACAACCGGATCGCCGAGCTGGAGCAGCAGAACGCCGCGCTCAAGACGAAGCTCGGCAGCGACGACCAGAACCGCAACCGGGTCCGCGAGCTGGACCGGATGCTGAAGAAATCGGCCGCCGGACAGTACGGCATCAAGGCCGCCGAGGTCATCGCCATAGGAGCGGCCCAGGGCTTCTCCTGGACGGTCACGATCGACGCCGGCTCCAACGACGGCATCAAGCGCGACATGACCGTCATCAACGGCGACGGTCTCGTCGGCCGGGTCACCACCGTCGGCCCGGACACCGCCACGGTGCTCCTGGCCAACGACCCCGACTTCACCGTCGGCACCCGTATGGAGAAGACCGACGAACTGGGCTTCGCCACCGGCCGGGGTTCCCAGCCGCTGTCCGTCCAGTTCCTCAACGGCAAGGCCAAGGTGAAGAAGGGCGACCGTCTTGTCACCTTCGGCTCCAGCGGGAACAAGCCGTTCGTGCCCGGCGTCCCGGTCGGCGAGGTCGTCCGCGTCGACCCGTCCGGCGGAGGCCTGACCCGTACCGTCTATGTCCGCCCGTACGTCGGGTTCACCAAGCTCGACATCGTCGGCATCGTCGTCCAGGCCCCGCGCGAGGACCCCCGCGACATGGTCCTCCCGAAGGCGCCCGCCAAGCCCGCCAAACCCAAGCCCACCCCGACCGTCACCGTCACGATCTCGCCCAACGGCGACATCGTCGACACCAACGGCAACGTCGTCGGGAACGTCAACGAGAGCCCGGACCCGAGCGGCAGTCCGAATACCACACCGAGCGCCGGCAACGCGGTAGACGAGCAGAGGTAGAGCTGATCCCCATGCGCTTGAACCGGACTCTGCTCTCCATCGTCCTGGTCGTGGTCGCCCTCGTCGTCCAGGTCTCCGTGCTCGCCCGCCTCCAGCTTCCCGGCGCCGTGCCCGACCTGCTGCTCCTCGTCGTCCTCGCACTCGCCTTCGTGTACGGGCATGTCAGCGGCGCCCTCATCGGCTTCGGCGCGGGACTCCTCGCCGACCTGGCACCACCCGCCGACCACGCAGCCGGACGCTACGCACTGGTCCTGTGCGTCATCGGCTACTTCGCCGGACTGGTCAAGCCGGAGAACGGGCAGCTCAAGTCGGCCTTCGTACCGATGGTCGCGGTGGTCGCCGCGGCGATCGGCTCGACGCTGCTGTACGCGCTCGTCGGCGCGCTCGTCGGGGACACGGCGGCCCGTCATGTGGGCCTCGGCAGCCTGCTGTTCACCGCCGCCGTCTACGATCTGCTCCTTGCGCCGTTCGTCGTGCCCTTGATCATGGCGATCGCCAGACGCACGGTGAACGATCCGCTCGCCGACTCCTCCGGCGGCGGCGACGTCGCCGCGGGCTGGCTGGCCTCCGGCACCGGACTGCGGATCGGCAGCCAGCACGGCGGACTGCGCGTCAAGGCCGCCCGCAACCGAGCGGCACGCGCCGGACGGATCAAGGGAGTCAAGCGACTGTGAGGCCGCATCACAGCGGGGACACCCCCCGTATCTCCGGCCCGACCACCACCGGGGGCGCCCCGTGAGCAATATCCCCGAGACCGGCCGGACCCAGCGGGTCCAGATCCGTCTCGTCGTCATCCAGGTCCTCGTCTTCTCCCTGTTGCTCACCCTCGGCGGGCGCCTCTGGTACCTCCAGATCCGCAACGGCCAGGAGTACAGCGACGAGGCGAGGAACAACCACGTCCAGCAGGTCGTCCAGCCCGCCGCACGCGGCTCCATCCTCGATGCGCGCGGCGTGCCCCTCGCCGACAACGAGACCCGCCTGGTCGTCTCCGCCAGCCGCACCGAGCTGCTGAAGATGGCGGACGACGGCAAGGACGTCCTGACCCGGCTCGCCGATGTCCTCGGCATGACGCCCAAGGAAATCTTCGACAAGGTCCGGCTCTGCGACGCGAAGACCCCGCAGCCCTGCTGGAACGGTTCGCCGTACCAGCCGATCCCGGTCACGGACGAGGCCACCACCCAGCAGGCCCTCCAAATCCGCGAGCGCGCCGAGGACTTCCCCGGAATCACCGCCGAGCCGACCGCCGTACGCCGCTACCCCGCGCCCGGCAAGGCCAACACCGCCCAGGTCCTCGGCTATCTCTCGCCCGTCACCGACGAAGAGATCACCAAGGCCCAGGACACCGAATCGCCGTACCTGCGCTCCGACCAGGTCGGCCGCTCCGGCCTGGAGCGCACGTACGACAAGGAACTGCGCGGCAAGGCCGGTGTCACCCGCTACGAGGTCGACAACCTCGGCCGGGTCATCGGCCAGGCGAAGAACGACGAGGCGGAGCCCGGCTCCAGCGTCGTCACCTCCATCGACGCCCGGGTCCAGGCCGTCGCCGAGTACGAGCTCAACGAGGCCATGAAGGTCGCCCGTCAGTCGTTCGACAAGAACACAGGCGAGAACTACAAGGCCGACTCCGGTGCTGTCGTCGTCATGGAGGCCAAGACCGGCCGGGTCGTCGCGATGGCCTCTCTGCCCAACTACGACCCCAACGCCTGGGTCGGCGGCATCTCCGCCAAGGACTACGCCAAGCTCACCGGCAAGAAGTCCAACTTCCCGCTGCTGAACCGGGCCATCCAGGGCCAGGCCGCCCCCGGCTCGATCTTCAAGGTCATCTCCTCGACCGCCGCGGTCAACGCCGGTTACCCCTTCGACGGCCACTACCCCTGCCCCAGCTCGTACAACGTCGGCGGCCAGACCTTCAAGAACTACGAGTCCCAGGGCTACGGGGACATCACCATCGGCCGCGCCCTCGAAGTCTCCTGCGACACCGTGTACTACGGCATCGCGCACAAGGAGTGGTTGAAGGACGGCGGCATCAACCCGAAGAAGCATCCCAAGGACTGGTTCTACAAGACCGCCCACCAGTTCGGCCTCGGCAAGGAGACCGGCATCGACCTCCCCAACGAGGTCACCGGCCGCGTCCCCGACCGCAAGTGGAAGCAGGACTTCTACAAGGCGAACAAGGACGCCTGGTGCAAGCAGGGCAAGAAGGACGGCTCGTACGTCGAGAAGATCGCGTACGAGAACTGCCTCGAAGGCAACAAGATGCGCGCCGGTGACTCCGTCAACTACTCGATCGGCCAGGGCGACACCCTCGTCACCCCGATACAGATGGCCACCATCTACGCAGCCATCTCCAACGGCGGCACGCTCTACAACCCCACCGTAGGCAAGGCGATCGTCAGCGGCGACGGCAGGACCGTCGAGGAGATCAAGCCCAAGTCGCACGGCAAGCTGCCCTTCACGCGCAAGACCCGCAACGAGATCGACAGCGCCCTCGCGGGAGTCGCGACCCGTGGTTCGGCAGCCTGGCGATTCGGCGGCTGGCCGCAGGACAAGATCCCGATGCACGCCAAGACGGGTACGGCCGAGGTCTACGGCAAGCAGACGACCTCGTGGTTCGCCACGTACACCAAGGACTACTCGATCGTCATGACGATCTCCCAGGGTGGTACGGGCTCCGGCGCCTCCGGGCCCGCCGTGCGCAACATCTACGACGCGCTCTACGGACTCGACGACTCCGGCAAGCAGGACCTCAAGAAGGCGCTGCTGCCCACCCCGCAGAAGTCCCTGCCGAAGATCCAGCACGACGGCTCGATCGACTCCCCGGAGATCAAGCCCTACGACCCGAACTCGCAGAAGACCCCGGAGGAGCAGACCCTCGCGGCAATGCTCGGGAGGCGCGACTGATGGCCGGCTTCTCCGTCTCGCGGTACGCCCCCGAGCGCTCCGCCTGGGGCAAACTCATCGCCCGCGACTCCCTCGTACGCAAACTCGACTGGCCGCTGCTCGGGTCCGCGATCGCGCTCTCCTTCATCGGCTCGCTGCTGGTCTACTCGGCGACCCGGGGCCGTGACTCGCTCACGCACGGCGACCCGTACTACTTCCTCCTCCGGCACGCCCTCAACACCGGAATCGGCTTCGCCCTGATGGTGGGCACGATCTGGCTCGGCCACCGCACCCTGCGCGGCGCCGTCCCGATCCTCTACGGCCTTTCGGTGATCCTCGTCCTGGCGGTCCTCACCCCGCTCGGCGCCACCGTCAACGGCGCGCACGCCTGGATCATCATCGGCGGCGGCTTCTCGCTCCAGCCGTCCGAGTTCACCAAGATCACCATCATCCTGATCATGGCGATGCTGCTCGCCGAGCGCGTCGACGCGGGCGACCAGCTCCACCCCGACCACCGGACCGTCGCCAAGGCCCTCGGCCTCGCGGCCGTTCCGATGGCCGTCGTCATGGGGATGCCGGACCTCGGCTCCGTGATGGTCATGGTCGTCATCGTGCTCGGCGTGCTCCTCGCCTCCGGCGCTTCGAACCGCTGGATCTTCGGCCTGCTCGGCGCGGGCGTGGCCGGCGCGATCGCGATCTGGCAGCTCGGCCTGCTCGACGAGTACCAGATCGCCCGCTTCGCCGCCTTCGCCAACCCCGCGCTCGACCCGGCGGGCGTCGGCTACAACACCAACCAGGCCCGCATCGCGATCGGCTCCGGCGGCCTCACCGGAACCGGCCTCTTCCAGGGCACCCAGACCACCGGCCAGTTCGTACCCGAGCAGCAGACCGACTTCGTCTTCACCGTCGCGGGCGAGGAGCTCGGCTTCCTCGGCGCCGGGCTGATCCTCGTCCTGCTCGGCGTCGTCCTGTGGCGCGCCTGCCGGATCGCCCGCGAGACGACCGAGCTGTACGGCACGATCGTCGCCGCCGGAATCATCGCCTGGTTCGCCTTCCAGGCGTTCGAGAACATCGGAATGACGCTCGGCATCATGCCGGTCGCAGGGCTTCCGCTGCCGTTCGTCTCGTACGGAGGGTCCTCGATGTTCGCCGTCTGGGTGGCCGTCGGACTGCTCCAGTCGATCAGGGTGCAGCGGCCGATAAGCGCTTGAGCCGGGACGGGAGCACTGCCCATCCGCGTGCAACACGTCTAGATTCGGGTCATGGCGGACTCGAAGCGTGAGATCGAGCGGAAGTACGAAGCCACCGCGGAAACCCGGCTCCCCGACCTGAGCCGGGTGGCCGGGGTCTCGGCCGTCGCTCACCGGGGCGTCAGCGAACTGGACGCCGTGTACTACGACACCGAGGACCTCCGGCTCGTGGCCGGCTCCCTCACCCTGCGCCGCCGCACCGGCGGGAGCGACGCCGGCTGGCACCTCAAATTCCCGGTCGCCTCCGGTATCCGGGACGAGTTCCAGGAACCACTCTCCGACACCCTGCCGCCCTCCCTCGCCGGCCTGCTCCGTTCCCGGGTCCGGATGAGCGAACTGGTCCCCGTCGTACGGCTGCGCACCGCCCGTGACGTCCATCACCTGCTCGATGCCGAGGGCGCGCTGCTCGCCGAGGTCAGCATCGACACGGCGCGGGCCGAACGGCTGACCGGCGGCAGCGGCACGGCCGCCTGGACCGAGATCGAGGTCGAACTCGCCGACGACGGCGATCCCGCCCTCCTCGACGCCGTCGAACGCCGGCTGCGCAAGGCCGGTGTCCACCCGTCCGCATCGCCGTCCAAGCTGGCCAGGGCGCTCGCCGAGACCGCGCCGGAGCGGAAGCGGAAGCGGGACAAGGGCGCGCGGGGGAAGGCCGGGCAACCCACCGCGGGCGACCACGTCCTCGCGTACATCCGCCACCAGACCGAGGCGATCGTCGCCCTCGACCCCGCCGTACGGCGCGACCTCCCCGACTCCGTGCACCAGATGCGGGTCGCCACCCGCAGACTGCGCAGCGCGCTGCGGACGTACCGGAAGATCCTCGACCGGAGCGTCACCGACCCGGTCGGCGACGAGCTGAAGTGGCTGGCCGCCGAGCTCGGCATCGACCGCGACCAGGAGGTTCTCGACGCCCGTCTGCGCTCCGGCCTCGCCGGCCTGCCCCGCACCCTGATCCTCGGCCCAGTCCGCAGCCGGCTGCGGATCTGGTCGGTGGCCCGCCGGGGCGGCTCCCGTCACCGGACCGTCGCCGTACTCGACGGGAAGCGGTACCTGGTACTCCTGGAGAGCCTCGACGCACTGCTCGCCGCCCCGCCGCTGCTGCCCGCCGCGTCCCACGCCCCCGAGCAGGCGCTGCCCCGCGCCGTACTGAAGGAGTACGAGCGCCTCGCGGCCCGCGTAGGCCACGCCCTGGAGCTCCGGCCCGGCCACGACCGGGACCTCGCCATGCACGACGCCCGCAAGGCCGCCAAGCGCGCCCGTTACGCGGCGGAGGCGGCCCGGCCCGCGCTCGGGAAGCCGGCCAAGCGGATCGCCAAGCGGATGAAGGCCGTGCAGACCCTCCTCGGCGACCACCAGGACAGTGTGGTGGCCCGCGACGCCCTGCGCACCCTGGCCGTCCAGGCGCACGCGGCGGGGGAGCCGGCATTCACCTGGGGACTGCTGTACGGGCGGGAGGAAGCGGCTGCCGCCGCCCGGGAGCGGGAGCTGCCGCAGGTGTGGGAGCGGGCGTCGCAGCCGCGTGTGCGGGCGGCTCTGGAAGGCTGAGCATCGGGTTACGCTTGATGGCCACCCTTGCCGGCTCTCGAAAGTTCGCGATGTCTGTCGATTCGGTCTTCCCACAGCTCGAAGCTCTGCTCCCGCATGTGCAGAAGCCCATCCAGTACGTCGGCGGTGAGCTGAACTCCACCGTCAAGCCGTGGGACGAATGCGACGTCCGCTGGGCACTGATGTACCCGGACGCATACGAGGTCGGACTCCCCAACCAGGGCGTCATGATCCTTTACGAGGTGCTCAACGAGCGCCAGGGTGTCCTCGCCGAGCGCACCTACAGCGTGTGGCCGGACCTCGAAGAGCTGATGCGCGAGCACAAGGTCCCGCAGTTCACCGTGGACAGCCACCGCCCGGTCAAGGCGTTCGACGTCTTCGGGCTGAGCTTCTCCACCGAACTCGGCTACACCAACATGCTCACCGCCCTGGATCTCGCGGGCATCCCGCTGGACGCCAAGGACCGCACCGTCGACGACCCGATCGTGCTGGCCGGCGGCCACGCCGCGTTCAACCCCGAGCCGATCGCGGAGTTCATCGACTGCGCGGTCATCGGCGACGGCGAGCAGGCCGTCCTGGAGATCACCGAGATCATCCGCGCCTGGAAGGCCGAGGGCCGCCCCGGCGGTCGTGAAGAGGTGCTGTTCCGCCTCGCCAAGACCGGTGGCGTCTACGTCCCGGGCTTCTACGACGTGGAGTACCTCCCGGACGGGCGCATCGGCCGTGTCGTGCCCAACAAGTCGGGCGTGCCGTGGCGGGTGTCCAAGCACACCGTGATGGACCTCGACGAGTGGCCGTACCCGAAGCAGCCCCTCGTTCCCCTCGCCGAGACCGTCCACGAGCGGATGTCCGTCGAGATCTTCCGCGGCTGCACCCGCGGCTGCCGTTTCTGCCAGGCCGGCATGATCACGCGCCCCGTGCGGGAGCGAAGCATCACCGGCATCGGCGAAATGGTCGAGAAGGGCCTCAAGGCGACCGGCTTCGAAGAGGTCGGCCTGCTCTCGCTCTCCTCCGCGGACCACACCGAGATCGGCGAGATCGCCAAGGGCCTCGCCGACCGGTACACCGAGGACAAGATCGGCCTCTCGCTGCCCTCCACCCGGGTCGACGCGTTCAACGTGGACCTGGCCAACGAGCTGACCCGTAACGGCCGTCGCTCCGGACTCACCTTCGCCCCCGAGGGCGGCTCCGAGCGGATGCGCAAGGTCATCAACAAGATGGTCTCGGAAGAGGACCTCATCCGTACCGTCGCCACCGCGTACGGCAACGGCTGGCGCCAGGTGAAGCTGTACTTCATGTGCGGTCTGCCCACCGAGACCGACGAGGACGTCCTCCAGATCGGCGACATGGCGGTCAATGTGATCGCCAAGGGCCGCGAGGTCTCCGGCCAGAACGACATCCGCTGCACCGTCTCCATCGGCGGCTTCGTGCCCAAGCCGCACACGCCGTTCCAGTGGGCCCCGCAGCTCGGCGCCGAGGAGACCGACGCCCGGCTGGCCAAGCTCCGCGACAAGATCCGCGGCGACAAGAAGTACGGCCGCTCCATCGGCTTCCGCTACCACGACGGCAAGCCCGGCATCGTCGAGGGCCTGCTCTCGCGCGGCGACCGCCGCGTCGGCTCCGTCATCCGCGCGGTCTACGAGTCCGGCGGCCGTTTCGACGGCTGGCGCGAGCACTTCAGCTACGACCGCTGGATGACCGCCGCCGAGAAGACGCTGCCCGAGTACGGCGTGGACGTCGACTGGTACACCACCCGTGAGCGGACCTACGAGGAGGTCCTGCCCTGGGACCACCTGGACTCCGGTCTCGACAAGGACTGGCTCTGGGAGGACTGGCAGGACTCGCTCGACGAGACCGAGGTCGAGGACTGCCGCTGGACCCCGTGCTTCGACTGTGGCGTCTGCCCGCAGATGGACACGAGTATCCAGATCGGCCCGACCGGCAAGAAGCTGCTGCCGCTGTCGGTCGTGAAGTAGGCCGAGGCCCTTCCAGGTGACGGCTCGGTGACGAAGGTCCGGTCCGGGAAACTCCGGACCGGGCCTTCGCGTCATGTACGGCATGGACTACGGCAAGCACCAGGCCCCCGCGCACTACGAAGCCGGCGAGGGCTGTCTGACCACCCTGATCAGGATTCCGGTGCGGATCGTGGTGCTGGTGATCGTCCTGCCCGTACGCATGATCTGGGACGTCCTGGTGGTCGCCGCCCGTGCCGCCGACCGCGTCCTGCTGCGCCCCCTGGGCCGGGCCCTGTCCTGGCTGTTCGCGACGCTGGTGGTGGCCCCTGCGGTCTGGCTGTACGCGTGGGTGCTCACCCCGCTGGGCCACACGCTGCGGTGGCTGGCCGCGGCGGTCTTCGTGTGGCCGTGGGTCGCGCTCTGGCGGTACGCGCTGGTGCCGGCGGTGCGCTACGGGCTCGTGGCCCCTGCGGTCTGGCTGTACGCGTGGGTGCTCACCCCGCTGGGCCACGCGCTGCGGTGGCTGGCCGCGGCGGTCTTCGTGTGGCCGTGGGTCGCGCTCTGGCGGTACGCGCTGGTGCCGGCGGTGCGCTACGGGCTCGTGGTGCCGGTGGTGTGGCTGTACGAGGCGGTGCTCACTCCGATCGGGCACGGGCTGGGCTGGGTGTATCGCGCGCTGCTCGCCCCTGCCGGGCGGGGGATCGCCGCCGCGGTCGGCTGGGTGCTCACCGCCTTGTTCGTCCGGCCGGTGGTCGCCCTGTGGCGGTACGTCCTGGTGCCCCTCGCGCACGCCGCCTCATGGCTGGTGGAGTACCTGGTCGTACGGCCGCTGGCCTGGGCGTACCGCGAACTGCTCACCCCGCTCGGCCACGGCAGCACCTGGCTGCTCGACCTGCTGGCGCGCGGGATCGCGGCCGCCGGGAGCGGGCTCTGGGCAGCGGTGGAGTGGCTGGTCCTGACGCTGCTCGTCGCGCCGCTCGGCCTGCTGTACCGGCGGGTCCTCACCCCGGTCGGCCGGGAGATCGCCGCCGCGTTCGGTGTCGCCTGGCGCATCGCGGGTTACATCTCGCGGGCCGTCGGCCGGGCCATCGCCTGGCTGGCGTGGCATCTGATCGGGGCGCCGGTGACCTGGGTCTACCGCGCGGTGTGCACGCCGGTGGGACATTTCGTACGTGACGCCGTCTGGGCCCCCGCCAAGCGGGCCGCCGTCGAGACCGGACGCGCGGCCCGGTCGGCGCTGCGCGCGGCACGCGAGACTGTGGCCCGGGCCCGCCGAGACGCCTGGCGGGCACTGGTCGGCGGGCCGGGGGCGCCCGAGCCCCGGGAACCGGGGAGCCCCCTTGCGCGTAGGCTGGGTGTTACACAACAAGCAACGACTGTGCCCAGCGCGGCGCCCGAACCAGAGATCTCCCTGCTCGGAGAGAAAAACGCCGAGCGGGGGTGAGCCGGACCGGACACCCCGGGCCACCCGCATTTCGAGGGCGGCGTGCCACCGCGTCCGTCCCGCACCGAGGAGAAGAACCACTGGGCAAGCGACAGCCCGAAGGCCCGCCGCCCGCACCGGCAGTGCAGCGCATCCGACTGCGCTACACCAAGCGCGGCCGCCTCCGGTTCACCAGCCACCGCGACTTCCAGCGTGCCTTCGAGCGAGCACTGCGCCGCTCCGAGGTGCCCATGGCCTACTCGGCGGGCTTCACCCCGCACCCGAAGGTCTCGTACGCCAATGCCGCACCCACCGGCACGGGCAGTGAGGCCGAGTTCCTGGAGATCGCCCTCACCGAGGCCCGGGATCCCGCCGTCCTGCGCGAGCTCCTCAACGCCTCGCTGCCGGACGGTCTCGACGTCACCGACGCCGTGGAGGCCCGCACCTCGGGTCTCGCCGACCGGCTGACCGCCTCCATCTGGGAACTGCGTCTCGACGGAGTCCCCGTCGAGGAGGCCGCGAAGGCCGTGGCCGCCTTCAACGAGGCGGAGATTGTCGAGGTCCAGCGCCGGGCGAAGAACGGCATGCGGACCTTCGACGCCCGCGCCGCCGTGGTCGACCTGCAGGCCCTTGATCCACAGCCTGATAGGCCCGAGGACAAGCCCTGTGCGATACTGCGGCTGGTTGTTCGGCACGTGACACCTGCCGTGCGACCTGACGACGTCCTGTCCGGTCTCCGCGTTGTGGCCGACCTGGCGCCGCCGGTCCCCGCAGCGGTGACCAGGCTGGCGCAGGGGCTCTTCGACGAGGAGTCCGGCACGGTGACCGACCCGCTCGCGCCCGACCGCGAGGCAGCCCCGGCCGCTCCACCCATGGCCACCGGGACCGCCGTCGCGACGGCGCCGGAAGGTGCAGGTTCCGCGTAAGGCGGTCGTTGCAGCGCAGTCCTCCGACTCGGGAGCCACCTGGGTCGGGCCGCGCGATGACCCATAAGACTTTCGCCAGGCCGTACGCACATCGCTTACGGAACCGGCGAGCCAGACATTGAGTTCCCGTGCGGCGCCCGCGCCCCGGACGGCGGTCTCGCGTACATCACGCGGGCCGCGCCGGACCGGAATCAGACGCGGCGCCCGGGAGCCTGACGGGAGAACCGCCCGCATGCCCCAGTCCAACGAACCCGGCACGACCGGGAACGCCGAAGAGAACAACGCACCCGGAGACAAGCTGCCCCCGCGCCGCAGGCGCCGCGCCGCGTCCCGCCCGGCCGGCCCGCCGGTGGCGGACGCACAGGATGCCGCCGCTCCGGCCATACCGGCCGATGACGCCGCAGTGTCCGACACCACCAGCACCGACGCCGAGAGCGCTCCGGTGACAGAAGCCGCGCCGCCCGCGCGTGCCCGTCGTCGTGCCGTGCGCAAGGCGACCGCTCCGGCGGGTGCGCCGCAGGCCGCCGAGGCCGTCGAGGTCGTGGAGCCCGTCGCGAGTGCCGAGGCCACCGAGCCCGTGGCCGAGGTCGTGGAGGCGCCGCCCGCGCGTGCCCGTCGTCGTGCCGTGCGCAAGGCGACCGCTCCGGCGGGTGCACCGCAGGCCGCAGAGGCCACCGAGACCGCTGCCGAGCCCGTGGCCGAGCCTGAGGCCGAGGTCGTGGAGGCGCCGCCCGCGCG
>NZ_JBIURV010000001.1:516857-572772 GCF_044741025.1 Streptomyces sp. NPDC088246
CCCGGCGGGTGCACCGCAGGCCGCAGAGGCCACCGAGACCGCTGCCGAGCCCGTGGCCGAGCCTGAGGCCGAGGTCGTGGAGGCGCCGCCCGCGCGCACGCGCCGTCGTGCGGTGCGCAAGGCGACCGCCCCGGCGGGTGCGCCGCAGGCCGCCGAGGCCGTCGAGATCGTCGAGGAAGCAACGCCCGTGGCGAGTGCCGAGCCCGAGACCGCCGCAGCCGCCGAGCCCGAGGCCGCCGCGCCGCGCGGCCGCACCCGGCGCAGGGCATCGGCTCCGGCCGGTGCACCGCAGCCCACCGAGGCCCCGGCCGAGGCCGCCGCACCCGCAGAAGCAGTAGCGGAAGAAGCCGTCACCGAGGCCGCCGAGGCCCCGCGCGGACGCCGCCGTGCTGTGCGCAAGGCGACCGCTCCGGCGGGTGCGCCGAAGGTCACCGA
This sequence comes from Streptomyces sp. NPDC088246, assembly GCF_044741025.1. Taxonomy (NCBI): domain Bacteria; kingdom Bacillati; phylum Actinomycetota; class Actinomycetes; order Kitasatosporales; family Streptomycetaceae; genus Streptomyces; species Streptomyces sp. NPDC088246. The sequence continues at coordinate 517,293 of NZ_JBIURV010000001.1, forward strand.
GGCTCCGGCCGAGGCCGGCGAGAGCCTGCCCGAGGCCGCTGTCGAGGAGCCGGCCGCCGAGCCCGCCGAGGTCGAGGACGCCGCACCGCGCGGCCGTCAGCGCCGCCGGGCCACCGCCGCCGCGGGCCGGCCCGAGTTCACCGGCAAGGTCGAGGAGCCCGTACGCGAGAGCCGTCGCGCGACGCGCCCCGCCGTGGCCGTGTTCCAGGCTCCGGTCTTCGCCGAGCCGATGTTCCAGACCCCGGAGACCGCGGCCGCCGCCGCTGCCGCTTCGCGTCACGAAGAGGTCGAGGAAGAGACCGAGACGGTCGAGGAGCCGACCGCCACCACCGAGGCCCCGGCCGCCGAGGCCGCGCCGCAGGCGGGTCCGCGTCGCCGTCGCCGCCGTCGCGGTGAGGCCGCCGAGCCCGAGCCGGCCGCCGCTGTCGAGGTGGAGGAGCACGCCGAGGAGGAGCCCGAGCCGGAAGGTGAGGCCGAGGCCGAGCACGAGGGCGAGGAGACGGACGAGTACGGGGACCGGCCTTCGCGCCGTCGCCGTCGCGGAGGGCGTCGCCGCCGTCGTGGCGAGGCCATCGAAGGTGACGAGGCCGCGGAGCAGCTCGGCGAAGAGGCCGCCGCCGAGCACGCCGAGGAGGACCAGGAGCGCGCTCAGGAGTCCGAAGAGGCTGAGGAGGACGAGGACCACGAGGCGTCCTCCGCCGGATCCAGCAGCAGCAGCCGTCGTCGCCGCCGTCGTCGCCGTCGCAGCGGTGACATCCCGTCCGACGCCGACAACGGCACGGACGACCCGGAGCGTACGGTCGTCAAGGTCCGCGAGCCCCGCAAGAAGGAAGAGCGGGAGCCCGGCACCGGCTTCGACGAGGTCCAGTCCATCAAGGGCTCGACCCGTATGGAGGCGAAGAAGCAGCGCCGCCGCGAGGGCCGTGAGCAGGGTCGCCGTCGCGTCCCGATCATCACCGAGGCCGAGTTCCTGGCGCGCCGCGAGGCAGTCGAGCGCGTGATGGTCGTCCGCCAGAACGGCGAGCGCACCCAGATCGGCGTCCTCGAGGACAACGTGCTCGTCGAGCACTACGTCAACAAGGAGCAGGCCACCAGCTACGTCGGCAACGTCTACCTGGGCAAGGTGCAGAACGTACTGCCGTCCATGGAGGCCGCCTTTGTCGACATCGGCAAGGGCCGCAACGCCGTCCTGTACGCCGGTGAGGTGAACTTCGAGGCACTCGGCATGGCCCACGGGCCGCGCCGTATCGAGACCGCGCTCAAGTCCGGTCAGTCCGTCCTGGTTCAGGTGACCAAGGACCCGATCGGCCACAAGGGTGCCCGCCTGACCAGCCAGGTCTCGCTGCCCGGCCGCTACCTGGTCTACGTGCCCGAGGGCTCGATGACCGGTATCAGCCGCAAGCTGCCCGACACCGAGCGGGCCCGGCTGAAGACCATCCTCAAGAAGATCGTTCCCGAGGACGCGGGCGTCATCGTCCGCACCGCGGCGGAGGGCGCGAGCGAGGACGAGCTGCGTCGCGACGTCGAGCGGCTGCAGCAGCAGTGGGAGGACATCCAGAAGAAGTCCAAGAGCACCGGCAGTTCCAACGCGCCGACGCTGCTCTACGGCGAGCCGGACATGACTGTCCGGGTCGTCCGCGACATCTTCAACGAGGACTTCTCCAAGGTCATCGTCAGCGGCGACGACGCGTGGGAGACCATCCACGGCTACGTCTCGCACGTGGCGCCCGACCTGACGGACCGTCTGTCGCGATGGACCTCCGAGGTCGACATCTTCGCGACGTACCGGATCGACGAACAGCTGATGAAGGCGCTGGACCGGAAGGTCTATCTGCCGAGCGGCGGTTCGCTGGTGATCGACAAGACCGAGGCCATGGTCGTCGTCGACGTCAACACCGGCAAGTTCACCGGTCAGGGCGGCAACCTCGAAGAGACCGTCACCAAGAACAACCTGGAGGCGGCCGAGGAGATTGTGCGCCAGCTGCGGCTGCGCGACCTCGGTGGCATCGTCGTCGTCGACTTCATCGACATGGTGCTGGAGTCCAACCGGGATCTGGTGCTGCGGCGCCTGCTGGAGTGCCTGGGACGCGACCGTACGAAGCACCAGGTCGCCGAGGTCACCTCGCTGGGCCTGGTCCAGATGACCCGTAAGCGGGTGGGCCAGGGCCTGCTGGAGTCCTTCTCCGAGACCTGTGTCCACTGCAACGGGCGTGGCGTGATCGTGCACATGGAACAGCCGACCTCGGTCGGTGGCGGCGGCAACGGCAAGCGTCCCAAGAAGCGCGGCCGGGGCGGCGTGGATCACGAGCACGCGGCGGAGATCGAGATCGAGACCGAGGCCGAGGTGGCTGCCGAGGTGGCCGCCCCGGTCGCGCTGCCCGAGCCGGAGTTCGTCCCGGACGAGGAGCTGTACAGCAGCCCGGCCGAGGCCGAGGCAGCCGCCTCACGAGGCCGCGGCCGGCGCCGTGCGACCCGTAAGGCAACGGCCGCGGCCGGCGCCCCGAAGGCCGCAGCAGCGCCCGCTCCGGTGGTCGAGCCGGAGCCGGCCGTGGTCGTGGTCGCGGAGCCCGAGCCGGTCGTGGAGCCCGAGCCGGCCGCCGAGACCCCGGTGGTCGCCGAGGCCCCTCAGGGCCGTACGCGCCGTCGGGCGACCCGGAAGGCGACCGCCCCGGCGGGCTCGCCGGCCCCGGCCGAGCAGGTCGAGGAACTGGTATCGGTGGCGGCCCCGGTCGTCGAGGCCCCGGTTGTCACCGAGGCCCCGCAGCCCGAGGCCGCACCCGAGGAGGTGGCCCCCGAGGCCGCCCCGCCGCGTGCCCGTCGCCGGGTGACCCGCAAGGTCACCGCCCCCGCGGGCTCGCCCGCAGGTGCGGATGCGGCAGAGGTCGTCGTGGTGACCGGTTCCATCGAGCCGAAGCCCGACGGCGAGACCGCCGAAGCCGCGGAAGCGGAGGCCCCGGCGAAGAAGACGGCGCGCAAGACCGCGAAGAAGGCCACGGCCAAGAAGGCAGCCACCAAGAAGACGGCTGCCAAGAAGACCGCCGCGAAGAAGACGACGGCCAAGAAGGCGGCGGCGAAGAAGACGGTCGCCGCGGAGCAGTCGCCGAAGCCTTCCGTCTCGGTCGGCACCGAGAGCTGACCAGCGGTCGGACGGCAATGCGAAGGAGGTGCGGGTTCCCTTCAGGGAGCCCGCACCTCCTTCGCATGCGGTAGGCAGACGCGGAGCATGTGGGCCGCATCTCTTTGGTCGCAACCTCCACGAAACCCCCTGTGAAAACCCTGATAATGTGACGCGGCTGCCGTCGGATGTGCGATTCCCGAGAATGCTGACCGGCGCGTCGGCCCGCTTCAGGTAGGACAAAGCAGCCTTTATGTCCCGGGTGCATCGCCCCCGGGGCAAAAGGGCGATTTGCGCGCAATGTATTGGTACAGAATCGGCCATGCGCCGGGGCGGCGGAGCCTCATCCGACATTCGCATGCCTTGGAGCCATCGCCGCTCACAGCTCTTGCGGTGTTCAAGGAGGATGTCCATGTCGAGCGACTACAGGGAAGCGATCCCTGCTGCCCGGCCGGTGATCGGTGAGGAAGAGATCGAGGCCGTGGTGCGCGTACTGCGCAGCGGTCGTGTCGTTCAGGGCCCGGAGGTCGCGGCCTTCGAGGAGGGCTTCTCGGAGCTGGTCGACGGACGTCACTGCGTCGCGGTCAACTCGGGCACCTCGGCCCTCCATCTCCTGCTGCTCGCCCTGGGGATAGGCCCCGGCGACGAGGTCATAGTCCCCTCGTTCTCCTTCGCGGCCTCCGCCAACGCGGTCCGCCTGGCCGGTGCCGACGTGGTCTTCGCGGACATCGAGCCGGGCAGCTTCGGTCTGGACCCGGCTGCGGTCGAGGCCGCCATCACACCCCGCACTGCCGCGATCATGCCCGTCCATCTGTACGGCCACCCGGCCGCGATGGACGCGCTGATGCCGATCGCGCGGAAGCATGGCCTCGCGGTCGTCGAGGACGCCTGCCAGGCGCACACCGCCGCACTGGACGGCACGCCGGTCGGCGCCTTCGGTTCCGGCGGCACCTTCAGCTTCTACCCCACCAAGAACATGCACTCCCTCGAAGGGGGCATGGTCACCACCGCCGACGCCGAGGTTGCGCGCATCCTCAGGCTGCTGCGCAACCAGGGCATGGAGCAGCGGTACGCCAATGAGATCGTCGGCGCCAACATGCGCATGACGGACGTGTCCGCCGCCGTCGGGCGCGTACAGCTCGGGAAGGTGCTCGGCTGGACCGAGCAGCGGCGCGCCAACGCCGCGTATCTCGACCAGCACATCACCGCGCCCAACGTCACCGTCCCGCCCGTCGCCGACGGTGCACGCCACGTTTACCACCAGTACACCATTCGGGTGCAGGGTGACCGTGACGCCGCCATGGCCAGGCTGAGCGAGGCGGGCATCGGCAACGCCGTGTACTACCCGACTCCGATCCACCGGCTGAAGCCGTACTGGGAGCCCGACCAGAAGGCGGGCCGGATCTGGGATCTGCCGGAGACCGAGCGTGCCGCCGCCGAGGTCGTCTCGCTGCCCGTGCATCCTTCGCTGTCGCCGGAGGACCTGGACCGCATCGTCGGCGCCGTGAACTCGTTGGGAGACATGCAGTGACCGCAGGACTGAGAGCCGGACTGATAGGCCTCGGCTCGATGGGGCGCCACCACGCCCGTGTGCTGGCCGGCCTGGAAGGCGTACAACTGGTCGGCGTCGTCGACCCGATGGGGGACAAGAACGGCTGGGCGCAGGGCGCCCCCGTGCTGTCCACGGTCGACGAATTGATCGACCTCGGTGTCGACTACGCGGTCGTGGCATGCCCCACCGCGCTGCACGAGGAAGTCGGCCTTCAGCTTGCCGACGCCGGTGTCTGCGCGCTGGTCGAGAAGCCGGTCGCCGACACCGTGGAAGGCGCCCGACGGCTGGTCGACGCCTTCGAGTCGCGCGGCCTGGTGGCGGGCGTCGGCCACATCGAGCGCTGCAACCCGGCGCTGCGGTCGATGCGCTCCCGCCTGGAGGCGGGGGAGCTGGGCGAGGTCTTCCAGGTCGTCACCCGCCGACAGGGCCCGTTCCCGCACCGCATCGCCGATGTCGGCGTGGTCAAGGACCTCGCCACCCACGACATCGACCTGACCGGCTGGGTGACCGGTCAGACCTACACCTCGATCTCCGCCCACACCGTGTCGAAGTCCGGTCGCCCGCACGAGGACATGGTCTCCGCTGTCGGCCAGCTCTCCGACGGCACCATGGTCAACCACCTGGTCAACTGGCTGAGCCCGCTGAAGGAGCGTTTCACCTCCGTCACCGGCGAGCGCGGCACCTTCATCGCCGACACCCTCACCGCCGACCTCACCTTCCACTCGAACGCCGCCGTGGCCACCGAGTGGGAGGCGCTCCAGGCCTTCCGCGGTGTCTCCGAGGGCGACATGATCCGGTACGCGATCCCGAAGCGCGAGCCGCTGCTGGTCGAGCACGAGCTCTTCCGGGACGCCGTGTGCGGCACATCGAATGACATCTGCACACTGCGGGAAGGGCTCCGCACCGTGGAGGTGGCCGCAGCGGTACTGGAATCGGCGAAGACAGGGCGCACCGTCACGACCTTCGCGGGGGAGCCGGCCGCACATGGAACCTGAGAGCAGTGCGAGGCTGTTTCCCGGAAGTACGCGCACATCCGTCGAGAGAGCCACTGAGGTGACCGTGTGACCGGCAGACCCGATGCCCTCGCTGTTCCTGACGTCACGGTCGTCGTGGCCGTGTACAACACCATGCCCTACCTGACCGAGTGCCTGAACTCTCTGGTCGGGCAGTCCATCGGTCTCGACCGGCTGGAGATCGTGGCGGTCGACGACGGTTCGACGGATGACAGCGGCGCGGAAATCGACCGCTTCGCCGAGCGCTACCCAGGCACGGTCAAGGTCCTTCACCAACCCAACTCCGGTGGCCCGGCGATGCCGAGCAACCGGGCACTGGAGCTGGCCACCGGCAGGTACGTCTATTTCATAGGCTCCGACGACTACCTCGGTGAGGAGGCGCTGGAGCGGATGGTGAAGTGCGCCGACACCCACGGTTCCGATGTCGTCGTCGGCAAGATGGTCGGTACCAACGGCCGTTACGTGCGGCAGTCGCTCTACAAGGCCAATGACCCCGATGTCAGCCTCTACGGGCCCGAGCTGCCGTTCGCGCTGGCCAACACCAAGCTCTTCCGCCGCGACCTCGTGGAGAAGTACCAACTGCGCTTCCCCGAGGACGTGCCGGTCGGCAGCGACCAGCCCTTCACCATCGAGGCGTGCGTCCACGCCCGCAAGATATCCGTGGTGGCCGACTACACCTGCTACTACGCCGTGAAGCGCGGGGACGCCAGCAACATCACCTACCGTGCCAACCATCTGGCACGGCTGCGCTGTACCGCCGTGATCATGGACCATGCGGCCGGGCTGATCGAGGCCGGGCCGAACCGGGACGCCGTCTTCAAGCGCCATTTCACCTGGGAGCTCTCCAAGCTCATCCAGGACGACTTCGTGGACCTCGACAACGAGACGAAGCGTGAGATCTGCGCCGGTATCACTCGGCTCGCCGACTCCTATCTGACGGACCCGCTCAGCGATTCGCTCCCGGTCAAGCTGCGGGCGAGGCTCCGGCTCGCGCAGCGCGGCGCCGTCGACGAACTCTGCCGCGCGATCAGCGAAGAGGCCGAGCACGGTGCGCCGCCCTTCCACCTGGAGGACGGCCGGGCCTTCGCCCGCTACCCCGGGTTCCGCGACGCGGGGCTGGAACTCCCCGACCGCTGTTTCGAACTGGTCGGGGAGATCGTCCCCGGACGCCTGGCCAACAAGACCCGGTTGATCGAGTCGGAGTGGGTGCAGACCGGCGAGGAGCTGGCGCTCGCCCTGACGGTACGGATCGGTGTCGTCGGCGACACCGGCTCCGCGGTCGTCCGTCTCGTCGAGGGCGCCATGCCCAAGAGCGCCGACAAGGCACGCGCCCGCCGACTGCCGGACGGGCACGATCTGCCCCCGGCTCAGGGGGAGTTCACCCGAGAACTGTCGTCCGACGGGAACGCCACCGTCGTGCGGGCCCGGATCCCGCTCGCGCCCCGCAAGGTCAAGCACGGGGTGCGGGTCTTCGTGGACGTGGCCGGAGCGACGTACGAGATTCCGGTGCGTGGTGACGGACAGCCCATGCCACTGGCCCGCAGATGGCACGGCGAGGCGGACCCGTACCGTGCCGCGGCGCGTCTCAACAGCAAGGGGCGCATGGTGATCGGCACCGGTCCGCTCCATCCGCCCAAGAAACCGCTGGGCTCGCGACTGCGATCCCTGTTGACCGGCGCCACGCGCTCCAAGAGGAAGTAACCATGAACATCTGTGTAGTCGCCCTGGGCAAGATCGGTCTGCCGCTCGCCGTGCAGTTCGCCGCCAAGGGCCACCGGGTGATCGGCGCCGACGTCAACGAGAAGGTCGTCGAACTGGTCAACGCCGGCATCGAGCCGTTCCCCGGTGAGCACGACCTCGACATCAAGCTCAAGGAGACCGTCGAGGCGGGCCTGCTGACCGCGACCACCGACACCACGGCCGCCGTCGCGCAGTCCGAGGCCGTCGTGGTCGTCGTACCCCTCTTCGTGGACGCGGAAGGCACGCCGGACTTCGGCTGGATGGACTCCGCGACCAAGGCGATCGCCGCCGGTCTCAAGCCCGGCACCCTCGTCAGCTACGAGACCACGCTGCCGGTCGGCACCACCCGTACCCGCTGGGCGCCGATGCTCGAAGAGGGCTCCGGCCTCAAGGCCGGGGAAGACTTCCACCTGGCGTTCTCCCCGGAGCGGGTGCTCACCGGCCGGGTCTTCGCGGACCTGCGCCGCTACCCGAAGCTGGTCGGCGGGATCGACGAGGCATCGACCGCGCACGGTGTGTCGTTCTACGAGTCGGTCCTGGACTTCGACGACCGTACGGACCTGCCTCGCCCCAACGGCGTCTGGGACCTGGGCACTTCGGAAGCGTCCGAGCTGGCCAAGCTCGCCGAGACGACCTACCGCGATGTCAACATCGGTCTGGCGAACCAGTTCGCCCGCTTCGCCGACCAGCAGAACATCGACGTCCTCAAGGTCATCGAGGCCTGCAACTCCCAGCCGTACAGCCACATCCACCAGCCGGGCATCGCCGTCGGCGGCCACTGCATCCCGATCTACCCGCGGATGTACCTCTGGAACGACCCCTCGGCGACCGTGGTGCGTTCGGCGCGTGAGGCCAACGCGGCCATGCCCGAGTACGCGGTCGATCTGCTCGCCGCCGCCTACGGCGACCTGGACGGGGTCGGTGTGCTGGTGCTGGGCGCGGCCTACCGCGGCGGAGTGAAGGAGACGGCCTTCTCCGGCGTCTTCCCGACCGTCGAGGCGCTCAAGGCGCGCGGTGCGGTGCCGTTCGTCTCGGACCCGATGTACACGGCCGAGGAGCTGACCGCGCACGGCCTCGTCCCGCACGAGGGCCAGACCGTCACCGCCGCGATCCTCCAGGCCGACCACGCCGAATACCGCGAACTGGCCGCCACCGACCTCCCGGACGTCCGCGTCCTGGTCGACGGCCGCCGTACGACGGACCCGGCCCGCTGGGAGGGCGTGCGGCGGGTGGTCATCGGTGGCTGAACCGATGACCTGGTTGATCACAGGGGGCGCGCGGGCGGCCTGGGCCGGATGGTGTTTGCGCCACCCTGAGGCGCGCGTCTGACAGCTCCTGTTCACCGGACGAAAGGCCGTGCCCCCGCAACGGGGGCACGGCCTTTCGTCCGGTAAACCCTCGGCTCAGTCTCTGCTGAGGAACACGTCGTCGAAGTGGTTCCGTACGACGGGCCAGTCCCAGGTCGATACCGCGTGCTCAGAGGCCAGCTGCCCGGCACGCTGCCAGGCTTCCTCTGTCGCTGTGGTCTCCAGAATCCGCTCTGCGGCTTCCTTGGGGGAGGCGACGACCCACCCTTCGGGGTACAGGGAGCGTGCGCTGTTGGCTCGCCCGGCGTAGAAGGGCCAGTCGCGGGCCACCGGTACCGCGGCGCTGGCCGCGCCTTCCATCAGGCCCACATGGCACCCCTCGCGCACCGAAGAGCTGAGGATGACTCCGATCTCCGTCAGGGCGGCAGGTACGTCGTCGGTCGGACCGAGCTGCACCACCGCACCGGCCTCCACGAGCGGCTTCAACTCCCGCTTCAGTAGCGTCAGGTATTCCTTGGTGGCCTTGCTCGTCTTGGGGTCCATTTCGTGGCCGACCAACAGCAGTCGGTAACGCTCGTCGTGCTCGCGTACGCGCTTCAGCACGTCGACAGCCCACAGCGGATCCTTCGCCACCTGACTGATACCGATCAGGCCGAGGTTGAACCGGGCGTCGGCCGACTTCGGGCGGACGAAACCCGAGAGTTCCATGGCGTTGTCCAGGACGTGCATGCGCGGTGCGCTGTCGCTGCTCAGGTGCGGGACGAGAGAGGTCACCAGGTCCTTGACATGAGGGGCGACGAAGATGAGGTCGTCGACCCTGGAAAAGTCGGTCATATGGGGCCAGCGGGTGAACGCCTCGTAGCTGTGCAGCCGCACCACGATCCTGGTGTCACCGGGATCGATCGTGGTCAGCATCGAGGCCGGCCCGACGGACCAGTCGAGGAACACGGTATCCGCCCACTCCAGATGAGGGCGCATCAGCCGCTCGACGTCCGCCTGATAGGCGGATGTGCCGTCGGCCATCCTGTCCTCCAGAATCCGCCGTCCTGCCCAGGCGATGCTTTTGAGCGACTTCTGCGCGGCGAGGTCCAGGAACCGGAGCTCGACCTCAGGATGGTCCGCGTAGTGGGCAAGGATGTGGTGAAGGAAGTTGGCGTTGGCACTGGTGGTCACCAGCAGACGCAGCGGCCGGTCCTTCGCCACGGTGGCGGGGGGCTGTTTCCTGCCTCGGGGCCGAGAAACTGCGTGGAACGCGGTGGAGCGGTGGAGGCGTGCAATGTACTTCTGAGCGTCCTTGGCGAGCGGCGAGCTCAGCTGGTCGATGTGCAGGACCCGGTGGAAGTGCAGCACCAGAGCCCGGTGCAGTACCTCGGAGGCCACCTCGTGGTTGCCCTTTGCGTACTGTTCGTCGGCGTGCAGGAGGTGTGCGTCGACGGCCTTGCCGAGATCGCGGGGGCTGATGCCCTTGTCGATCTCGGTCATCACGCCTTCGTGGAACAGTTCCGCCTTGAGTGCGGGGTCGGGGATCTTGGAGGCCGCAGCGGTGAGGGCTATGGCCGCACCACTGGTACGTCCCGCCCACTGCATTCCTTCGGCCACATAGCGGGAGGTTGCGGCTCGGACACTGTCCGACATACCCGGTGCGGCCGTCGCTGTGCGCCACAGCCGGGCGCCGACGGAGGAGCGCATCACGGGGCGGGCAGTGGCGGCACGCATCACGGTTGCGGGCGCGGCGTCGAGAGAACGGCGTACGTCGCGGGCCACCGCGCCGAGAGGCGGGAGACGGTTATGGCGGGCGGCGTTGCTCGACTGCTGCAGTCTGTCCAGGGCTTTGAGCGCCGGAGTGATACCGAAGTGCGCCTCTGCCGTGGTGTTGTACTGAGCCAGACGCCAAACGGTGTAGACAGCACCGGCATCCAGTGCCACGAGTACGTGTGCCTTGCGGGCGTGGTGACGCAGCCAGCGGTCCCGGCGCGACTGTATCCACTTCCTCATGCCGACGGGAGACTGCTCAGCCTTGCGGCGCATGACGGAGCTGCGCGCAGAAAGGTTGTGCGGCAGCTGATGCAGGCCATTCAGGTCTACGAGAGAAAGCTGTTCCGAGACCGGCGACATCCGGAAGGTGCCGGCGAGGTACACGTTGGCGCCCCGGTCGCGGAACGTGCGCACGGAATCGGCGAGAACACCGAGCTGCGGTCTGCTGGTGGCAATGAACAGGACGTCAGTCACGACGCGGGCCCTCCGGGAACGAACGACGTTTGGGCATTGGCATTCGTGCCCGCGCGGTTGTTGTGTGTGGCCTGATCCGTGGCCAGCTGATCGACCAGTTCCTTTACGGCGGTGGTCATCAGTGATTCACGGGTGAACCGGTCTGCGTGGGTCATCGCTTCCGCGTGGACCGCCTCGCTTGTGTCGATCGCCATGTGTGCGGCCCGGACGAACGACTGGGTCAGAGCCTCTTCATCGAGGCCGACGGCGCCGGTCCACAAGGGGTGGCCGTCGAGAACGTTCGACGCGTCGTGCTCGACGACGTGCGCCGACACGATGGGCAGACCGGTGGCCATGTACTCGTACACCTTGCCGGACGTAACGTAGCGGCCGCCGATCAGGATAAGGACCATCGCATCCCAGCGGGCGTAGATCGAAGCGACTTCCGCCTTGGCGGCGGGGCCGCCGAAGTGGACACCGTCGACTTCCGCCTGCTTGAGGATCTCTACGTGGCGGTTGCTCTCACGGCCGGAGCCGGCACCGATGTGCCCCCGCACCTCGAAACGGGCGTTGGCCATCAGCGGCTCCTGCTCACGCGCCGCCCGCCAGGCGTTGAGCACGATCTCCAGGTGCTGGGCCGTGAAGTTCACGGTGCCCAGGTAGCCGAAGACGAGACCGGCGTCCGCGTCGGCCTTGTGTGACCGACCGGGGGAGCTGTCGGCGTCATAACCGTTGCGTACGACGCGAACGCGGTCGGCGAAGTCCGGATAACGTGTCCGGTAGTGCTCGGCGATCGGGTCGTTCACCACCCAGAGCGAGACCGCGTTGTCGAGGATCTTCTGTTCCCAGCGGCCCAGTTCCGAGTCGCGGGAGAAGGCTTCGACGCCCTCGATGACATCGATGGACCAGCCGTCACGGAAGTCGACCGCATACGGCACGCGGGCCTCTTCCCACAATTTCCAGGCTGCGGCGAGATTCACGTACGGGACGCAGCTGGCCAGCAGCAGATCGGCGTGGTGGTCCCGGTGGATGTCCAGGACGGCCTGTTCCAGCGCGCCACGCCACGCACCGAAGTTCGGCTCGGGAAAGTCGGCCGTCTGACGCTTGCGCAGATCGTTCATCCACGCCCCGGGCCGGAGGGCTCGGGCCTCGTCGAAGAGACGGATGTCCGTCTCCAGGTCCTCGCGGGCGAGCGGCAGCTCAACGACCTTCACTTGCGGGTCGACCTGTTCCAGAAGGGTGAGATCGATACCCGAATCCCGTTCCCACGACTCCTGGGCGATGGTGACGACTGTGACGTCCCAGCCCGCGTTGACGAACTGATTGGCGGTCTCACGCATGCGGTAGGCGCAACTCTTTGCCGCAGGTGGAAAGCCGATGGCGAGATAGACCACGTGAGGCCGCTTGCCTGCCGACGGCAGCGCGGACCGGGGGGGCACTGACATGTTCGGTGACGCTAGCACGGTGACATATACACATAAACGCCACGTATGGCGCTGTATATGTCAAGCGTGCCGGCTGCCCCCTTTCCATTCTTCAAGGATTCGGACAACGTTCTGTGCGGCATGTCCGTCGCCGTAGGGGGCGCCGGGGTCATCCGTCGGTGCGGTACGTGTGACGGTGGCCGCCCAGCTCGCCGGGTCCATGATGTGCGGATCCGGAACCAGGACGTTCCAGCCGGTGTGCACGGTCTCCACCCATTCGGTCTCGGGGCGGATCGTGGTGGTGATCCGCTTGAGGAGAAACGCTTCTTTCTGCAGGCCTCCGGAGTCTGTGACCACACCGGAAGAGGCCAGCACGGCGGCAATCAGGCCCGCGTACGGAAGTGGCCTGCCGACATGGACGGCACCCCGGCGCAATTCGACGCCATGGGCCTCGGCGCGGGCGATCAGACGGGGATGAGCAAGCAGTGCGACCGGGAGGGGCAGGGCGGCCAGCGAGTCGATGATTGCGGAAAGCCGGACAGGGTCGTCCGTATTGTCCGGCCGGTGCAGCGTCGCGAGCAGGAAGGGCTTCGCGGGGTCGATGCCTTCGGGCAGCACGGGGGCCGGGTGGTCACCCGCGCCGACCGCGTCCCGGATACGGAGACAGATGTCGACCATGACATCGCCCGCCAGTTCGGCGCGGGCGGAAAGCCCTTCTGCCGCCAGGTGACGCATGGCCTCCTCGGTCGGCGCCAGGAGCAGATCGGCGCAGTGGTCGGTCAGTACCCGGTTGTGTTCTTCCGGCATCCGACGGTTGAAGGAGCGCAGGCCCGCTTCCAGGTGAGCAACCGGAAGGTGCATTTTCACGGCCGACAGGGCGCCGGCGATGGTGGAGTTGGTGTCTCCGTAGACCAGGACCCAGTCGGGCTTCTCGCGCTCGAGTACCGGGTCCAGCGCGGAGAGCACCGAGCCGGTCTGTGTGCCGTGGCTGCCGGAGCCGACCCCCAGGTGAACATCGGGATCGGGGATGCCGAGGCCGTCGAAGAAGACATCGGACAAATCCGCGTCGTAGTGCTGTCCGGTGTGCACGATGACGTGCTCGTGTTCTGTACCTGCGAAGGCGGCCGAGATCGGTGCGAGTTTCACCAATTGGGGACGGGCGCCGACGATGCTGATGACTTTCACGGAGCACTCTTCTTCTGGGTCAGGCCCCAGGCAGGGCGTGTATTCGGTAATGGTAAACAAGTGCCTGGGTGGCACAGTTGAGTCAGGCGGCGGTGCGGCAGCCTGAGAGCGAAGTCGTCCGAAGCGGGGGATCCATGAGGCGCTGACAGCCAAGTGGCCGACGCCCGAGAGGTCACTGCGCCGACGATTTTCCCGGGAGTGATCGGCTGGTTCGCCGATGCCGTGGCGCGCGTACAGCTCAGCGCTCGGACAGGACGCCGGCCCGTTCGACGTACACCTTGCCGGTCTGCGGGCACTCCCACATGCCCGCCTCGTCGGCATGCTCGACAAGCTTCACGCCGGAGTGGCCCACCCATCCGACCTGACGGGCGGGAACACCCATCACCAGAGCGAAATCGGGGACGTCCCTCGTGACGACGGCACCGGCGGCGACCATCGCCCACTGGCCGATGCGAACGGGTGCCACACAAACGGAACGTGCACCTACCGAGGCGCCCGCAGCGATCGACACGCCCACGGCCTCCCAGTCGCCACCACGCTTCTGCCTGCCGGCCGGGTCTACGGAACGCGGGTTGTGGTCGTTGGTCAGCACCACGGCCGGACCGATGAAGACGCCATCGCCGAGTTCGGCGGGCTCGTACACCAGGGCGTAGTTCTGGATCTTGACGTTGTTACCGATCTGTACGCCAGTACCCACATACGCCCCCCGGCCGACTACACAGGCTTCGCCGAGTCGGGCGCCTTCGCGGATCTGAGCGAGCTCCCAGACGCTGGTGCCGTCGCCGATCTCGGCGCTCTCGTCGACCTGGGCGGTGGGCTGGACCCTGTAGTTCACGCGTTGCGCCTTCCGGAAGCGGATTTATCCGCAGAGCATACGATCTCTCGGTGCGGCTGCGACCTGGGCAGGTGACGGAACCGGTTCAGGCCACTTCTTCCGGCCGGGTCCGCAGTCCGGCCGATCCTCGGCGACGCGGCGACCCGTTCGGCTTGCCCGCGTGACTGGCGCAGAGAGGCTGACATGTGCACGCAAGGAGCTTGAGTTTATCAATACGGGTAATAACGGTGCCCGGCGCTGGTGAGAGGGCCCGCCTTCTTCACAAGGGGCACGCTCTGGTAATTGGACGCCCCGTTGCGGCCGTCGGTCGCGAGAGCAGTCGCCTCCTCGCCTCTCTCGGCCTCGTCGCAGCCCTCCCTGCTGCAAGAAGCTCGCCGGACTCACCACGCGAGACAGCCTCTTCAATGCTGGTACAGGCCACTGCCGGCGGGGATTCTCAACGTCAGCGGACAGTTCCTTCGAACCCGCAGGGCCCGGCCGAGGGTCCTGGCGCGCCGTACGCAACGAGCACTACGGGGTTCCGGGCCCGAGAGCGCATCGGTCGACGTCGACACGGAAGACTTCGCCCTCTTTGGTGCTGCCGCAGGGCGCGTAGGGATGTCGACGGCAGCGACCGTCCCCGGGTGCGCCGCCCGCGTTCCGCGGCACCGTCGTTGCGCAGCCTGCCGGGCGGGCCGCGGGGGAGCTTGCCGGGTCTTGGACGGCATCGCGCGAACGTACGAGGACACGAAGCGGACTTCGCGCCCTTGAGTGCCCTCTTCCAGCCCGCCGTCAACTGGACAGCGCCCGGTTTGACCGCCCGGGGGCCGCCCCGTACTCTTGACCCTCGGCGTGTTTCCATGCGCGCCCACCCCTGAGCACATTCCTCCTGGTGGACTCGTCCGTCGGGAGAGGCCGCTCATCCTTCCGGATCGTCGCGGGCTTCGGCCTGTGCGGGCGGCTGGCATCAGGGGACCCGTTCCGAGCGAAAGAGAGATCCGCGTGTACGCCATCGTGCGCAGCGGTGGCCGCCAGCACAAGGTTGCTGTCGGTGACATCGTTGAGGTTGACAAGATTTCCACTGCCCAGGTTGGCGACACGGTCGAGCTCTCGACCCTGCTCGTGGTCGACGGCGACGCCGTGACCAGCGACCCGTGGGTGCTGGCCGGGATCAAGGTCCAGGCCGAGGTCGTGGACCACCACAAGGGCGCGAAGATCGACATCCTTCGCTACAAGAACAAGACCGGCTACCGCCGTCGCCAGGGTCACCGTCAGCAGTACACGGCGATCAAGGTCACCGGTATCCCCGCGGCTGCGAAGTAAGGGACTGAGGAGACATGGCACACAAGAAGGGCGCATCGTCCACCCGGAACGGGCGCGATTCCAATGCTCAGCGGCTCGGCGTGAAGCGCTTCGGCGGTCAGGCCGTCAACGCCGGTGAGATCCTGGTCCGCCAGCGCGGCACCCACTTCCACCCGGGCACGGGCGTCGGCCGTGGTGGCGACGACACGCTGTTCGCACTCGCCGCCGGTGCGGTCGAGTTCGGCACGCACCGTGGCCGCAAGGTCGTGAACATCGTTCCGATCGCCGGCTGATTTTCGGCGCTCGTCGAGCGGTTTCTGCGGAGGCGGACCTCACTTCCCGTACGGGAAGCGGGTCCGCCTTTCGCGTGTTTCTCCCATGAGAGACGGCTTTCTCCCATGCGGGGACAGCACGAGTGAGACATTTCTGCATGCATGTAACTGGAGGTTCCAACCATGACCACCTTCGTGGACCGCGTCGAGCTGCATGTCGCCGCGGGTAACGGAGGCCACGGCTGTGCCTCCGTTCACCGTGAGAAGTTCAAGCCGCTCGGCGGCCCGGATGGCGGCAACGGCGGCCGTGGCGGCGATGTGACCCTGGTCGTCGACCAGGACATCACCACGCTCCTCGACTACCACCACAGTCCCCACCGCAAGGCCACCAACGGCCAGCCCGGTGCGGGCGACCACCGCTCCGGCAAGGACGGCCAGGACCTCGTCCTGCCGGTTCCCGACGGCACGGTCGTGCTCGACAGGAGCGGCAACGTGCTGGCCGACATGGTCGGCCAGGGCACCACGTTCGTCGCCGGCCAGGGCGGCCGCGGCGGCCTCGGCAACGCCGCGCTGGCCTCCGCCCGGCGCAAGGCCCCCGGCTTCGCGCTGCTCGGCGAGCCCGGTGAGGCCCGGGACATCGTCCTGGAGCTCAAGACCGTCGCCGATGTCGCGCTGGTGGGCTACCCGAGCGCCGGCAAGTCCTCGCTGATCTCCGTCCTGTCGGCGGCCAAGCCGAAGATCGCCGACTACCCCTTCACGACCCTCGTCCCCAACCTCGGCGTGGTCACCGCGGGCAGCACCGTCTACACCATCGCCGACGTCCCGGGCCTGATCCCGGGCGCCAGCCAGGGCCGGGGCCTCGGCCTGGAGTTCCTGCGGCACGTGGAGCGCTGCTCGGTGCTCGTGCACGTACTGGACACCGCGACGCTGGAGTCCGACCGCGACCCGGTCTCCGACCTCGACATGATCGAGGAGGAGCTGAAGCAGTACGGCGGCCTGGAGGACCGGCCCCGCATCGTCGTCCTCAACAAGATCGACATCCCGGACGGCCAGGACCTCGCCGACATGATCCGCCCGGACCTGGAGGCGCGCGGCTACCGCGTCTTCGAGGCGTCCGCCGTCGCCCGTACCGGCCTGAAGGAGCTCTCCTTCGCGCTCGCGGGCGTCATCGCCGAGGCGCGTGCGGCCAAGCCTGTGGAGGTGGCGACCCGTATCGTCATCCGCCCGAAGGCCGTCGACGACGCGGGATTCACCGTCACGCTGGAGGAGGACGGCATCTACCGGGTGCGCGGCGAGAAGCCGGAGCGCTGGGTACGGCAGACCGACTTCAACAACGACGAGGCCGTCGGCTACCTGGCGGACCGCCTCAACCGTCTCGGTGTCGAGGACGAGCTGCTGAAGGCCGGCGCCCGTGCGGGCGACGGCGTGGCCATCGGCGCCGAGGACAACGCGGTCGTCTTCGACTGGGAGCCGACCATGGCGGCGGGTGCGGAGATGCTCGGCCGGCGTGGCGAGGACCACCGTCTCGAAGCGCCGCGCCCGGCGGCGCAGCGCCGTCGCGACCGTGAGTCCGAACGCGACGAGGTGCAGCGCGAGTTCGACGACTTCAACCCGTTCTAGACCGTGGACCGGCGCCGGGCGGACTTGTTCTGCGAGCCCGTCCGGCGCCCGGGCGCGTTCTCCGCGCCGCGTGACCGGCGTAACCGAACCCGCTCAAGGGTGATTCATGCCGCTCAGTCGTGTGGCGTCGGTCACCCGGCAGGGAAGTGTCAATTCCGGTATTCGCCCTGATCGCAAGGCACCAGAAGGTGTCGATACGGCGTGCGGCAGCCGACGTCCGCCTTGCGAGACGGTAACGGAGAGTGCAACCATCGCTGTATCTCCCAGCCCTCAAGGTAGGTCGTCTGTGTCTGCTCAGCACATAGCCAAAGCCCGAACCACAGCAGTCGTGCTGGCCGGCGGTACCGGCCAGCGCGTGGGTCTGTCCATTCCCAAGCAACTGCTGAAGATCGCAGGCAAGGCTGTCATCGAGCACACGCTGTCGATCTTCCAGCAGGCCGACTCCATCGACGACGTCATCGTGCTGATGGCTCCGGGCTATGTGCCCGACGTGGAGAAGATCGTCGCCAAGGCCGGACTCACCAAGGTCACCAGGGTGATCGAGGGCGGCTCCACCCGTAACGAGACGACCGAGCGTGCCATCGCGGCCCTCGGCGAGGGCCTGGGCGAGGGAGAGGACCGCAACGTCCTCTTCCACGATGCCGTGCGCCCCCTGCTCTCGCAGCGTGTCATCAAGGACTGCGTCGACGCCCTGGGCCGCTACCAGGCGGTCGATGTCGCCATCCCGTCCGCGGACACGATCATCGTGACCCGCACCCACGGCGGTGACGGCGAGTTCATCACCGACGTGCCCGACCGCTCCCGGCTGCGCCGCGGCCAGACGCCGCAGGCCTTCAAGCTCTCCACGATCCGCCGGGCGTACGAGGTCGCTGCGGGCGACCCGAACTTCCAGGCCACCGATGACTGCTCGGTCGTCCTGAAGTACCTCCCCGACGTGCCGATCTACGTCGTCGCGGGCGACGAGTACAACATGAAGGTCACCCAGCCGGTCGACGTCTTCATCGCGGACAAGCTCTTCCAGCTGGCCTCCACGGCCGTGCCGCAGCCGACCGACGATGCCGCCTACCGTGAGCTGCTCACCGGCAAGACCCTCGTCGTCTTCGGCGGCTCGTACGGCATCGGCGCGGACATCGCGGCGCTCGCCGAGTCCTACGGCGCCTCCGTCTACGCCTTGGGCCGCTCCACCACCGGTACGCATGTGGAGAACCCGGAGCACATCGACGACGCGCTCTCCAAGGCGTACGCGGACACCGGCCGCGTCGACTACGTGATCAACACCGCGGGCGTGCTCCGCATCGGCAAGCTGGCCGAGACGGACAACACGACCATCCAGGAAGCGCTGAACGTCAACTACCTGGCGCCCGTGCAGATCGCCCGCGCTTCGTACAAGTACCTCGCCGAGACCAAGGGGCAGCTGCTGCTCTACACCTCCAGCAGCTACACCCGGGGCCGTGCCGAGTACAGCCTCTACTCGTCGACCAAGGCCGCCATGGTGAACCTCACCCAGGCGCTCTCGGACGAATGGGCGGGCGACGGCGTGCGGGTGAACTGCGTGAACCCCGAGCGCACCGCCACGCCGATGCGCACCAAGGCGTTCGGCGACGAGCCCGCGGGTACGCTGCTCTCCTCCGAGGCGGTCGCCAGGACCTCCCTCGACGTCCTGCTCTCCGAGATGACCGGCCATGTCATCGACGTACGGCAGCAGGACCCGACCCGAGGTGCCTCCGAGGCATCCGGCTTCGAACAGGCGCTGGCCGCTGTCCTCGACCGACAGGCCGATGTGTAATACTGCTTGACAATCGACTATTCGGACCTCTGTGGACGCCGCGTGCGAACTGCAGGGGTCCGAATTCGTGAAGCACGGGCTTCACATTTTCCCCGCAAGGTAATCAGTCGGCATCCTCGGGAGCGGTACTTCGTGATTTCGAAAGCCATTCGCATGGCTCGAGTGGGCAGTGGTTCGGAGCTGGCCGCCGCCCTTCTCATGGCCCTGGGATTCCCGTGCATAATGCTCGCGGCAATAATCCCCAATCTGTGGTTCTTCGCAGGCGCTGCCGCGGTGACCTATCTCGCCGACCAGTATCTGCACCACTGTGGCAGTTACCTGGTCAACCGGCTCGCCGCGGTCCGCGCGGGGCTCTCGATCCGCTTCCTGGTCCGCCAGCTGCTGCTGATCCTGCTGCTCTCCCGTATGGGGTACGGAGAGCAGACGCTGTTCTACGTGACGGTCGCCTGCCTGCTGGCCTTCTACGGGCTCCAGGCACCGCAGAGCGCCGTGGTCACCCTCATCAAGCTCCGCCGCAAGCTCCCGGTGGTCACGCGCAACGTCGACCTGGACGGGGTGCGCATCCCGGACGCCCCGCGGGCGCTGCTGATGAACCGCTCCGCGGAGAAGATGCTCCATCTGGACATCTTCGCGATGGCGGGCGTGCTGGTCGCGGTCGAGACCGATCGGCACGGCATCGCCTACGTCGGTCTCACCACCACGCTCGTTCTCGCGGCCTGCTACCTGGCGGCGCTCCTCCCGTACATCCGCCCCAAGCGCCTCGTGGCGCCCGACGCCAAGGTGCTGGGTGCGGTCGACGCCTGGCTGAGCGAGTACAAGCCGACCGTGGCGCTCTACTTCTCCGGCTCCAAGGACTCGGCCTACCAGGTCAACATGTGGCTGGAGACCATGGCGCAGCTCGACGGGCGTCCGCTGATCCTGTTGCGCGAGCGCACGATACTTTCTCAGCTGAACACGACGTCGGTGCCGGTGCTCTGCGTGCCCGGCGGTGTGCACCTGATGAACCTGAACCTCTCGTCGGTACGGGTCGCGCTCTACGCGGCCAACGTCGGCAAGAACATCCACCTGCTCCGGGTGCCGACGATGAAGCACGTCTTCATCGGCCACGGCGACAGCGACAAGCTCGCCAGCGTCAACCCGTACAGCAAGGCCTACGACGAGGTGTGGACCGCGGGCCGGGCCGGCCGGGACCGTTACGCGCTGGCCGATGTCGGTGTGCGCGACGAGGACATCGTCGAGGTGGGCCGCCCGCAGCTGGCCACCATCCAGTCGTGGACCGGTGCGCAGAAGAACCCGATCCCGACCGTGCTGTACGCCCCCACCTGGGAAGGCTGGGACGACAACCCGGGCAACACCTCGCTGCTGCTGGCCGGCGAGAACATCGTCAAGCGGCTGCTGAACTCCGAGAAGCCGGTCCGGCTGCTCTACAAGCCGCACCCCTTCACGGGCACCCGCAGCGCCAAGGCCAAGGCCGTGCACCAGCGGATCACCGCGATGATCGAGAAGGCGGGCGTCGAGCGCGCCACCGACCCCCGCTGGGCGAAGGAATCGGCCGCGCTCCAGCCGGCGCAGGCCGAGGCACGGGCCGAGCTGGCCCGTATCGAAGCGCGGCTCGAGGTGCTGTCGAGCGGCGGCCATGTCGCCGGGGACGAGGCCGAGATGTCCCGCGACTCGCTGGCCGACCCGGCGCGCGAGGCCGAGATCGCGCGGCTCAAGGACGAGTGGAACGCCGCCTCCTGGCGTGCGCTGGGCTGGTGGGAGCACAAGGTCGTCACGGGCGCCCGGATGCGGCTGTACGACTGCTTCAACGAGTCGGACGCCATGGTCTCGGACATCTCCAGCGTGGTGTCGGACTTCATCGCGAGCGGCAAGCCGTACGCGGTCACCGATTCGGCGGGGCTCGGCGAGGACGAGTTCCGTCGGCAGAACACCGCGGTCCGTGCCGCGGTCATCCTGTCCAATGCCGCGACCGAGCTGGACGCCCTGCTCACGGCGGTGGTGGATCCTGCGGCGGACACCCTGGCGGCCGGCCGGCGCGAGCTGAAGGCATACCTCCTCGGCCCGGACGAGCCCACCTCGATCCTGCAGTTCGACATGGCCGTGAAGGCGCTCGCAGCCAAGTCGGAGGCCCGGAACACAGGTCTGGCGAGAAACCTCGGCGAACCTGTGAGTGGCTGAGAACCAGCTGGCTCACTTACACGATTCACGCGGCCCGGCACAGCCCTGAAAGGGTTGTGCCGGGCTTTTTGTGATAAGGGTCACTCTTCGGCTGTGCAGTGTTGGGCAACCAACGCTCGGGGGTGACTGTCTTCTGTTGATGTGAACGAGATGCCAATTCCTGACGTAACCGTGATCATCGGCGCATATGAGGCAATGCCCTATCTCATACGCTGCCTCGAATCGGTCGAGACACAGACCATCGGTGCCCACCGGATCGAGATCGTGGCGGTCGACGACGGTTCGACCGATGGCACCGGTGAGTACCTGGAGGAGTTCGCGGCCCGGTCCGCGGTTCCTACCAGGGTGGTCAGGCAGGAGAATTCCGGCGGCCCCAGCGGGCCGCGCAATGTGGGTCTCGGCATGGCGAGGGGGCGCTATGTGTTCTTCCTCGACGCGGACGACTACTTCGGCGACGAGGCCCTGGAGCGGATGGTCGCCATGGCCGACCGGGCGAACACCGACGTGGTGCTCGGCAAGGTGGTCGGGGTCAATCGCGGAGCACCCCGGTCGATGTGGACAGCCACCAAGGAGCGGGTCAATGTATACAATTCCAAGGTCATTTACACGCTGAGCGCACAGAAACTCTTCCGGCGTGAACTGCTGGAGCGAATCGGTCTGAAATTCGATGAGGAACTGAAGACCGGTGAGGACGCGCTTTTCACCATGGAGGCGTATCTGCGGGGTGCCGGAGTCTCCGTCATCTCCAATTACACCTGCTATCACCTGGTCGGCCGTGACGACGGAAAGCATGTGACCAAGAGCGGCACCTATGTATGGCGCTTCGATTCCATGAGGGCCATGATGGCGCTCATTCACCGGCTCGAACCGGCCGGTCCGAAGCGGGATTTCCTGATGGTCCGGCCCTTCACGGTCGGGACGCTGCAGCAGTTCGGTCCCAACTTCCTCCGGGACTCGGAGGAGGTCCGGCGGCACAAGATGGAGCTCGTGGCGCCGCTCATGGACACGTACTGGAACGACGGGGTGGCGCGCCTCATCAAGGTCGCCGAGAGGCTGCGGCTCGCCGCTGTGGCGCGGGGCCGGGCCGATGTGCTGGCGGACATGCTGACGTATGCGCGGGAGAAGTCCGTTCCGGATGTGGTCAGTTCACGGAAGGGCGACAAGCTCTTTCTTGCGTATCCGCACTTCCGGGACCGTTCGAGCGGTCTCTCGGACTCCGATTTCGAGGTCACCGTGCCCGACTGGCACGACGGCAAGCGCATCGAGAAGCCCGAGGCCGTAGCCCGCAGGGCGTCGCTGTCGCGGCGTGTGGTCCGGCGTATGCGGCGGGACGTGCGGCGCTGGAAGTTGCGGATCAGCGCAGGCTGAGCGGTCCCGCCACTGCCCTTGCTCCGGATGTGTGTCCGCATCTCGTTCACAGAGTTGACGCACTACGAATTGCGCAGCAATTCTCAGTAGAGTCGCCCAGCAGGTCGCAGCCGCGACACGACCGATATCTCAACCATGAGGACTGGTCACGTGAAGGCTCTCGTACTGTCCGGAGGGGCCGGCACCCGCCTGCGTCCCATCACCCACACCTCGGCCAAGCAACTGGTACCGGTGGCGAACAAGCCCGTGCTGTTCTATGGCCTGGAGGCCATCGCGGAAGCGGGCATCACCGAAGTCGGCATCATCGTGGGCGACACCGCCCAGGAGATCCGTGAGGCGGTCGGCGATGGCTCCCGGCTCGGCATCGAGGTCACGTACATCCCGCAGGACGAGCCGCTCGGCCTCGCCCACGCGGTGCTGATCGCCCGTGACTTCCTGGCGGACGACGACTTCGTCATGTACCTCGGTGACAATTTCATCGTCGGCGGGATCACCGGTCTGGTGGAGGAGTTCCGCACCGACAGGCCCGATGCGCAGATCCTGCTGACCCAGGTGCCCAACCCGACCTCCTTCGGTGTCGCGGAGCTCGACGCCGACGGCCGGGTGGCGGCCCTGGAGGAGAAGCCGAAGGAGCCCAAGAGCGATCTGGCGCTCGTCGGTGTCTACCTCTTCACCCCCGCCATCCACGAGGCCGTCCGCTCGATCGAGCCGTCCTGGCGGGGCGAGCTGGAAATCACGCACGCCATCCAGTGGCTGATCGACCAGAAGCGTGACGTGCGCTCCACCACGATCCGCGGGTACTGGAAGGACACCGGCAATGTCACCGACATGCTGGAGGTCAACCGGACCGTGCTGGAGTCCATCGAGCCGTCCCACGAGGAGGCCGAGGTCGACGAGGACAGCGAGATCATCGGCCGGGTGCGGATCGAGGCGGGCGCCAAGGTCAGCGGCAGCCGCATCGTCGGGCCCGCGGTCATCGGCGCCCGGTCGGTGATCAGCGGCGCGTACGTGGGCCCGTTCACCTCGGTCTCGGAGGACTGCCGGATCGAGGACAGCGAGATCGAGTACTCCATCGTTCTGCGGGGCGCCTCCATCGCCGGTGTCCGCCGAGTGGAGGCGTCGCTCATCGGCCGTGACGTCGAGGTGACCCCTGCGCCCCGTTCCCCGTCCGCCCACCGACTCGTACTCGGCGATCACAGCAAGGTGCAGATCTCTTCATGACCACCAACATCCTGGTGACCGGCGGCGCCGGTTTCATCGGCTCGCACTACGTCCGTACGGTGCTCGGCCCCGAGGGTCCCGGCAGCATCGCCGTGACCGTGCTCGACAAGCTCACCTACGCGGGCAACCCGGCCAACCTCGACGAGGTGCGTGACCACCCCGGTTTCAGGTTCGTGCAGGGCGACATCTGTGATCCCGAACTGGTCTCCGAGCTGATGGCCGAGCACGACCAGGTGGTGCACTTCGCCGCCGAATCCCATGTGGACCGCTCCATCGACGGCGGCGCCGAATTCGTCCGTACGAACGTCGTGGGCACCCACACCCTGATCCACGCCGCGCACCTGGCCGGCATCAAGACCTTCGTGCACATCTCCACCGACGAGGTCTACGGCTCGATCGACGAGGGCTCCTGGCCCGAGACCGATCCGCTCGCGCCCAACTCGCCGTACTCCGCGGCCAAGGCGTCCAGCGACCTGATCGCACTCTCGTACCACCGCACCCACGGCCTCGACGTGCGGGTGACCCGCTGCTCCAACAACTACGGGCACCACCACTTCCCCGAGAAGGTCATCCCGCTGTTCGTCACCAACCTGCTGGACGGCAGGACGGTCCCGCTGTACGGCGACGGCGCCAACGTCCGCGACTGGCTGCACATCGACGACCACGTCCAGGGCATCGAACTGGTCCGCACCAAGGGCAGGGCCGGTGAGGTCTACAACATCGGCGGCGGCACCGAGCTCTCCAACAAGGAGCTCACCGGCCTGCTGCTGGACGCCTGCGGCGCCGACTGGGACACCAGCGTCACCTATGTCGAGGACCGCAAGGGTCACGACCGACGCTACTCGGTCGACTGCACAAAGATCCGCGAGGAGCTCGGTTACGAGCCCCGCAAGGACTTCCGCACCGGCCTCGCCGAGACGGTGCAGTGGTACCGCGACAACCGCGCCTGGTGGGAGCCGCTGAAGGACCGGGCCGCGCTGTGAGCGCCGTCTGGCTGGTCACCGGAGCCGCTGGGATGCTGGGCCAGGACGTCCTGGCCCGGCTCGCCCGTGAGGACGTCGCCGCGGTCGCCGCGGACCGTGCGGCGATGGACATTGCGGACCCCGGATCGGTGCGCGCAGGCTTCGACGAGCACCGCCCCGCGGTCGTGGTGAACTGCGCCGCCTGGACCGCTGTCGACGACGCCGAGTCCCAGGAGGACGCCGCGCTGCGGGTCAACGGCACGGGCCCCGCGGTCCTCGCCGAGGCCTGCCGCGAACACGGTGCCGTCTTCCTCCAGGTCTCGACCGACTACGTCTTCGCCGGGGACGGCGAGAAGCCCTACGCCGAGGACGGCTCCACCGGACCGCGCAGCGCCTACGGCCGCACCAAACTGGCCGGCGAGCAGGCCGTGCTCGGCACCCTGCCGGACACCGGTTACGTGGTCCGTACCGCCTGGCTTTACGGCGCGGGCGGCGGCAACTTCGTCCGTACGATGATCAAGCTGGAGGGCGTCAAGGAGGCCCTCGACGTGGTGGACGACCAGCGCGGACAGCCCACCTGGACCGTCGATCTGGCCGACCGGCTGGTCCGGCTCGGACAGGCCGCCCTCGCGGGCACCGCCCCCGCGGGTGTCTACCACGGGACCAGCGGCGGCGATACGACCTGGTTCGGCTTCACCCGGGAGATCTTCCGGCTGCTCGGCACCGACCCTGCACGCGTCCGCCCCACCACCAGCGAGGCCTTCGTACGGCCGGCTCCCCGTCCCGCTTTCAGTGTGCTGGGACACGACCGCTGGGCGGCGGCCGGGATCGAACCGATCCGGGACTGGCGGGCGGCGCTGGAAGAGGCATTCCCGGCACTTCTCGCAGCGGAGCGGTCATGATCGTCAAATGATCGTATCGTCAGTCAAATCCCGTCGAATTTCAAAGATGTGAACAACGAAGGTTTACATAGGGGAGAACGCTTACATCGCAGTGCGGTCATGCGGTAACTTCGCCGGGGACCAGACCAGTTGGTTTCCTCCGAAGGGCTGCTCCACGTGAACCGCCATGACTTTCTGCGTCAATTGCACCGCGTCTACCGGCCTCGGAACTATTTGGAGATCGGGGTCAACGACGGCAGGAGCCTGGCCCTCTCGCGAGTGCCTTCCGTCGCCGTCGACCCCGCCTTCCGCGTGGTGACGGACATCAGCTGCGACGTCCACCTGGTCAAGGCGACGAGCGACGCCTTCTTCGCCCGCAAGGACCCGCTGCTGCACCTGCGCAACGGCCGCAACCCGTTCCGCGCCCTCGCCCGCCGCGATCCCCTCAATGTGCTCGGCGGGGATCCGAAGCTGGAGCTCGCCTTCATCGACGGCATGCACCTCTTCGAGTACGCCCTGCGCGACTTCATGAACGTCGAGAAGCACGCCCGCTGGTCGAGCGTGATCGTGCTGGACGACATGCTGCCGCGCGATGTCGACGAGGCGGCCCGCGACCGGCACACCAAGTTCTGGACCGGTGATGTGTACAAGGTCGTGCAGGTGCTGCGCCGCTACCGTCCCGACCTGGTGGTCGTAGAGGTGGACACGGCGCCGACGGGTGTGGTCGCCGTTTTCGGCGCCAACCCGGAGAGCGACATCTTGAAGAACGCGTACGACAAGATCATCGAGGAGTACGTCGTGCCCGATCCGCAGGATGTGCCGGAGGAGGTGCTGGTGCGGAAGAACGCCGTCCAGCCCGAGGCGCTGCTCGGCGCCGACTTCTGGCCGGCCCTGGCCCGCGCCCGCAACCTGCGCCGCCCCCGCTCGGCGTTCGCACCCCTGCGGGGGCGCATCGAGGCCGTGACGGGCTGACCGGACCGAGACAGTACGAAGCCCCCGTGATCCGTACGGACCACGGGGGCTTCGGCGTCCCTGTCCGGGCTCAGCCGCGGGCGCGCAGCCGCGCGTAGTGCGCCTGGCACGCCTCGTACGACGGCAGCAGGCCCTGTTCCTCGGCCTCGGCCAGCGAGGGGGCCGCGGCGTCCTTGTCGGACAGCAGCGGGGCGATCCCTTCCGGCCACTCGATGCCCAGCTCGGGGTCGAGCGGATTGATGCCGTGCTCACGGCCGGGCGCGTAGCCCTCGGAGCACAGGTAGAGGACCGACGCGTCGTCCGTCAGGGCCATGAAGGCATGGCCGAGACCCTCGGCGAGATAGACGGCGTGATGGTCCGAATCGTCGAGCCGGACGGCTTCCCACTGCCTGTACGTGGGGGAGCCGACCCGGATGTCCACGACGACGTCGAGCACCGCGCCACGTACGCACTTGACGTATTTCGCCTGGCTCGGCGGCACGTCGGCGAAGTGGACGCCGCGCAGTGTTCCCCGGCTGGAGACGGAGAAGTTGGCCTGCGCGAGCTGCAGAGTGTGTCCGACAGCCTCGCTGAGCTCCGACGCCTTGAACCACTCGTGGAAGCTGCCGCGGCTGTCCGGGAAGACCTTGGGCTCGTGCACCCAGGCCCCTGCGATGGAGAGCTGCCGCATGCGATCACGTCCTTGTTCCGATGTGTTTGGTGCTGGTGCTGGTGCTGGTGCTGGTGCTGGTGGGCCCGTCGTCGGCAGCGGATCAGCCGGTGAGCCGGGCGGCGAGACGGCGCGCGCGCTTCCGGCCCTGCGGGGGGAGCCTGCGCACGATCGGGCCGCCGACGGTGCGCAGCGCGCGACGCAGAGTCGCCTTCCGGCGTTGCGAGGCCGCCCCGACCATGATCGCGTCCGCGGCCTGGGGCAGTTCGGGATCCAGCTGGATCCTGCCGCCCTTGTCGACGGTGACGTCGCAGAGGCCCAGTGCGGGGCCCTTCTCGCCGTCCAGCCGTACGGAGAGCTTCCAGGCGCCCGCTGCGACGCCGGGGGCGCGGCCGGGCACGGTGAGGTGGGCCCTGCCCTCCGTCGGTTGCAGCACGGTACGCAGCGTGTGCACGGCCGAGCCGGTTCCGTCGGCCGGGCTCAGGACCAGCTGGGCGTCGGAGGCGACGGTCGTGGTGGCGGTGAAGAGCTCCAGCCGGAGCTCGGGCCGCCGACCCGGGGTCCGCAGAACGGGACGGCCGCCCAGATAGTCGGCGAGCTTCTTGCTGCGACGGGCGACATCGAGCGTGAGGTTGCCGTGCGGGTCGGTGAAGTACGGGATGACGGCACGGGCCGGCGAGCCGAGCGAGGCAGGCAGGCAGGCGGCGTCCACCTCCGGTGCGCGGTCGGCACCCAGCCTTGCCTTGCGGACCAGGCCCAGGCCGCGCAGCGGCACCCAGATGTCCCAGAAGCCGCGGGAGACCCGGCCACGGCCCTTGACCGCCTCCGAAGACACATGGCCGCTGCCGCTCAGGACGATCTCGCAGGCTCCGTCGCCGAGTTCAACGGTCCGAGTGGTGAACGTCGCGGGGCAGGGCCATTCGACGGCCGTCTCGCGATTGCGCAGGGACAGTTCGGCGGAGAAGCCGTCGATGTCGTCGGTGACGTCGAGGAGTTCGTCCTCGGCCAGCAGTCCGCCGCCGTTGTCCGGGTGCAGGAAGTAGCGGCCGTCCCGGCGCAGCAGTTTCACGGGGGCCTCGTCGTCGCCCTGGACCAGCCGAGCGGTGACGGTGACAGCGGCGCGGCCGTCCGGCTGCCAGGCGAACTCCTCCAGGCGTGCCGACGCCTTGACGGACCCGGCGAACCGGGCGATCCGGAGCAGCCCCTCCCGGTCGTCCCTGCGCAGGAGTGTGGACCGGATCCGCAACAGCGGGCCGAGGCCGTCGTGCACACCGTCGCCCATGAAGTCGATGGCCAGCGGCCTGATCGCGTCGCACATCTCGCCGAAGAAATCGGGCTGGTACTTGGCCACCGCGGGTTCGCTGAGCCGGCTCAGCATCTCGACCCGGTAGAAGCGGCGGAGCAGCAGATCCCGGAACTTGCCCGGCTCGGTGTTGGCCACGACGACGTCCAGGACTTCGCGGAGGTTTCCGTAGTAGTGGGCCGGAACGATCCTGGTGGAACCGGCGTTCTTGCCGTCGTCGCGCCGGGAATAGAAGTAACAGGTGTAGTTGCCCAGGATGGAGACGACTTCGGCCGGGAAGTACGCCTGCATCATGTAGAGCTGGTCCTCGAGGCGGCGCTTGCCCTCGGGGTAGGCGATGCCGTTCTTGCGGAGGAACTCCGTCCGGAACATCTTGTGCGGCGTGAGGCTGTCGTACAGCGGTGCGTCGCGCAGGGTGCACTTATCGCGGTTCTTCTTGAACACGCCGTGCGGGACACCGCGGAAGTTGCTGGCCACCTTGCCGATGACGATGTCCGAGCCGTTGCGGTGCCCCATCTCGTACAGCCGACGCAGGGCGTCGGAGGCGAGATGGTCGTCCTGGTCCACGAACTGGACGTACTCGCCCTTCGCTTCGTCCACACCGACGTTGCGGGGCTTTCCGGGCCATCCGGAGTTGGGGATGGTGATCACCCGGAAATGGGGGTGTTCCGCCGCCAGCTTTTCGAGCCGTTCAGGAGTGTCATCCGTGGAGCCATCGTTGACGAAGAGAACTTCGAACTCCCCTGCAGGGAGGGTCTGCCGCAGAAGTGAGTCGATGCAGGGGTCGATGTACTTGCCCGGGTTGTATACCGGAATGACGACACTTACTTTGACTGGCATCGCTGCTGTCCCATGTCTGGTAGAGGGCCCTGGAGATGGTGGCGGATGCGGGGCCGACACTGCACACTGCCGAAAAACGGGGGAGGGCCGCCGCCACGCACCCTATCGGCAGTTAGATGAGCGAGACGTTTCGATGGTTGCGCTGGTTGACGCGATTCGATATTCCCGCGCCCATTCGCCCGGTGCCGGTGCACCACGTCGAGAAGCCGATCATTCGATGTGAGTAATGAGCTTGGCTGTTGATGCGGCTGTCGATCTCTTCGGCGGCGGGGCCGGACGCACGGGTCATGGAGCCGCTCACACGTCCACGGGCCGGAACGCACAGGCGCCGATTCCGCCGCTCGCGTAGATTGCCAGGGCTGGGCGAGGCCGAATCATTGGGGATGTACGTGTCAGGGGCAAGGCAGGGCGTCACAGAGGCCCGCAGGATCGTGGTCAAGGTCGGTTCCTCATCCCTCACCACCGCGGCGGGTGGCCTCGACGCGGACCGTGTCGACGCGCTCGTCGACGTGCTCGCCAAGGTGAGGAGCGGCGGGGAGCGCGAGATCGTGCTCGTCTCCAGCGGCGCCATCGCGGCCGGGCTCGCCCCGCTCGGGCTGCACCGCCGGCCCAAGGACCTGGCCAGACAGCAGGCCGCCGCCAGCGTCGGACAGGGACTGCTCGTCGCCCGCTACACCGCCTCCTTCGCGCGTTACGGCGTACGCGTCGGCCAGGTGCTGCTCACCAGCAACGACACCAGTCGGCGCGCCCACTACCGCAACGCCTATCGCACCCTCGACCAGCTCCTGGACATGGGTGCGCTCCCGATCGTCAACGAGAACGACACCGTCGCCACCGACGAGATCCGGTTCGGCGACAACGACCGGCTCGCCGCGCTCGTCGCCCATCTCGTCCGCGCCGATCTGCTGGTCCTCCTCTCGGACGTGGACGGCCTCTACGACGGCGACCCCAGCACCCCGGGCACCTCGCGGGTCGCCGAAGTGGCCGGCCCCGAGGATCTCGCGGGTGTCGCCATCGGCAGCGCGGGGAAGGCAGGCGTCGGCACAGGCGGCATGGTCACCAAGGTCGAGGCCGCCCGGATCGCCACGGCCGCCGGAGTCCCGGTCGTCCTCACCTCCGCGAGCCGGGCCGCCGACGCGCTGGCCGGACGCGACACCGGTACGTACTTCCACCGCACCGGGCGCCGCTCGGCGGACCGGCTCCTCTGGCTCGCCCACGCCTCCACCCCGCAGGGCTCGCTGACCCTCGACGACGGGGCCGTAGAGGCGGTCGTCGAGCGGCACAGCTCGCTGTTGCCCGCAGGAATCGCCGCGATCGAGGGCGAGTTCACCGCGGGGGACCCGGTGGAACTGCGCGACCTCGAAGGCCGCCCCGTGGCTCGCGGACTCGTCAACTTCGACGCCAAGGAGATTCCGCAGCTGCTCGGCCGATCCACCCGCGACCTGGCACGTGAACTCGGTCCAGCATATGAGCGCGAGGTCGTACACAGGGACGATCTCGTCGTCCTGCACCCCCGACAGACCCCCTGAAACGGCTGAAAGTCCAGCCTCGGGGCAGGGACCTTCACGAAAAGCGCCCCATCGTCGGCCGCGGACTGGTCAACTTTGTAACGGGGGCACAGCGGGGTACAGCACAGCAAACGCATTCACAGGAGGCCGCCGGTGAGACGAGCGCGCCCGGGGGCGCCGCCCCGAGGAACGGGTGGCCGGGCCCTGACCAGTGTCGGAGCAGGTGTCGGCTTCGACGAGAGCCGGTCCGTGGACCGCAGGGACGACCGGACCACCGGGCCCGAGCCGACGGTGGCGAAGGAGGAACGCACCCCGTCGAGACTCTGGCACATCACGCTCAGCGTCTCCGGCGCCGCGATTCCGCTGAAGGAGGTCAGACGCGGTCTCGAACAGCTCGCGCACGACCATCCCTTCCTGCTGACCAGCCGGTACGCCAACGACCACGCGGAGATCCGCTACTGGGAAGAGGCGCGTGACCTGCACGATGCGGCGGCCGTCGCGCTGCGGCTGTGGGGGGAACACCGCTCCAGCGCCAAACTGCCGCCCTGGGAGATCGTCGGCCTGGAGGTCATCGACCGGGAGACGTACCACCAGCGGATCGCCGAGGGATACGGGCCGCCGCCGGCTGCACCGGTCGGCGTCCACCCGTACTGAACCGGCCCGTCCTGGGACGGTTGTCTCGCATCACGGGATACGTGACGGATGCCCGCAGTGTGCGCACTACCCTGCGGGCATGACCACGCTCTCGCCGTACGACAACATGTCCCCGGTTGCCCAGGCCGCCTACCGGGCACGCTCCGCCGCCGCCGACATCGCGCCACTGCCGCGCGCGGCGAAGGACGACGCGCTGCTGGCGATCGCGGACGCGCTGGAAGTTCGGACGGGCGAGATCGTCGCGGCCAACGCCGAGGACGTCGCCCGCGCCCGTGAGGCCGGGACCAGCGAGTCGATCGTCGACCGGCTCACCCTCACACCGGAACGGATCCGCGCCATCGCCGCCGATGTGCGGGACGTCGCGGCGCTGCCCGACCCGGTCGGCGAGGTCGTCCGCGGCTCGACCCTGCCCAACGGCATCGACCTGCGACAGGTCCGGGTACCGCTCGGCGTGGTCGGGATCATCTACGAGGCCCGGCCCAATGTGACGGTCGACGCCGCTGCCCTCTGCCTGAAATCGGGCAACGCCGTCCTGCTGCGCGGCTCGTCCTCCGCCTACGCCTCCAATGTCGCGCTCGTACGGGTGCTGCGCGATGCGGTCGGCGGCTCCGGCCTCCCGGCCGACGCGGTGCAGCTGGTGCCGGGCGAGAACCGCGACTCGGTACGGGAACTCATGCGGGCGCGCGGCCTCGTCGACGTCCTCATCCCGCGAGGCGGCGCCTCGCTGATCCGCACAGTGGTTGAGGAATCCACCGTTCCGGTCATCGAGACCGGCACTGGCAACTGCCATGTGTACGTGGACGCGCAGACCGACCTCGACATGGCCGTCGACATCCTGATCAACTCCAAGGCGCAGCGCCCGAGCGTCTGCAACGCCGCCGAGACGCTCCTGGTCCACAAGGACATCGCCGCGGACTTCCTGCCCCGGGCACTGGACGCGCTGGCCGGCGCCGGGGTGACCGTGCACGGCGACGAGCGGGTCCTCGAATACGCCGAGGGGTCCAAGGCCACCGTGGTGGCGGCGACGCCGGAGGACTGGGAGACCGAGTACCTCTCGTACGACATCGCCGCGGCCGTCGTGGAGTCGCTGGACGCGGCTGTCGCGCACATCCGGCTCTGGTCCTCCGGCCACACCGAGGCGATCGTGACCACCTCCCAGGCCGCGGCCCGCCGCTTCACCCAGTTGGTGGACTCCACGACGGTGGCCGTGAACGCGTCGACGCGCTTCACCGACGGCGGTCAGTTCGGCTTCGGCGCCGAGATCGGCATCTCCACGCAGAAGCTGCATGCCAGGGGTCCGATGGGCCTGCCGGAGCTGACCTCGACGAAGTACATCGTCACGGGCGACGGCCACGTGCGGTGACTGTCCGGCTGCGGTGAATGTTGCGGGCTCCCTGCCCAGAACGACCCGGCGGGGCTAGTCTGGAGCCGTGCCGGACGACGTGGGGGGCAGGCCGTTCCCGGACGGCTGGGAGCCCGACGACGACCGCGGGGGCGCGGACGAGGACTTCGCCTCCGTGGTATTCGACGAGGACTTCGTACGGGCCGCCGAGATCCATGAACCCACCGCCGTGGAGCGACTGCTGGCGGCTGCGCAGGCGCGCGCCGAGGCCGAGGCGTCCAGGGCGCGGGCGGGCGGCGGTCCGCCGGACGACGAGCTCTATGACGAGGGATACGGGCCGGGCGGCGCATATGGCCGCGGGAGCGCCTGCGGCGACCCGCTGGGCCCCGATGGCGACGACGCGTACGGCAGCGGCCCCTACGGGCGCCACGGCGGCGTCCTGCGCCCCTACCGGGGTGCGGCGCGCTGGCACCGGCCGGTGGCCTGGCTGCTCGCCGTGCTGATGGGCATCGGAATGGTCGCGCTGGCCTTCAGTGCCGTCTACCGCAACACCTCGGGCAACCGCCAGGACCCCGCCCCGCCACCCGCCACCACCGGCGTGGACAGTGCACCCGGCCCCGTCCCCAGCGCCATCCCGTCGGGCTCGGCCGGCTACCCCCGCCCCACGGTCTCAGCGGTCCCGCGCCCGTCCTGAGGGCGGTCGGCCGGGGTCTCGGGGCAACTCTCGCGCGGCTGGGCGTTTACCCCGGTCGTAATCGACCTACCCTGAAGGTGTGACCCCTCTCTCCCCGAGGGGGCTTCTCACTCGTCCGTACATGCGTAGTCATGCGACGCGATGCGACGTCATGCGAACTCATGACGGGCAGGCCCTGTCCGAAGCCATTCGGCCGAAGCAGAGCGAAGCGTTCCGGCCCCGGTCGGTGACGTGGAGTCGGGAGAAGAAGTCATGGCAGACCGCGGAGAACCACCAGAAGGTCCGCCCGAGAGCGCGCCGGGCGGCGGTGAGGACGAGTACCGGTCACTCGTCTTCGACGAGTCGTTCGTGCGTGCTGCCCGGCTGAAGGAATTCTCCGCCCAGGAACGCATGCGGGACCACGCCCGTGCCGTACGCAGCCTCCCGGCCCGGGGCTTCCGCGCCGGCTCCAAGGCAGCCATCGCCCTGGTCCTCCTGATCGCCCTGGCCTTCGGAACGGCCGTGTACATGGGCTTCCGTCACCCCTACCAGGCGCCCGTCGGCAGAAGGGCCGAACCTCTGAGGTCGACCGTCGTACCCCTGGCTCCCCAGGGTGCCGTACCCGGCGGAACCGCCGCCGACCTCCTCGCGAAGAGCCCCGCCGCACAGTTCGAAACAGGTGCCGCAGGCATCAATCTGCCGGCGATCCGAGGGACGGACAACTTCTCGGACGGCCAGGTCGAGACGGCCCTGACCACGGTCAAGGACTACCTGGCGGCGTCCTCGCTCGACCCCGACGTCCTCACCGGAAACGCGGTGCGGCCGGTGGAACTGCTGCTCGACCCGGACCAGATGGCCCAGTTCGACCGCAGTATGAGCCGGCCGGACGACGACGGACAGCATGCCGCCACCGGCTGGCTGGTGCGCTTCGACCCGGCGAAGGTGGCACTGGCCGCTCCGGACATACGGGTCCGGGGCACCCTGAGCTACACGGAGGCGGGGTCCGACACCCTGGAGGTGGTATCGGACCACACCTTCACATACACGCTCCGCCCGGCGGTCTCAGGGCCCCAACGGGCAGGCGGCGCCTCGCTCTTCACCGTACGGCGCGAGCTGCGCTTCCGCTTCGACCGGGAAGACCTGCGGCTGCACCGGCTGGAACTGCGCACCAGCTACGTACAGGCCGGACCGCAGGCGTGCCCGGCGGACACCACAGGTGCGCTGCGGCCGCTGCTCGCCGGGCAGCACGCCGTCCCCCGCGGCCCCGCGGGCACCGACCCGTATGCGACGGACCGGCCCACTGCGGCACTCTGCGGGACGCTCACGGTCAGCTCCCAGCAGCCCCGGGCTCATCAGGGTTCCGAGGCTCCTGGGGCCCCGCAGAGCCCGCGGAACCGTCCGTAGCACCGCCCTTGCCGGCTGCGCCCCCGCTTCCTTGACCGGTGAACTTGTCGCGGAGCTTGCCGCCCAGGTCCCCCGCGCCCCCCGCTATGTCGCCGACGAGCTTCATCAGCGGATCCTTGCTGCTGCGCACCGTGTCCGCGTAGTGCGCCGCGGACTCCCGGAAGGAGTCCGTCACCGAGGTGTCCTTGTCCTCGTCGCGCCGTGGGTAGTGGCCGTCCATGATCCGCTGGTAGTCGCGCGTCTCGGACCACTTCTTCAGCTCGGCCGCGCGCACCGTGGTGAAGGGGTGCGAGCGGGGCAGCAGGTTGAGGATCTTGAGCACTGAGTCGCGCAGATCGCCGCCCTTCTCGTACTCGTCGGCCTGGGCGAGGAAGGCGTCCACATTCATCTCGTGCAGATGATTGCCGCCCGCGATCTTCATCAGGCCGCGCATCGATGCCTGCAGATCCTGTCCGACCAGCAGCCCCGCCCGGTCTGCCGACAGCTCCGACTTGCGGAACCACTCGCGCAGTGCCGTCACGATCGCCATGATCGCGACATTGCCGAGCGGGATCCAGGCGACCTTCAACGCGATATTGGTGAGGAACAGCAGAATCGTGCGGTACACGGCGTGGCCGGAGAGGGCGTGTCCCACCTCGTGGCCGATGACGGCCCGCATCTCCTCCTCGTCGAGCAGCTCCACCAGCCCCGTCGTCACCACGATGATCGGCTCGTCGAGACCGATACACATGGCATTGGGCTGCGGGTCCTGATTGACGTACATCGGCGGGACCTTTTCCAGGTCCAGGATGTAACAGGCGTCCCGCAGCATGTCGTTGAGGTGGACGAACTGCGCGTCGCTCACCCGGACGGAGTCGGAGAGGAAGAGCAGTCGCAGGCTGCGCTCGGGCAGCAGACCGCTCAGTGTCTTGAACACGGTGTCGAAACCGCTCAGCTTGCGCAGGGCCACCAGGGCCGAGCGGTCCGCCGGGTGTTCGTAGGCCCGGGACGAGATCCCTGCGAAACGCCTGCGCTGCCTGCTCGGCACGTTCTCGTGGCTCTCGTGGCTGCGTTCGGTCATGAATGGGCCCCCTGTTCGTACGAGACGTCGCTCGCCCCCTGACAATCCCAGCGTAGGTGCTGGGGCTACGGTGTGCGGGGGGCTGTGGATAACTGAGGAGACGCCCGACATGCCGCATACCGTTGCTCTGCTCGCCGCCGCATCCGAGGACCAGGGGCCCGGCAACACGCTCCGCATCGTGCTGCTCGCCTCGCTCGTCGGAGCTGTCCTGCTCGGCTGGTTCCTGCTCCGCGGATACCGCAACGACGACAACAACGACTGAGTCGGCGTGAGCGTGCCCGGAGCGCCCGCATACGATGTGCGCGACGTCTTCCTTCCGACTCCCGATCGATAGGTCCTGCCGAAGATGAGCCTCACGAGCACCGCGCACCAGCTGGTCACTCTCGCCGCCGAGGGCGGCGAGCACGGTGGCAACCACGAAAGTCTCAGCCCGTATCTCACCGGGGGCGGTGCATTCGTCGTGCTGCTGCTCCTGCTGTGGATCACCACTCGCTTCAACCGCGACCGCTGAGGCGAAGGCGTACAGCTGTGCCAGTAGGCTCTGCACGCATGGGAGAGCAGGAAGTGCCTACCGGCCGCGGGAAGCGCCGAATCGGCGTGATGGGCGGGACGTTTGACCCGATTCATCATGGACACCTGGTGGCGGCCAGCGAAGTGGCCGCCCAGTTCCACCTCGACGAGGTGATCTTCGTGCCGACCGGGCAGCCGTGGCAGAAGAGCCACAAGCACGTCTCCCCGGCCGAGGACCGCTATCTGATGACGGTCATCGCGACGGCGTCCAACCCGCAGTTCTCGGTCAGCCGGAGCGACATCGACCGCAGCGGGCCGACGTACACCATCGATACGCTGCGGGACCTGCGCGCGATCCACGGCGACGCGGACCTCTTCTTCATCACCGGCGCCGACGCGCTCTCCCAGATCCTCACCTGGCGGGACGCCGACGAACTGTTCTCCCTCTCCCACTTCATCGGTGTGACGCGGCCGGGGCATGTGCTCGCGGACCCCGGGCTGCCGGAGGGCGGGGTCTCCCTCGTGGAGGTGCCCGCGCTCGCGATCTCGTCCACGGACTGCCGTGAGAGGGTCGCGCAGGGGGAGCCGGTCTGGTACTTGGTGCCGGACGGCGTGGTCCGCTACATCGACAAGCGCCAGCTGTACCGCGGCGAATGAGCCACGCAGAGGGGCCCCGGTGAACGACCGACAGAACCCGTACGACCCGTACTACCAGCAGCCGCAGATCATCGGCTACGACGAGTACGGGCAGCCGGTGTATCAGCAGCCCGGACAGCAGCCGTACGACCCGTATGCGCCTCAGCAGTCCCAGCAGTCCCAGCAGTCCCAGCAGGAGCCGCATCAGGCCGATCAGGGGTACGGATACGACCCGTACGTCCAGCCTCAACAGCCGCAGCCCGCGCATCAGCAGCCCGCGCAGCAGCCGTACGACCCGTACGCCGCCCCCCAGCAGCCCCAACAGCAGGCATACGGCGGCTACGACGGCTATGGCTACGACACCGGCCGGCAGCCCGCCGCGGTCGACACCACCCAGCAGTGGAACATCCCGCAGCAGGCCGCCGCACAGCCATCCCCGCCCGCACCCGCGCCGGCCGGGCAGGAACCCGAGCCCGGGCCCGACTTCGAGGCCGGCCCGGAACCGGCCGTCCCCGGGCAGCGCCGAGCCGACCGCGACTACCGCACGGAGCAGTTCTCCTTCATCGAGGAGCCCGACGAGGACTCCGAAGACGTCATCGACTGGCTGAAATTCACCGAGAGCCGCAGCGAGCGGCGCGAAGAGGCACGGCGTCGCGGCCGCAACCGCATGGTCGCGCTGATAGTCGTGGTGGTCCTGGTGGTGGTCGGCGGTGTCGGCTACCTCTGGTCCGCCGGCAAGATCCCCGGCCTCTCCGGCTCGGAGAAGGACAACACCGCATCGACGGGCCCGCAGCAGCGGGACGTCATCGTGGTCCATCTGCGCAACACCAAGAAGGGCGGCACCTCCACGGCGCTGCTCGTCGACAATGTGACGACCAAACAGGGGACCACGGTCCTGCTCCCCAACTCGCTCGCGGTCGCCAGCGACGAGGGCGTCACGACCACCCTCGGCAAGTCCGTGGAGGACGACGGCACCACGGGCACCCGCGATTCCATCGACACACTGCTCGGCACCAAGATCAGCGGCACGTGGCGGCTCGACACCCCCTATCTGGAGACTCTCGTCGATCTGGTCGGCAGCATCGAGGTCGACACCGACACCGAGGTGCCCGACACGAAGAAGGGCGCCTCCCCCCTGGTGAAGAAGGGTGAGGCGCAGACCCTGAGCGGCCAGATGGCCGTTGCATACGCCACCTACCGGGCACCCGGTGAGGCCGAGGCGAAGCAGCTCATGCGGTTCGGGGAGGTCATGCGGGCCGTTCTGCGGAAGATCTCGGACGACCCGAAGGCCGCCACGGTCACCGTGCAGACGCTGGCGCAGATCCTCGACCCGTCGCTCCCCGAGAAGGATCTCGGTGCCTCGCTGGCCAAGCTCGCCCAGCACGCCAAGGTCGGCGACTACAAGACGGCACTGCTGCCGGTGCAGGCCGACGGCACCCTCACCGACGCGGCCACCGAGAGCGTCGTCAAGGACATCCTGGGCGGCACGGTGAAGGCTCCGGACGCCGGTGCGGCGGTGCGGGTCGGGATCAAGAACGCCACCGGTGACAAGGACGCCACGGAGTCCGCCCAGATCAAACTGGTCAACGGCGGCTATGCCTTCGTCGGCGGCGGAACGGCCGAGACCGCGGCGCTGTCCGAGGTCGTCTACAAGACCGCGGCGGACAAGGACAAGGCGACGCAGGTGGCCAAGACCCTGGGTCTGCCGACGAGCGCGCTCAAGCAGGGCAAGCCCGCCGCGAACGCGGATGTGTCCGTCGTGCTCGGCCAGAACTACGAGATCAAATGACCGGGACCGCACCGCCCGGATGACGGCGATTCGATCTTCGTACATTCGCTGCGTGGGCTGTCGGCGGTCCGTGAGACCCTAGAGGTTGATCTGACCGCCGACGAAAGCCTGCTTGTGACCGCCACGGACCGCTCCATCGAGCTCATCAACGCCGCCGCTCAGGCGGCCGCCGACCGGCTCGCGCACGACATCATCGCGTACGACGTCAGCGACGTGCTGTCGATCACAGACGCCTTCCTGCTGGCTTCGGCCCCCAACGACCGCCAGGTCAAGTCGATCGTCGACGAGATCGAGGAACGGCTCCAGAAGGAACTCGGCGCCAAGCCGGTACGCCGTGAGGGCGACCGCGACGCGCGCTGGATCCTCCTCGACTACGTCGACATCGTCATCCATGTCCAGCACAGCGAGGAGCGGGTCTTCTACGCGCTGGAGCGCCTCTGGAAGGACTGCCCCGAGATCGCGCTCCCCGAGGACGCCGTCAAGACCCGGGGCAAGGCCGCGGAGCACGCCCAGCTCACCGGCAGCACGGAAGGTGAGCAGAGCTGAAAGGCAGCGGAAGCGGCAGGGGCCGCAGGATCGTCCTCTGGCGACACGGCCAGACGGCATGGAATCTGGAGCGCCGGTTCCAGGGCTCCACGGACATCGCACTCACGGAGGCCGGCGTCGGGCAGGCCCAGCGGGCCGCCCGGCTGCTCGCCTCGCTGAAGCCGGCTGCGATCGTCGCCTCCGATCTGCAGCGAGCGGCGGCCACGGCCGCCGAACTCGCCGCGATCACCGGCCTCGAAGTAGCGCATGACGCGGGACTGCGCGAGACCTACGCGGGCGCCTGGCAGGGCCTCACCCACGAGGAGATCGTAGGGCTGTACGGCGAGCAGTACGCCGCATGGAAGCGCGGCGAGCCCGTGCGCCGCGGCGGCGGTGAGCTGGAGACCGAGGTCGCCGACCGGGCCGCCCCGGTCGTACTCGGGCACGCCGAGAAGCTGCCTGACAGCGGCACGCTCGTCGTGGTCAGCCACGGCGGCACCATCCGCACCACCATCGGTCGGCTGCTGGGTCTGGAGGCGCACCACTGGGAAGGGCTCGGCGGGCTCTCCAACTGCTGCTGGTCGGTGCTGGGCGAGGGCGCGCGGGGCTGGCGCCTGCTGGAGCACAATGCCGGCACGCTGCCGGAGCCGGTGCTCGGCGACGACACGTAGGAGCGCCGGGGCCTGGGAGTGCCATGGGCCTGCCTGCGGGGCGGGCCCGGACGGCGCTCGGAGGTCACCTCCGGGCGGCGTCGGCCGGATTTCACTTTCTGGCTGGTCACAGGCTAAAGTTCTTCTTGTTCGCAGCGCGGAAACGCAGGGAAACACGGCGAACAGCGGGGCTATAGCTCAGTTGGTAGAGCGCCTGCATGGCATGCAGGAGGTCAGGAGTTCAATTCTCCTTAGCTCCACAATCGAGATCCCGTCCCCATCAGGGGGCGGGATCTTTGCGTTCCTCCCGACTGCCCGGCCTGGGGTCCCTTCTGACGTCCGACCGCCTTGACCGTGCGCCCGGTCACGCCTCACGCCGCCGCCGCAGCGCCGCCACCTGTTCGCCGCTCTCCTCGTCGGCCGGGGTGTAGGCCACGATCCGGCACTCCGGCAGCCCGTTGACGGACAGCGACACCGAGGTCATCCGTATATCGGTGGCTGCCGCCCAGTGCCGGAAGGTCTTCACCCGCGGTCCCGGCGGGGCGACGTCCCCGCTGCGCCACAGCTCGGCGAAGTACGGGCTGGCGGCCGAGAGCTGTTCGACGAACGACTCCCAGGCGGGCTCGCCCGTATGGCGTCCGTAGGCTCCCCGCAGCGTCGCCACCATGATCGGCAGTTCCTGGGTCCGGTGGACGACGGGACAGGCTTCTTCGGCAACCGTGAACAGCGTCCACAGCACATTGCGTATCCCCGTTTCCGCTATTCCGGGGACGCCGAACAGGTCGCGGTAGGCGGGATTGGTGGCCAGGACGTCGTACCGGGTGTTGTAGACCACGGCGGGGTGCGGATCGAGCGCGTCGATGATGCCCTGGATCTCGGGCCCCACCTCTATCGCGTCGTTCTGTCTGCCCGGGGCGTAGGCCACCTCCGCCAGGTGGTAGAGGTGTTCGCGCTCCGGCGCGTCCAGCCGCAGTGTGCGCGCCACGGCGTCCAGTACCTGCGGTGAGGCGTTGATCGGACGGCCCTGTTCCAGCCAGGTGTACCAGGTGACACCGACGCCGGAGAGCTGCGCGACCTCCTCGCGGCGCAGGCCCGGCGTGCGGCGGCGCAGTCCGGGCGCCATGCCCACATCGGCGGGTGTCACCCGCGCCCGGCGGTTGCGCAGAAAGGCCGCGAGCTCCGGACGCCGCCGGTGTTGCCCCTGCTGATGTGCCGTCACCGTTGTCACGCCCCCATCGTCGGTGTCCCGCACGGGAGTTGCCAGGTGCTGTCAGTACCAGCATCAGTGGGCTCTCGTTACCCGTATCCGACCGGGGTCAGGCTCGATGCCATGACGACGGCCTCAGAGGCGACTCCACGTTCCGTAACCAGTAAAGACACCGCCACTGACAAACGCCCCGGCAGAGTGCTTGCCCTGGTGCTCGCGGCTCAG
Source organism: Streptomyces sp. NPDC088246 (assembly GCF_044741025.1). Classification (NCBI taxonomy): domain Bacteria; kingdom Bacillati; phylum Actinomycetota; class Actinomycetes; order Kitasatosporales; family Streptomycetaceae; genus Streptomyces; species Streptomyces sp. NPDC088246. The sequence goes on from NZ_JBIURV010000001.1 coordinate 559,188, forward strand.
TTCATGGCGCTGCTCGACATTTTCATCGTCAACGTCGCCGCCCCGACGATCCGGAGCGAACTCGGCGCCTCCGGAGCGGGGTTGCAGCTCATCGTGGCCGGCTACACCATCACGTACGCCGTGCTGCTCATCACCGGTGCCAGGCTCGGCGGTCTGCTCGGACACGGCCGGGCCCATCTGGCCGGACTCGCCGTCTTCACGGCCGCCTCGCTGGCCTGCGGACTCGCCGCCGGAACCGGGCAGTTGATCGCCTTCCGGCTGGCCCAGGGAGCGGGTGCGGCGGTGATGATTCCGCAGGTGCTCAGCCTCATTCAGCGCCACTTCACCGGCGAGGCACGGATTCGGGCGCTCGGTGCCTACAGCGCGGTGCTCGCCACCGGCGCGGCCGCAGGGCAGGTGCTCGGCGGGGTGCTGGTCAGCGCCGATCTGTTCGGCGCGGGCTGGCGGCCGGTTTTCCTGGTGAATGTACCGATCGGGCTGGTTCTGCTGGTGCTCGGCATCCGCGTGCTGCCCGGCGAGCCGCGCACGGAGGGCGCCAGGGCCCAGGCACGCGCCCGCGGACTCGATCTGCCGGGGCTGGTGCTGCTCGCCGCAGCCGTCACGCTGCTCACCGTCCCCCTGGTGCTCGGACAGGAGTTGGACTGGCCGGTCTGGTCCTGGGTCTGCCTGATCGCCTCCGTGGGGTTCTTCGCCGGGTTCGCCGGTTATGAGTCACGGCTGGCCGCGCGCGGTGGTGCGCCCCTGATCGCGCTCAGGGTGCTGCGTATCCCCGGCATGGCGCGGGCGGCGCTGCGCATTCTTGTGGTGATGGCGATCAACGCGGGCTTCCTCTTCACGATGACACTGCACGTCCAGGGTGGTCTGGGCTACTCGGCGCTGCGCGCGGGGCTGATGTTCGCACCGACCGCGCTGGTATTCGGTGCGATCGGGCTGACCTGGCGCCGGTGGCCCGCGAGGCTCCAAGGGGCCCTGGTTCCGGGCGGGTTCGCACTGGTGGCCGTGGGCTCCTCGGCCATCGGGCTGCTGATGCGGGACGGCGGCGACGGCGGGCCCTGGCTGTATGCGGCCTTCGCGATTGTGGGCAGCGGTATGGCGCTGGGCTTCAGTCCCACCCTTACGGGGGCGTTGGCGAAGGTACGTCCGGAAGAAGCGGCTGATGCGAGCGGTGCACTGGTGACCGTCACTCAGCTCGGCCAGCTGATCGGCGTGGCGGCATTCGGCACGCTCTACCTCAACCGCCTTGATACGCCAGGGGCGCAGGGGTCGGGGCATGCCCTGTGGGCATGCGCTCTCGCACTGTCGGTGGCCGCGATCGCAGGCGCGTCGGTGGGTCTCGTGCGGCGTCGGTGACCGGCCGGATGTCCGGCGGGCTGACCCCCTTGCGGCGTCATGGCAGAATCGGACCGCCGGAGGGGGCGACGGACCGAACGGGAGGGAGCGCGCGATGCCTGCGAGCCGCGACGAGGTCCCGGACCTGCTCCTTGTCCCCGAACGCCGCGTCCGCGCCGGTCGTCCTGCTGGTGATCCGTCCCATGCGGTCCACGTGCTCGGCGGGAACGGCGGAGTCTCCTGCGTGTGTACCGCCCGCGGCCAAAGCCGGAGCTGACCCATGGGTGCACACAGGCGGAAGTGCGACTGGTGCGGCAGCGGTACGCCCATCGTCAGGGACATGGATCCGATCAATCCGGAGTACCAGTACTGGTGCGAGGAGTGTGCGCGGGCGCTGATCATAAAGGGCGACCCGATCGAGACCTACCGGGAGCTGGAAGGGGAGCCGATCTACGGGCGGCTGCTGGAGGAGCACTGCACGCTCAAGCGCTTCTACTCCTTCGCCACCGCGTGAACCGCCTCGCCATCACTTGACGAAGATGCCGCAAATTCGGTCAAAGCCGTGCAGGCGGGAAACGATTTGGTGGAGTGGCGGGGTCACCGGTAATGTTCTCGATGTCGCCACGGGGAACCGGGCGGCACACAGCACGGGGCTATAGCTCAGTTGGTAGAGCGCCTGCATGGCATGCAGGAGGTCAGGAGTTCAATTCTCCTTAGCTCCACAGTGGAGAAATGAGAAGCGGGTCATCCTCACAGGGTGACCCGCTTCTCGTGTTCGTACGTCAATTGCGGCCGCTGCCAAGGGCCTTCCGGCCGATGGCCGGCAGCAGCGCGGGGCGTTCCGCCGCCTCCTCTCGAAGCGGAGCGCCAGCGCGGGACACCGGCGCACTGCGCGCTGTGCGCGCCCCTCAGATGCATCGGAACCGCTGCGTCCGCGAGCGCCGGGTAACCGTCGGGGCCCAGCCCGATCAACTCAGGGACGATGTCCGCCAGAGCCCGTGGCCCTGGCGGAGCGTCCAGTCCACCGCCAGCCGCCCACCACTCGGAATGGACTCCTCCAGGCCTTGCCGGCCAGGCGCGGGCAGGGGCAGGGGTAGGACCCCGAGCGTCTCGCGGCCGCAGCCGCTGTCCAGGACATGTGCCGCCAGGTCGTCCGTGAAGGCGGACAGCGTCGAGGTCAGAATGCGCGCCGAGCCGTCCGGATGCTTGCATGCGCCCCGGCCCCTCACTGTCCGGGTCACTTCACGCAGCGCCTCCCGGGCCGCGGGCCCGACGCCGTTCGGCACGTCGGACAGCCCGCCGCGGCCGGCAGCCCCAGTTTGCACGGACCGCACTGGCCCGCAGTCTCGGCGGCGAGCCAGTTCGTCACCCGCAGGGACTCGCCGAGCGGGCAGCTCTCGGGCCTGATCGGCAGGATCGCTCCCGCTCCCAGCGCGCCGCCGGCGCGTCCAGGGACTCCCGGGACACCACGGCGTCGTGCGAGGCCATCCACGACCCAGGCCGCGGCGGTCGGCCCGCGTACAGGCCGTGTACCAATGCCGCGCACCACGCCGGGTAGCACAGCGCATGCAGAGCACGCCAGCGGCCCGCGATCCTGCTGGGGGCCGCAAAGGCGCTGCGCAGTGCGCCGGTCGCGGCGGCGACCACCGTCAACAGTCCGGCCAGCGAGCCGAAGCCGATCAGTCCCGCTGTCCCGTGCACACCGAGGCCGAACGGTATGAGCGCGCCGGTCAGCGCCACATGCCCGAGCGCGACCTTCACGGCGACATGGAGCGGCAGGAAGCAGAGCGAGGCAGCGGCAGCGGCCCGGTGCACGCCCTGAGCGAGCAGCCGCTGCCGCGAGGAGAGGAACAGCCGGTCGGTGGCCAGCAGACCCCAGCCCACCGCGGCGGTGAGCGAGACCAGTGTGGGGACGCCGCTCGTGAAGTCGAGTGCGGCGCGCAAGTCGTCGCTCCCCGTGACGGCGAGCAGGGGGATGAGCACCAGCACGGCGACGGTCGGTCCGGCCTGCATGGGGCGGCTCATGCCCGGGCTCATGGTGGGGGATGAGCGGATCTTGCGATGAGGGTTCAGGGGGGCGACTCCGGATAGTTCGGCAAAGCGGTCCCCTTGCGGCATGCTAAGTCGCTCCATACCGGCCAGTACGGGCTTTGATCGGTTGCCCCGGTACAGGGCGGTACGCGGAGTGACCCCCGGCTTCCCGGACGTTCCGTCGTGCGGCCGCTCCCCCGTCCCGTCCACGGACCGGCCGCGCCCGGACCGGTTCCGGGCCCGTGCGGTACCCTGACGCCATGCGTGCCGTACGCCTTCTGCTTAGCGAGCCGCGCTGATCAGTCCCGACCGGTGAGAATGCCTGGTCGGAATCGGCGCGGCGTCCCCTCCTGTGCGAGGGGATTTTTCGTTTCCGTAGACGCGTTTCCGTAGACGTGGGCGCCGGCAGATGACGATCGATGGAGCTTTGAGGATCATGAGCGAGACGAATTCCGCAGCCGAGACGGCTGCGCCGCACCGCTACACGGCGGCGATGGCCGCCGACATCGAGGCACGCTGGCAGGACTTCTGGGACGCCGAGGGCACGTACGAGGCGCCGAATCCGACCGGTGACCTGGCGGGCAATCCGGAACTGGCCGCCAAGCCGAAGAAGTTCATCATGGACATGTTCCCGTACCCCTCGGGTGCGGGCCTGCACGTCGGTCACCCGCTGGGCTACATCGCCACCGATGTCTTCGCCCGCCACCAGCGGATGACCGGGCACAACGTGCTGCACACCCTGGGCTTCGATGCCTTCGGCCTGCCCGCGGAGCAGTACGCCGTACAGACCGGCACGCACCCGCGGGTCTCCACCGAGGCCAACATCGAGAACATGACTGCCCAGCTGCGCCGGCTGGGCCTGGGCCACGACAAGCGCCGCTCGTTCGCCACGATCGAGTCGGAGTACTACAAGTGGACGCAGTGGATCTTCCTGCAGATCTTCAACTCCTGGTACGACACCGAGGCCGACCGGGCCCGCCCGGTCGCCGAGCTGGTCGCGCAGTTCGAGAGCGGTTCGCGTCCCACCCCGGACGGCCGTGACTGGAGCGTACTGAGCGCCACCGAGCGCGCGGACGTCCTGGGCGAGTACCGCCTGGCGTACGCATCCGACGCGCCGGTCAACTGGTCGCCGGGCCTGGGCACCGTACTGGCCAATGAAGAGGTGACGGCCGACGGCCGCTCCGAGCGGGGCAACTTCCCCGTCTTCAAGGCCAAGCTGCGCCAGTGGAACATGCGCATCACCGCCTACGCCGACCGGCTGCTGAACGACCTGGACGGGCTGGACTGGCCCGAGGCCATCAAGCTGCAGCAGCGCAACTGGATCGGGCGTTCCGAAGGCGCACGCGTCGACTTCCCGGTCGACGGTGCGGGCGGCATCACCGTCTTCACCACTCGCCAGGACACCCTGTTCGGTGCCACCTACATGGTGCTGGCGCCCGAGCACGAGCTGGTCGAGCGGATCATTCCGGCTGCCTGGCCCGAGGGCACCCACCCGGTGTGGACCGGCGGGCACGCGTCCCCGGCCGAGGCCGTCACCGCGTACCGCAAGCTGGCCGCCGCCAAGTCCGACGTGGAGCGCCAGGCCGAGGCCAAGGACAAGACCGGTGTCTTCACCGGTGCGTACGCGACCAACCCGGTCAGCGGCGAGAAGGTGCCCGTCTTCATCGCCGACTACGTCCTGATGGGTTACGGCACCGGCGCGATCATGGCCGTACCAGCGCACGATGCGCGCGACTTCGCCTTCGCGCGCGCCTTCGAGCTGCCGATGCGCTGTGTCGTCGAGCCGTCGGACGACCGAGGCACGGACCCCTCGACTTGGGACGACGCCTTCGCCTCGTACGAAGCGAAGCTGGTCAACTCCGCCAATGACGAGATCTCGCTGGACGGTCTGGGCGTCGTCGACGCCAAGGCGAAGATCACCGAGTGGCTGAAGGCGCACGGCGTCGGTGAGGGCACCGTCAACTTCCGGCTGCGCGACTGGCTGTTCAGCCGCCAGCGCTACTGGGGCGAGCCCTTCCCGATCGTCTACGACGAGGACGGCATCGCCCACCCGCTGCCCGAGTCGATGCTGCCCCTGGAACTGCCGGAGGTCGACGACTACTCGCCGCGCACCTTCGACCCCGAGGACGCCGACACCCAGCCCGAGACCCCGCTGTCCCGGAACGCCGACTGGGTCAACGTCACCCTGGACCTGGGCGACGGCAACGGCCCGAAGAAGTACCGCCGCGAGACCAACACCATGCCCAACTGGGCGGGCTCCTGCTGGTACGAACTGCGCTACCTGGACCCGAACAACGACCGGCAGCTGGTCGACCCGGCGATCGAGCAGTACTGGATGGGCCCGCGCGAGGGGCAGCCGACCGGTGGTGTCGACCTGTACGTCGGCGGCGCCGAGCACGCCGTACTGCACCTGCTGTACGCCCGTTTCTGGTCCAAGGTGCTGCACGACCTGGGGTACATCTCGTCCGCCGAGCCGTTCCACAAGCTGTACAACCAGGGCATGATCCAGGCGTTCGTCTACCGGGACAGCCGCGGCATCGCGGTCCCGGCGGCCGAGGTCGAGGAGCGGGACGGAAAGTTCTACTACCAGGGCGAAAAGGTCAGCCGCGTCCTGGGCAAGATGGGTAAGTCCCTGAAGAACGCCGTCACGCCGGACGAGATCTGCGCCGAGTACGGTGCCGACACGCTGCGCCTGTACGAGATGGCGATGGGCCCCCTGGACGTGTCGCGGCCGTGGGACACGCGTGCTGTCGTCGGTCAGTACCGGCTGCTGCAGCGGCTGTGGCGCAACGTCGTGGACGAGGAGACCGGTGAGGTCACCGTCGTCGACACGGAGCCGGGCGAGGAGACGCTGCGGGCGCTGCACAAGGCGATCGACGGGGTCGGCCAGGACATGGCCGGCATGCGCTTCAACACGGCCATCGCCAAGGTCACCGAGCTGAACAACCACCTGACCAAGGCGGGCGGCCCGCTGTCCCGGAGCGTCGCCGAGTCGCTGGTGCTGCTGGTGGCGCCGCTGGCGCCGCACATCGCGGAGGAGCTGTGGCGCCGACTGGGCCACACCGAGTCGGTCGTGCACCAGGACTTCCCGGTCGCCGACCCGGCGTACGTCGTGGACGAGACCGTGACCTGCGTCGTGCAGGTCAAGGGCAAGGTCAAGGCTCGCCTGGAGATCTCCCCGTCGATCGCGGACGAGGAGCTGGAAGCACTGGCCCTGGCCGACCCGGCCGTGGTCGCGGCGCTGGACGGTGCGGGCATCCGCAAGGTGATCGTGCGCGCGCCGAAGCTGGTCAATATCGTCCCGGCGTGACGCCGCTGATCGTTCCGCGCGAGGGTGCTCATCGTCCCCGCGTGACGGTCGTCGCGTAACCGTTGAATGCTGTACGGCGGTGTGGGGGCCTTCCCCTACGGGCAGGTTGGGGGTTCCGAAGGAACCCGCGGCCTGCCCTTTCCGTTTACGGTGGAGGGGCCGGCACCCGGCAGCCGAAACGATATCCGAGGGGCGCTCATGGAAGCCGTGATCCTGATTCTGGGGTTGCTCTTTTTCGCCTTCATGGCCCTGGGCGTGTACGTGGGCGTCAAGGCCATCGGTGCGGCGAAGCGAGGTGTCGACCGTACGATCACCCAGGCGCGCAGAACCGTCGAGGACACCACGCTGCGGGCGAAGAGCTATGGCCAGGCGGGTGTGGGAGGAGAACTGGCACAGCTGCGGCTCGCGCTGCGCACATCCATGCGGGCCACGCAGGAGGCGTTGCAGTCGGGAGTTGCCGAGGACGCCTCGCTCTCGGAGTCACTGGGCCTCTTCCAGCGGCTGAGTGTGCACGGGCACGAGCTGGACGACGAGCTGAAGAAACTGGAGCGCGAGCCCGACCGGGCGACGGCCGCCTCGCTGCTGCCGGGACTGAAGCAGCGTACGGAGCGGATCACGCACTCTGCGGATTCGCTGCGGTGGGCCGTGCGGGACCGGGCGCGGCAGTTCGCCGACGACGATCTGGACGCGCTGAATGCGCAGATCGATGTGGAGGCCGGGGCGCTGCGCCACTGGACGGTGGAGCCGGACGAGCCGGTTCGCAGGCAGGGGAAGCCGCAGGGCGACGGGCGCGACCAGAGGCAGCGGCAAGGTCAGGGGGGTGGGCCGGCCGATGATGTGGCACAGGCGATCACGGCTCCGGATCCGCGACGGCAGACCGAATACCCGTGGCAGAAGGCAGCTCGGCCCGAAACGACGAACTGATAGGCGTTCGATGACCGGCGGCGCGGCGTTCGATGACCGGCGGTGACAGGAAGCGGTCCGAAGCGATCGGGAGCGATCATTCGGTCGGGGTCGGACTGCCGAGCCGCAGACTCGCCAGGTAACCTCCCGCTCATGTCCCGCCATGTCGCGATCGTCACCGATTCCACGGCCTACCTGCCGCCCGAGGCGATGGAGCGGCACGGCATCACCGCGGTGCCGCTGACCGTCGTCCTCGGTGATCAGGCTCTGGAGGACGGCACCGAGATCTCGGCCCGTTCCCTTGCGGTGGCACTCCAGAAGCGTCGCCCCGTGACGACTTCCCGGCCCAGCCCGGAGGTCTTCGCCGCCGCATACCGGGCGGTGGCCGGGACCGGAGCCACCGGCATCGTCTCGCTGCACCTCTCGGCCGAGATCTCGGGTACGTACGACGCGGCTCTGCTCGCGGCGAAGGACGCACCGGTTCCGGTGCGGGTGGTGGACACCGGGATGGTCGCCATGGCCCTCGGATTCTGCGCCCTGGCGGCGGCGGAGACGGCAGAGGCGGGCGGCAGCCTGGACGAGGCGGTCGCAGCCGCGGAGAAGCGGGCAGCGGGCACCTCCGCGTACTTCTACGTCGACACGCTGGACTATCTGCGCCGCGGCGGTCGTATCGGTGCCGCGCAGGCTCTGCTGGGATCGGCGCTCGCCGTGAAGCCGCTGCTCCAGCTGGACGGCGGCCGTATCGAACTGCTGGAGAAGGTACGGACGGCCTCGAAGGCGATCGCGCGTCTGGAGGAGATCGTCGCGGAACGGGCGGGCAGCAGCCGGGTGGACATCGCCGTGCATCACCTGGCGGCACCCGAGCGGGCCGAGCGGCTCGCCGAGCGGCTGCGTGAGCGGGTGCCGGGTCTGGTCGATCTGCACGTCAGCGAGGTAGGCGCGGTGATCGGCGCGCACACCGGGCCCGGTCTGCTCGGGGCAGTGGTTTCGCCACGCTGAAGCCGGTTTGCCGACGTCACCCCTCGGGGGGGTCGAGTTATCCACAACTGGTAGGTTGTCCACCGAAATTGGACCTGCTCAGCGGGTTCGGACGGATGTGCCTACCGTCGTGAGGCATGGCTCCCCGATCACATCGTGCAACCAGCGGAAGCGGAAGCGGCCCCGGCCGCGCCCCGGCCTCGGACGGGCGCGCCCGTGGCGGTCCCGGCCTCGGACCCGGACGGCGACAGTCGTCGCGCGGGCGTGCTGACGTCGTAGCGGCGGCTTCGCGCCGTCGGGCGGACGCCCTCATGGGAGGTGCGTACGGCGGACGGGTCGCGCGGCCTGTGCTGGGGGTGGCTTCGGCTCCCGCTCAGGTCTCGGCCCCGAGCCCGCCCTCGACGCCAAGTGCCGCTCCGGCTAACGCTCCTGCGCCGGCCCCGGCCCCGCTTTCGCCCTCGACCCCGACCCCGGCGCAGGTCTCCAGGGTGACGGGGCGATGGGAGAGGCTGGTTCCGGCACTACGGGAGCGGATTCCGGTGTGGCTGCAGCTCAGATGTGGTTTGGAGCCAAGAACCCTTGCCGCACTGGCCGTTGTGCTGATCGCGGCCGCAGTCTTCGCCGCGGCGCATTTCTGGTCTGCGCGCCCCCACTCCGTACGTGCTCCTGATCCGATCAACGAGGCCGCGCACGCCAGGACTTCGGGCCCGGTGACGGATGGTGCCGGAGTGTCCGAGCCGTCACCGGGGCCGCCACCGACGACGGGGCCGGGCGGGCACATCGTGGTCGATGTGAGCGGGAAGGTGCGAATGCCGGGAATCCATCAACTGCCTTCCGGTGCAAGGGTCGCCGATGCGCTGCGTGCGGCGGGCGGAGCCCGGCCGGGTGTCGACCTCACCGGGATCAACCGGGCGCGGGTGCTCATGGACGGGGAACAGATCGTGGTGGGCGCCCCGCCCGGTCCTCCTGTCGCCGGCAGTGCGGGAGGAGCCGCTCCGGGCGGCAGCGGCAGCCCCACGACCGGACCGGTCAGCCTCAATCGCGCGACCGTCGAACAACTGGACACCCTGCCTGGTGTCGGCCCGGTTCTCGCCCAGCACATCGTCGACTACCGCACACAGCACGGCGGTTTCCGTTCCGTCGATGAGCTCCGCGAGGTCAACGGGATCGGTGACCGCCGGTTCGCCGACCTCCAACCGCTGGTGGGGCCATGAGCCCCCCGGACGTCCATGCGGCGTCGGGCCGGAGGCTGGGTGTCTCCGACCCGCGGCAGGAGGGCCCGGTCGACCTCCGGCTGGTCCCGCCGGCCATGGCGGCCTGGGCCGGAGCGGCGCTCGCGCTGAGTGCGCCGGGGCGGTGGACGACGGCGGGCGTAATGCTCTGCATCGGCGCAGCCATGGTGCTCCTGGCGATGTCGGGAGTATCGGCGGCCCGTGCGAGGTGCAGGCTGTCGGCCGACGCCATGGGAGGGGCGACGGACGACGGGAGCGCGGTGCGCCACCGGCGGCCGCCGCACACCACCGCGACCGCCACTGCTGCGGCGCTGCTCTGTGCGGCGGCCGGGGCTGCGTCGGCCGGGTTGCACGGCGCGGACGTACGGCAGGGGCCGGTTCATGGGCTGGCCCAGCGGTTCGCGAGGGTCGAGGCGGAGGTGACGGTGACGTCCGACGCCCGGCAGACCCGGCCCCGGGTGAGAGGCGACCACAGCACGCCCGCCTCGCTCCTCATGGACGCCGAGATCACGCGGCTGACCGGACCCGACGGTGCGGTCACCCGGTTGCGTACGCCGGTACTGCTGATCGTCTCGCCCGGCGGAGCGATGGCCCGGTGGCAGCAGTTGCTTCCTTCCGCGCAACTGCACATCGGCGGCCGACTGGCGCCGCCGATGCACGAAGGGGAGCGCAACGCCGCCGTACTGCGGCCCGAGGGCAAAGGCCCGCCCCGCATCACCGGGCCACCTTCCTTTCTCCAGCGCACGGCGGGCGCTCTGCGTGGTGGTCTGCGGCAGGCGACCGAGCGGCTGGATCCCGATGCGCGGGCGCTTGTGCCGGGCCTCGTGGTCGGCGACACCTCACGGGTCACCCCCGAACTGCACGATGCCTTCCAGGCGGCCGACCTCACCCACCTGATGGCGGTCTCCGGTGCCAACCTGGCGATCCTGCTCGTCATCCTGATCGGACCGCCGGGCACAGCGTCGCGCGTCGAACGGCGCGGTCTGGCGCCCCGGTTGGGGATCTCGCTGAGAATGACGGCCTTGCTCGGCGGCGGGCTCACACTCGCCTTCGTCATCGTCTGCCGACCCGAGCCGAGCGTACTGCGGTCCGCGGCCTGCGGACTGATCACCCTGCTCGCCATCGGCACGGGGCGCCGCAGATCACTGATCCCCGCGCTGGCCGCCGCGGTTCTGCTGCTGGTGCTGTACGACCCGTGGATGGCGCGCAGTTACGGCTTCGTCCTCTCCGTCCTGGCCACCGGCGCCCTGCTCACCATCGCCCCGAAGTGGAGCGACGCGCTGCGACGGCGCCGGGTTCCGCCCAGGCTCGCCGAGGCACTGGCCGCGGCCGCCGCGGCGCAGGCGGTGTGCGCACCGGTCGTCGTGCTGCTCGCCTCCCGGGTCAGCCTGGTGGCGATCCCGTGCAATCTGCTGGCCGAGTTCGCGGTGGCGCCGGCCACGGTCCTCGGGTTCGCCGCGCTCGCCCTGGCGCCGGTGGCCATGCCGGTGGCAGAGCTGCTCGCCCGGATCGCGGGTTGGCCGACCGGGTGGATCGCCTCGGTGGCCCGCACCGGGGCGGCCCTGCCCGGGGCGGAGATCGACTGGCCCGACGGCGGGAAGGGCGCGCTGCTGCTCACCGCGCTGACAGCTCTGGTGGTGCTGTTCGCCCGTCGTATCGTGCGCCACCCCTGGGTCTGTTCGGCCGCCGCGCTGCTGCTGATCCTTGCGGTGCTGCGCCCGGTGCCGCTCACCCGGGTACTGACTGGATGGCCGCCGCCGGACTGGGTGTTCGCGATGTGCGACGTGGGGCAGGGCGACGCCCTGGTGCTGGCCGCGGGGGACGGCACGGGTGTGGTCGTCGACACCGGTCCCGATCCCCGGCTCGCCGACCGGTGCCTGCGCGACCTGGGCATCACCGAGGTACCGCTCCTGGTCCTCACGCACTTCCACGCGGACCATGTACGGGGGCTGCCCGGTGTGCTGCGGGGCAGAGCGGTGGGGGCGATTCAGACGACGAGCCTGGACGAACCGTCGGACCAGGTCGCGTTCGTACGGAGAACGGCTGCCGCGTCGGGCATCCCCCTGGTGCGGGCCGTCCCCGGTGAACGCCGCCGGATCGGGGCGCTCGACTGGCGGGTCCTCTGGCCGGCAGGCGGCACGGGGGCGGGCGGTGCATCGGCGGTCCCGGGGGCCGGGCCCGTACCGCAGGAGCCGAATGACGCCAGTGTCACCCTGTACGTCCGGTCCGGCGGGCTGACCCTGTTGCTCCTGGGCGACCTCGAACCTCCGGCCCAGCAGGGGCTGTTGCGCAGATATCCCGCGCTGCCACGGGTGGACGTTCTCAAGGTCGCCCATCACGGCTCCGCCCACCAGGACCCCGCTCTGCTGCGCAGCGCGTACCCGAGACTCGCCCTGGTGAGCGTGGGCAGGGACAACCCGTACGGTCACCCGGCCGCGCGCACCGTCGATGCGCTCAGAGCCGGCGGCGCGGTGGTGCTGCGTACGGACACCGACGGCGCGATCGCCGTGACGGGTGCAGGGCGGGGGCTGCGGGCGGTGGGTCAGCCATGAGCACTGTCCGAATGAGTGACGTGCACAGAATGCGACTGAGTGATGCGCACAGAATGAGTGGCGCGCACAGGTGGAGCAGTCAATTCGGACCTTCGGTAACACCTCTACCCAAGCCCTTGCGAGCTGCTCTGTTTGCCTCGAACGCCACAATGGTGATCGAATGCATGCTCGTCGGTGGGCCGCTGCTCCGACGAGGACGTCCAGCCGTCAGGCCCCAAGGTGAATCGCCCCCGGGGGTAGGTAGAAGATGTTCGGCCGTTGGCTGGGAAGCAGGGGAGCGACGGGTGTCGCGCGGGGCAACGCCCTCACGGGACTTGAGGTGCCGCGCACTGCGGGAGTGCTCAGTTGCCGAGTGCTCGACCCCGTCAACGAGATCGTGCAGCAAGCCGAGTTCGTGGTCACGGACAGAGTGGGCCGCAAGGTCTTCGGGGGTGAGACGGACCCGTACGGCAATGTCCTTGCCACCGTCCCGGCCGGCGAATACCGGCTGGCCGTCACGGCTGAGGGCTTCACCCCGTTCCACGGCGCGGCCACGGTCGTCGAGGGAGGCCATGCGAGCCTCGGCGATGTGACCCTGCAACTGTCCGCGCCCCCGCAGCTGCCCGACCCCGGCGAGTGGGAGGTCGAACCGATGCACTCGCAGATCGGCTTCACGGCCCGGCACATCGGCATGGCGCGCATCCACGGCCGGTTCAACACCTTCGCCGGTGCTGTCCGGATCGCCGACCGCATGGAGAAATCGGCCATGCACGTGATCATCGATGCCGCGTCGATCGACACGAATGTCCAGATGCGCGACGACCATCTGCGCTCCAGCGACTTCCTCGACGTCGGGCGCTATCCGACGCTGGAGTTCTACAGCGATCGCTTCGTCCACCGCGGCGGCACCCGCTGGGGTGTGACCGGAGCGCTCACACTGCATGGCGTCAGCCGTACGGTCACGCTGGACACCCAGTACCTCGGCGTGGGCAACGGCTTGGAGGGCGAGACCCGCGCCGCCTGCCGGGCCACCACGGAGCTGCACCGCGAGGACTTCACCCTCACCTGGCAGACCATGCTGGCCCGCGGCATCGCGGCCGTCGGCTCCAGCATCTCCATCGACATGGACATCCAGATCGTCCCCAAGGGCTGAGCCCCTGGGTGCCTCGGCGCCCTTCTAGGCCCGGACTTCGCGGGTCGTTGATTCGTATGGCGTGACCGTTCCGGGGGTGTCCCGGGCCGGTGTTGTGGCGTTGGGTGGGGTGTGTCGA